>JABDFN010000072.1 GCA_013286485.1 Bacteroidota bacterium
TGGACACAAATATTAAGAGGGTATGCTGAAAGGAGAGAAGATGCTGACTCTTTATTGTTATATGCGAAAAAGGCATTGCGTATTTTTCCTAATCAGGCAGAAGTTCATTTTTTATATGGTATTGGGTTGATGAACAAGAAGAATTATCCTGATGCAATCAAATCAGTGAATAGAGCCATTGAAATGCAGCCCGATGAAGATACTGCAGTTATGGCCGGTATGTATTCAATACTAGCTGATTTGTATAATAGTAACAAGCAGTTCGAGCTTTCAGACAGTGCGTTTGAACATACATTAAAACTACAACCAGCAGATGCAGGTGCGCTTAATAATTACGCCTACTACCTGTCCGTAAGGGGTGTTCGTTTAAGTGACGCTGAAAAAATGTCTCAAAGATCATTAGAGATACAACCTGGCTCAGCCACTTTTTTAGATACATATGGATGGATATTGTACAAAGAGAAGAAATATGATAAGGCCCGTGAGTTTGTTGAAAAAGCTATAGCCGCAGATAGTAATTCAGATGGAACGGTTTGGGCACACCTCGGAGATATATACTACAAACTGGGAAATGCGGAAAAAGCAGTAGAGTGTTGGCAAAAAGCAAAACAAAAAAATACAGACGATCCTTTAATAGATAAAAAGATTAGTGACAGAAAACTATATGAATAAAAGCTTGTTGACAATATTGGCTCTGGTAATTATTTGCAGCTTACCCGCTTGTAAGTTAATGAAGGTAATGAAGCATCCTATACGCAAACATCCAATGGGAGATACTGCGTTATTGGCTAAAATGGCAAGAGATTCGGCTGCAAAGAAAATAGATACTTCAACAAGCGCTGTTTCAAAAGAAAAATTAATTCAAAATGTTTTGCCTTTATGGAAACAGCAAATTGACTTTCAGACTTTCAGTGGTAAGGCAAAAATGCACTATGAAGGAATGGACAAAAGCTTCGATTTTGTTGCTATCATTCACATGCGTAAGGATAGTGTAATATGGATCAACATTACGGGTTCATTTTTAGGTATACAGGCGCAGGTAGGTAGACTATTGGTAACACCTGATTCTATAAAATGGATCAACCATTTGCAAAAAGAAGCCACACTTATGCCAATGTCGCAGGCAGAGCAATTAATGCCTGTTCCTATAGGATTTGGTACCCTGCAAAACTTTATATTGGGCGAGGCAATGAGAAAGAATGGTACTATAACAGATGTTACTACATTGCCGGATGCATGGGCGTTGGAGATTCAGGATGATAGTAGTGTTCAACGTATTACTTACAGTAAAAGCGATAGTACCATTGCCAATGCTCAAATAGCTATGCGCAACAATAACTCCCTGCATGGCATTACCCAGTTTACTAATTATTTTATTATATCGGGTCATAAGTTTTCTACTAACAGGGAAGCAAATTTTCAAAATGCAGGCAGGCAGTATTACCTGGGTATCAACTTTCAATCAGCGGAATTTGATAAGGAACTGGAATATAATTTTAATATACCTGCGAGCTTCGATATTACGCACTAACCCTTTTTCTTTTTCTTATGGTAGAAACGGTAGGAAGCGTCAAGCTCTATAAAAAAGCTATTGCTGATCTGTTCTGCAAAAACATTGGTGCCACCTGTTTTTGTTATAATTGTGGTGGTGGATGGATTTTCAGGTAATGCGTACGTCGGTACCAATAAAAACACCCAGTTCTGTATTTTATATATAGCCTGAACGCTCAATTCATAATCTAAAAGCTCAAATTGGTTGGTAGCATTCACTGCTCTTTGATTCACTACCTTTTTTCCCTTTTTCGTTTCTTTTTTTATGATTGCCTCATTATAGTAGTTCTGTGTGCCAAAGTTGGCAGACAAGGTAGGGATGATGTTCATATTATCATGCAGCAGAAAAAAGGTATGATCAATACCAAAGTTGGCAACAATGTCGGTTTTATTTTCATTTGTTCTGTCTATTATGAAGGTGGCCAATGGTTCTACATAATTATTCATGTAAAGAAAAGACAACATCAGGCTGCTTTTAATAGAAGATTTTATGTTCTCGCTGCTGTCACTGAAAGAATACTTGTCGTAAGATGCACTTGTCGATAATGTATTCCAGAATAAATGGGTATAGCCAAGTTCAAAAGTAAATAAGTCGAAATGTGCGTCTGTTTTTGTTGCCTGGTAAGACTCAAGGCATTTAGCATAAAGGCCATTCTTTAAAGTATAACCAATATAGGGAGATATATAGGGGACTGCAATTGAATCCTTCCTTCCGAGATACACGTTATTACTTATATAGTTAGCGCCGATAGATAAATAAGACCCTTTGGTAGTATTATCATCATCATTTGTATTGTCAGTTGTAACGGATTGGGGTGTGTCTCTTTTTTTATGCGTTGTATGCTGTGCCAATGCTACTGTAGAGCTTATTACACTAAATGCAATGAGGAGCGTTAAATACTTCATAAGGTAACTATAAATCACAAAACCAGGTTAATATTAAGATGGTACAGACTTTTGACGATAATTATTTATGCAAGTTTAAGAAAATATATATAATTTCCACACTAAATGTTTTGTAGTTTGCAGTAGTAAGAATTAACACAATTACTTAGCTATTTTCGCGTAGTATTTTAAACCAAACCTGATGAAGGTAGTCATTTTTGCAGGCGGGCGTGGAACCCGTATATCAGAAGAATCATCCCTTAGGCCCAAACCTATGATCGAAATAGGTGGCAAACCTATATTGTGGCATATCATGAAGATATATGCTGCTTACGGGCATACTGAGTTTATTATATGCCTCGGTTATAAAGGCTGGATGATAAAAGAATATTTTGCCAACTATTTTATGCATAATGCAGACATTACGGTAGACCTTTCTTCCAACTCATTCCAGGTACATAATAATTTTGCAGAACCATTTAAGATATCCTTGATTGATACCGGCTTAGATACAATGACAGCCGGACGTTTAAAACGCGTACTCCCTTATATTGGCAACGAAACATTCATGCTCACCTATGGGGACGGTGTGTGTGATGTGAACATAAATGATCTTGTACAATTTCATAAGAAGAGTGGCAAGATTTGTACCATGACATCTATCCAGGCTACCAGCCGGTTTGGTGTTATAAAAATGGAAAGTGATGGCACCATTAACAGCTTTGAAGAAAAACCTGCCGATTCAGGTACATGGATAAACGGAGGCTTTTTTGTAATAGAGCCTTCTATAGCAAAATACCTTCCCGAAAATTCGGATGATATGATGTGGGAACGCAAGCCAATGGACGACCTCGCGCGTGACAGGCAGATAGCTGCTTATAAACATCATGACTTCTGGAAGTGTATGGACACATTGCGTGATAAAGAAGAACTCGAAGATCTTTGGCAAACTAAACCCTTATGGAAAAAATGGTAACAGCCGATTATCTGCGTTCAGCACTCAATGGTAAACGTGTATTTCTCACAGGGCATACAGGCTTTAAAGGCGCATGGCTATTACAAATATTAAATTGGCTGGGCGCTGATGTTAAGGGCTATTCTTTAGTTCCGGAAAAAGATAATGACCTCTATAATCAAATAGATGGTGATAAACTTTGTTTTGAATCTGTAATTGGAGATCTGCGCAATCCGGAAAAACTGCACAATGAGCTGGTCAATTTTGAACCGCATTTTGTATTCCATTTGGCTGCACAGTCTTTGGTGCGCCGCAGTTATGATAAACCGGTTGATACCTTCATGGTAAATACACAAGGCACAGCAAATATGCTGGAGGCTTTGCGCATGATGGATAAGCCTGCCGTAGCGCTCATGATCACTACAGATAAGGTATATGAAAATCCTGAAAGAGGCACAGCTTTTAAAGAAGATGATAAGCTGGGCGGGCACGACCCTTATTCTGCAAGTAAAGCAGCTGCTGAAATTGTAATAGAATCCTATACACGTTCTTTCTTCTATCCGCTGCAATATGCTTCGCATGAAAAAGCGATAGCTTCTGTTCGTGCGGGTAATGTAATAGGGGGTGGCGATTTTTCCGACGATCGTATCATACCCGATATAGTTCGTGCATTAGAATTTGGTGAAGAAGTAGGACTCAGAAATCCTCATTCTGTTCGCCCCTGGCAACATGTATTAGAGCCTTTGGGTGCTTATTTATTATTAGCGGCAAAAATGAGTGAAGATCCTGTAAAATACAGCACTGCTTTTAACTTTGGCCCGTGCCCTGATGATATGCTCACTGTGCAGGAACTCACCGAAATATTCCTAGAGCATTTTAAGGGAGGCGCTTATAAAAACATAGAAGACTCCAATGCAAGGCACGAAGCGAAGCTGTTATTGCTTGATAGCAATAAAGCTAAGTCCATGTTAGGCTGGGAACCTAAGCTCAATGCAAAACAAGCCATTCACTGGTCCGCAGAATGGTATGCAGATAAAAAGAATACTGCACACGAAAAGTGCATGGAACAAATAAAAAAATATTTTGAAGGATAATATGCTGTTCACTGCCACGCCACTCGATGGAGCATACGTTTTAACACTCCCTGCATTTCCCGATGACAGGGGAGTGTTCTTAAAAACATTCCATGAAACGAGCTTAAAGCAGATGGGCATTAATTTCGATTTGAAAGAGAGCTATTTCTCTACTTCTAAGAAAGACGTTATACGCGGCATGCATTTTCAAACACCGCCGCACCAACATTCCAAAATTGTTTTTTGCCCTTATGGCGCAATACTTGATGTAATTGTTGACCTGCGTAAAAATTCTACCACTTATGGACAATTTTACGCGCAGGAATTGTCTTTGGAAAATCATAAAGCCTATTATATACCTGAAGGATTTGCGCATGGTTTCAAGTCATTGACAGAAGATGCAATCACTTATTATCTCGTTTCATCCGAATATAGTAAAGAACACGATACAGGTATCCGATATGATAGTTTTGGTTTCAACTGGGGGGTGAAACATCCTATTGTTTCTTCCCGCGATATCTCTTTTTCTTTCTTGCAGGGTTTTAATTCTCCTTTTTAAGCTTTGCGTTTTCTTTACGTACTTTGTTGTAGTAAATTTTGACATTATGGACATGATCAATATCCTGAAAGAACTTTCTATTCACGCAACAAATAAAGCTGCATCAACCGGTTCTGATTGGATGGATACTGCTGCTGATAATATAGAGTGTTATTCTCCTGTGGACGGTGAATTAATAGCAAAAGTAAATATTGCTGATAAAACTTCGTACGATGCTGTTATAGCAAAAGCACAACACGCATTTATAAAATGGCGCACATGGCCGGCGCCAAAACGTGGCGAAATAGTAAGGCAGGTAGGGGAGGCTTTGCGTAAGTATAAAGAGCCATTAGGCAAATTGGTTTCTTATGAAATGGGGAAAAGCCTGCAGGAAGGTTATGGCGAAGTGCAGGAGATGATAGATATATGCGACCTCGCTGTTGGCATGTCGCGCCAGTTATATGGACTTACTATGCATAGCGAACGCCCTAAGCATCGCATGTATGAGCAATGGCATCCCCTAGGTGTAGTGGGTATCATAAGCGCGTTTAATTTTCCTGTTGCAGTATGGAGTTGGAACAGTATGGTAGCATGGATATGTGGCAATACCTGTGTCTGGAAACCATCAGAAAAGGCGCCTTTATCTGCAATAGCCTGTCAGCATATTATTGCAGATGTATTGAAGGCGAATGATGTGCCAGAAGGTGTATGTTGCCTGGTAATTGGCGGACGCGATGTAGGTGAATGGATGAGCGTCGATACCCGCGTACCATTGGTTTCTGCAACAGGCTCTACCCGTATGGGCAAGGCTTTGGGTGTGGCAGTAGCGGGCCGTATGGGACGGTCTTTACTCGAATTAGGTGGTAATAATGCCATTATTATTTCTGAACATGCCGATTTGGATATTGCATTACGTGCTTCCTTGTTTGGGGCAGTAGGTACAGCCGGTCAGAGATGTACAACTACTCGCCGCCTTATTATTCAGGAAAAAGTGTATGATGCATTTCTTACTAAAATAGTTGCGGCATATAAGCAATTGCGGATTGGGGATCCCCTGGATGAAAACAATCATGTTGGCCCGCTGATAGATAAAGACGCAGTTAAGAATTATTTACATGGAATAGAAGAGGTAAAGAAAGCGGGTGGTATAGAGATCATTGCGGGTGGTGTGCTGAAAGGTGCTGGCTATGAAAGCGGCTGCTATGTGAAACCCTGCATTTTCGAAGTGCAGAATGGCTGGCCTATAGTACAGCACGAAACTTTTGCGCCTATTTTGTATGTAATAAAATATAAAACATTGGATGAAGCCATTGCCTTGCAAAATGCGGTCCCTCAGGGTTTGTCTTCTTCTATCATGACATTGAACATGCGCGAGGTGGAACAATTTCTATCATATATGGGTAGCGATTGCGGGATAGCAAATGTTAATATTGGTACCAGTGGTGCTGAAATAGGAGGTGCTTTTGGTGGGGAAAAAGATACAGGTGGTGGCCGGGAAAGCGGCTCTGACAGCTGGAAACTGTATATGCGCCGCCAGACCAATACTATCAACTGGAGCGATCAACTACCATTGGCCCAGGGTATCAAGTTTCCTGTTTAAAGAAATCTTAAATTTCATTAAACTCATTTAGATGTGAATAAAGATCAATTGCTTTGTAGTGCCATCAACTATAAAACAATTATGAAAAAGATATTTACATTATTTCTCGTATTCATTTCGTTCACATCATTTGCAAAAGACGATCAATACCAAACCGTTAAAAGTATATTCCAGGTCAATCCCGGGATATTCGCGCCTACGGGGGAATTAGCACTCACTGGTGACCACCTTGCTTGTCAATTTCTTTTTGGCTTAAGAGTACATAGGGTGGGGGTCGCATTTTCACTTCAGGCAGAAACACAATTTTCACCCAATTATTACGACGCTTTTGAACGTGGAGTATGGTATCATACTAATTCTTCACCTGCTGGATATATTGGTGGAGAGGTGCAATATTCACTGCATCAATTTCAGAAGGGGTTGTTGATTGTAGAAGGTGGTATGGGCAGGCATGAAATAGTACTTAAAAACCAGGTAAGCACTTTTGGTAAATTAGATTATGTACGCGGAGAATACCTAAGAACGCTTGATTCTAATATTGGTGTAGAATATGATGTTAGTACAGTCGGTTTAGTTTATTGGGGGTTTAAAGCAAGGTATTCTTTTCTTGATTTTGATACACACGGTGGCACCAACCTGAGTGGTAATGCAGCTTTTTTAGGGTTGGTATTTGGTTTGCAAAACTATAATGCGCACCATCTTAGATTCTCTTCAAGATTGTAGAGGATATTATTATAAAATAAGCCTCCGCGCAGCGGAGGCTTATTTTATATGATTAGTATGTTTTTATTCGTGCCAGTTTTCTCTCTTTCTTTGGTACCTGTCAATATCAAAACGAGGTACATCGTCATCACTTGGCCTGTTCAGTTTTATACGGAAACCGAATGTAACAGGGTAAGCCCATACGTTATAATATAAATTGTTGTGTGGCTTGATGAAGTAAGGAGCTTCCGCATCGTATGCAAGGCAGTAATAACGGGGAGCAACTTCTATATTCAGCCCAAAGTTTTGAGTGATGTTCAATGTATACCCTGCTTGTGCGCCAAATACCATACCACGGCCACCGTCTGGTGCTACATAAGATTCGTCAGGTGTATAGTGATTATTATTTCTTGCTATGCCAAGCCCAACAGCAACACCGAGATAAAATTCGTTATGGCTGATCTTGAATTTCCTGTTACCAATTGCGCATATATCTGTTGTGATCTTGGAGTAAACAATTTTTTTACTGTCGCCGCCTACTGTGGGTCTGTCTTCTCCTGTATAAGAAATAGAAGACGTGCTGGCAAGTTCCAGTACATGTGCCTCAATTCCTGCCTGCCATACGCCCGCTGCGCCAAAATTATTAGCAATCAAAACACTCACTGCATAATTAGGTATCATTTGGTCACCTAAATAATACGCATTGCCTTGTGGAGTTCCGTTTTCACTAATACCCCCGCCCAAGCCAATTTCCAATTGATCAAGGCTTACAAAACGTTCCATATGTTGTTTAGATAACCCTTGTCCGTGATTGTTTGGAAAAGTATAACGATAACCCAATGTGATAGGGTAAGCGATAGTATTAAATTTCAGATCAGGGTGGGGCAGCGCAGTTGTAAATGGTGCTTCTGCTCCGGGAAAAGTAAGACTGTAAAAGCGTGGTGCCAATTCCATGTAAAAGCTGGTATTGCTATTGCTCTTTGCGATGAAGCCTATTTGTCCGCCATATACAGCACCCTGTCCGCCATCTGGTGCCAGGTAGGATACAACAGGAGAGCCCGTGCCTCTGCAATTACGTACAGAAGAATAACCTGCTGCTATACCAATATACATTTCTGCTTTTTGGCTAACCGGGAATTTTTTATTGGCTATTAATGTAGCAGATACGGTATACTGTCCAAATACAAATTTAGTTCCATCGTTGCCTATGGTTGCATTGGTGTTGTAAGCATACGCGGAAAGATTGTCTGAAGCAAATGGTTTACTCGACTTATTGGCAAGTTGCAGGCAATGTACTTGTATTCCTACCTGCCAGCTTTTATCTTTTCCGATATTATCTACCAAAGAACCGCTTACAGCATAATTAGGGATGTATTTATCAGCCTGATAATACATATTATCACTGGGCGTACTATTCACGCTCATACCCGCACCAATAGCATATTCCCATTGGCCGTAACTGATAAAGGGCAATAAACAAAAAAGACTAAGTAACGTTTTAATCATGGTTATGGTTTTTTTATTCGTTTACAATTTTTATAGGTTATACGAATATGTTAATTCGTGATTAGGTTCAGATATAACATAAAGATTCCACTTATACGAAAAGCGGGTAAACATATACTAAATCAGGGGTCAAGATAATCAATACTCTTTTACCTTGCAACCCCCTTACACTATTAAATCATTATTATCAGACAGTGTACAAAGCAGTCAAAATTATCATATAAAAACAAATATAATTGCATATTTTAATTAATAAGTAGCTATCTTTCAAATATTTTTGATTTATATGTATTTATTGTTTTAATTTTATATTTGTTCGTCTTTACTAATTTTCCGCCTATGTCTAAGCTATATACTATCCTGTTCTCTTTCTGCATACTTTCATTCAATGCAAAAGCGCAATGGGTTCCGTATGTAAAAATTTCCCCTAATGGTATTAATACCACTCTCAATGAAAATATGGGAAGGTGTTTAGCCGTAAGTGGAGACACAGTACATGTTGTTTGGCGCGATAAACACACAGCAGGAGCTGCTATCTATTATACGCGTTCTGCAGATACAGGTCATACATGGAGCACACCGGTTGCAATAACAGATACGAACGGCGAAGCAGATTTTCCTACCATTGCGGTCGTAGGTTCAACTGTGCATATTGCCTGGCGCGACAGTACCATATTAGGGCATAGCTCTTCTTTTTACAGGCGTTCACTCGATGGTGGTAACACATGGGGTTCTAAATTTTGCCTGGATAGCAATACACTTTTCTGGCCGGGTATTGCTGCACACGATTCATTCGTAGTAGTAGCACTGAATAAAGGCACTTTCGGAAATACTTATGTTTCATTCAGACGTTCTTTGAATAATGGCACAACTTGGGATACAGTAGTGAACCATATTTCTACCC
>JABDFN010000073.1 GCA_013286485.1 Bacteroidota bacterium
TCCTCATCTACTAATACATAGCCTATAAAGGGTTTGCCTGTAAATGTCATTTCGTGACAGCCCGGTTTTTCTAATGCATCCTCATAAATAGCGGGATCTATACGGCACATTAACTCATCTTTAATAATTCCCACGCACATTTTCCCATTGACCATAAAGGTGAGTCCGCCCATCATTTTCTTTTCTTCTACTTTCTTTTGATCTGCGAGTGCAACAATCCAATAATCCGCTGCATGGCAAAACCTTAGAAATGATACTGCATTTCCTGGTAGATCATTATGGCTGGGAAAGACTGGGAGAATACATTAATATCAATTGCTTCATCGATAATCCAAGTATCAATTCCAGCCTTAAGTTCCTTCGTAAAACACCCTGGGCACGTACTAAAGTAGAGAAATTGTATATTGAGACTATCGAAAATTAATAATTTTAAGATTCAATTACATCACGATGGAATTCGGTAAAGTAACAGATGCAGAGCTAAAGAAAATTGATTTCACGCTACCACCCGACCCTAAGGTTACTACCGAAGTATTACAAAGCTCTAAAAAGAAAGGAGAAACCAAATTCTATATCGGTTGCGCCAAATGGGGGCGCAAAGACTGGGTAGGCAAGTTCTACCCGAAAGGCACTAAAGAAAAAGATTTCCTGCATTATTATGCCAATGTTTTTAATTCAATTGAGTTCAATGGCTTTTATTACCAATTGCATTCTAAAGCAACAGTTGATAAATGGAAGGCCGCTGTACCAAAAGATTTTTTGTTCTGCCCAAAATTCACTTCAACTATTACACACCTCAAGAGGCTGAAAGGCGTAAAGCATGAAGTGGACGAATATCTTGATACTATTGTAGAATTCGGAAAGAATCTCGGCCCTGTATTTTTAATGCCGCATCCTCAAATGGGTTTAAAAACCTTACCAACCATCGAAGAATTCATTAATGATATTCCCAAAGACATTTCTCTTTTTATCGAATTACGTAGTGAAGAATGGTATGCTGGCAAAGAAGGCTATGATCCAACGTTATTTTCTTTCTTAAGAAAACAAAAACGTGGTACTATTATCACCGATGCTGCCGGCCGTAGAGATTGCGTACATATGCATTTGTCAACACCTGAATGTTTTATACGTTTTGTAGGTAATAGTCTTCATCCTACCGATTATAAGCGCATTGACGATTGGGTACAAAGAATAAAAAAATGGATGAAAGAAGGACTTGAAACCTGTTATTTCTTTATGCACCAGCACGAAGAATTACATTCACCCGAATTAATAAAATACTTTATAGAACAACTCAATATACATTGTGGTACAAACATTAAACCTCCTGTTATTCACAATGGCGATACCCTGTTCTAATATCTGTCACTCATTGTCAAATTGTCGAATTATCTAATTTGATTAAGCAATTTTGCCATTGAGCTATTGAGCCATTTAACTTATCTTCGCGAACAAATTTTCACTACATGAATCTGCACGAATACCAGGCAAAAGAACTCTTAAAACGTTATAGTGTACCCACCCAGGAAGGTATTGCCGTTGACAATGCCGACAGTGCTGTAAACGCATATAAGCAAATAACTCACGATACCGGTTCAAAATTCGCTGTAGTAAAAGCACAGATACATGCAGGCGGTCGCGGTAAAGGCACCATGAAAGAAGTGCCTGAACAACATGGAGTGCAGGTAGTAAAAAGCGCGGACGATGTAGAACGTGTAGCAAAAAATATTTTAGGCAATACCTTAGTTACCATTCAAACAGGTGCTACTGGTAAAGTAGTGCACAAATTGCTGGTTGCACAGGATATGTATTATGATGGCCCAAGCGAACGCAAAGAATTTTATTTATCTGTATTGCTCGATCGCGCTAAAAAGCAGAACGTGATCATGTACAGCACAGAGGGCGGTATGGATATTGAAGAAGTAGCACACAAAACACCGGATAAAATATTTAAAGAATGGGTACACCCCATGATGCCACTACAAGGTTTCCAGGCAAGGAACATCGCTTTTAATTTTGGCTTGAAAGGTGATGCGTTTAAGAACATGGTAAAATTTGTTACTAACCTCTATAATGCATACATAGGGCTTGATTGCTCCATGCTGGAAATAAACCCGCTCTTTAAAACAGCAGACGATAAAATTGTAGCGGTAGACTGTAAAATGAATCTTGACGACAACGCACTCATGCGTCATCATGACATAGCAGATATGCGCGATAAAAATGAGGAAGATCCTACTGAAGTAGAAGCCGGAGAACACAATCTGAACTATGTAAAACTGGATGGCAATGTGGGTTGTATGGTAAATGGTGCAGGCTTGGCTATGGCCACCATGGACATGATAAAACTGGCTGGCGGTGAACCTGCTAACTTTTTAGATGTAGGCGGCTCTGCCAACGCACAAACAGTAGAAGCTGGCTTCCGCATTATATTGAAAGATCCTCATGTAAAAGCTATACTCATTAATATATTTGGTGGCATTGTTCGTTGCGATCGTGTAGCGGCCGGGGTTATCGAAGCTTACCATAAGCTGGGCAATATCACCATACCGATCATTGTGCGCTTACAAGGAACAAATGCAGAGCAAGCACAGGAACTGATAAAAAATTCAGGGCTGAAAGTGCAGTCTGCAATTCTACTCAGCGAAGCTGCTGCATTGGTACAGAAAGCAGTAAATGCTAATTGACAAAGCTTTAACGCTATTTATAAGCTACCTGTTAGGTAGCTTTTTTATTTTCATGCTATAAACAATCATTTATATGCGTAAACAATTATTATTTGCCATCTTAATGATGCCAATTGTTTTGCCAGCACAATCATTAAATAAACCCCTGCCTGATTTTTCAGCAACTGGCATCAGTGGAAAAAACTGGACTAATAAGGATCTGTTAGGGAAAGTAACACTCATTAACTTTTGGTATATCGGTTGCCTACCTTGCATGTCAGAAGCACCATACCTAAGTGCATTAAAAGACAGTATTAGCGATAAGAACTTTCAACTTATCTCTTTTGCAAAGAATAATAAAGATGATCTTGAAACATTTCTGACCGGGAAAAGCGACAATAAAGATCAAACTGTTGCTATTTTAAGGTCCGCTTTTAGTCTCAAGATCAATTATGAGGTAATTCCGGGGTGCCAGTTTGGCACAGTGACTAAACCCGCCAAAAATGATTGCGAATATATTAATCGTACTATCGGCATAACCACTTTTCCAACTACATTGATTATTGATAAGAAAGGAATAGTACGATATATAAAAACGGGATTCGTTAAATCAGGCGAAATAGGTAGTGATAAAAAACTAAAAACCGATCCTAAAACCAATAAGTATGTGTCTGAACTGGAAAACGAAATATATCTGCTTCTAAATGAGTAAATTTATTGCACGTCTATCGAACAAGGAATAAATACAGAACAAGCTACAAGTGTAATTAACTTTGCTACTACTAGCAGGAATTCACAGAAAAAGAGCATATCACCTTTCCTATTGCAAGAATAAAGTACAACATAAGTTCGCCCAGCCTTAATTACCACAATAGCTATCCTTCTTTTGTTATTATTGATAAAGAAGGGAATGCGGCAATGATAGAAAACAAACTGATCAACAAAACAAATAGCACAGGATTTTTTGGAGTCATTAATTTTAATCGGGTGTGTAACAGTGTTACCGACCTTTTAATAAAATAATCTGTAACTTTCGATAAACCTCACATAGCCTGATATATCTGAATGTCGACCGGGAAAAATAAGAGTACGATCATACCTATATTGTTGGTAAATTTTATCGACTCGCTAGGCTTTAGCATAGTTATTCCCTTTCTCGTTATTCTTATTTTAAAATTAGGAGGCAACGAATTAAGCTATGGCTTTTTAGGTGCCACCTATTCCGCTTTCCAGTTGATTGGCAGCCCTATATTAGGCGCATGGTCTGATAAATACGGCAGAAGAAAAATCTTGTTGTTAAGTGAAATAGGCACTTTCCTGGGCTGGAGTGTTTTCTTTATCGCTTTGCTCATTCCGGTAACCACTCCAAAGCCCGGCAGCGGCATACATGGCGTGTTTATGAATACCCTTCCGCTTTTTTTATTATTTATTGCCAGGGCTGTAGATGGCATTACAGGCGGTAATATTTCTGTTGCCTATGCTTATCTCGCCGACATCAGCAGCCATAGCGACCGCAAAAAGAATTACGGTAAAATGACCGCCTCACAAAATATAGGCTTCATAGTAGGGCCTGCTATGGCAGGTGTTTTGGGTGCCACAGCATTGGGACTTTTAACACCTGTACTGGGAGCTATGTTCATCTCTGCACTGGCAGTAGTTGTTATCATTTTCAAATTAAAAGATGTAAAACCGGTTATAGAAAAACAAGAGAAGAAAGAGAAAGTAAATATTTTAAAGCTGCCCTTCATTCCCTATTTTCTGTTGTTATATTTCTTGATCTATCTCGCATTCAATTTCTTTTATGTTGCTTTCCCTGTCTATGTTGCTCAGCAATTACACTGGACAGTTTTTAAGCTGGGTATTTTCTTTGCCGTGTTGAGCGGGGTCATGGTCATTATTCAAGGACCGGTACTCTCTGCAGTTTCAAAACATTTTTCAGATGGAAGTTTGGTCATTACAGGTGGTATTATCCTGTCTTCCAGTTTTGCATTGTTCAGCTCTGCAAATGATGTGGTGCTATATACAGGGGCAGTATTATTTGCTTGTGGCAATGGGTTGATGTGGCCTTCATTTCTTGCTTCTTTGGCTAATGCAACCGACGATCGCTACCAGGGCCGCGTGCAGGGTATTGCCGGAAGCATGGGTAGCCTGGCGAGTATAATAGGTTTGATATCGGGTGCATTTTTATACAAAATATTCGGAGCCAATATTATGTGGCTGTCCGCTGTTTTCATGTTCCTCATATCAGGAGTATGTATACGCATTGTAAGTATAGAAAGGAATAGAAAATTAGCTGCTTAGTCAGCAGCTTTTGTCCAAACGGTAGACTTACCAATAATAGAGATACCCACAAAGCCCCTCACAAACAAGCTGTCACCCTCCAATATCATTTTACAATTATAAGTATTCCCTGTTTTAGGATCGTAGATAGCACCCTTTTCATACAAGCCATCATCTGTTTTAATAAATCCCGTTAACACAACCATACCCATTAAAGGACGGTTTCTTTTACACTCAACAGGATTATGAATATCTATTTTCTGTTTACCATCAACAGTAGGTTTTCTAAGCCATACCACTTTACCATAATATTTATCGTCCTCGCCTTTATATATTTCTATTTTAGCAGACTTATCATCAACCATCCATTTTCGGACAATAGGATCATGCTCCTGCGCAAATACGAGATTTGAATAAACTATTGACAGACATACTAATACACTTTTGTGTAATCTTAACAATAACATAGGCAACTCAGGGTTTATTAAATAATACCGCAAATTTCCTGCCAATTACGTTAGTTGGCGTCTTTCACAGTCCCTACGCCATCATTCTCACTTGTTAAATTCGGATGTCCTTTGTAGCGTATATTGCCCACACCGCTGATTTCTGTACTCAATGTTTGAGTAGCTGTAACGTTGATACTACCGGCACCTGATACAGCAGCAGCAGCTTGGTCGTGAGTAATACCGAAAGCATCTATAGTACCCGCACCCGAAAGATCATAACAGCCATACTTTGTATGCCCGTTATTTATTCTCAATACTCCCGCACCTGACACGTTTGCATCCAGGCTATCAACTGTAACATCTGCAATTGTAAGTTTGCCCACACCCGATACATCTGTACTTAATTTCGTACCGGATATTTGTCCTTTAATTTCGGTAGTACCTGCACCAGACATATCAATACTTACAAGAGAAGGCACTGTTACTTTTACTACTACTTCATCACTCCAATCCACTCTGAAATCTTCTTTATTGTAAATGCGCAGCGTATTGTCCTGCACTTCTGCCTGTATCATTTTATTATAATTCACAGGGCCATATATTTGCACACTTGTTTGCGCACCGGGCTCTACCTGTACTTTACAATTCACAGCAGCATCTACTACTATTGCATTGAATGATGTAACTGCCCTATTTTCTGTAACAACCTTTCCGGGCAATGGCGGACCGCAAGAAGAGAACAAAACCGAAAAACTAATGCAGGCAAATGCTGCAATAATAAATAACCCTTTTTTCATAAAAAGATGAATTTTAAACAAGTTAAAAAAAGGGCTTCAAAACAATATCCTAAATGCTGTTTTTATTATATCTCCACCAAATAAAACCTAAGGTGCATAAAATAGAAATCGGCAACAATGCGAGGTACAAAATTCCTCCGTTCAACCCTCTTGCTGCTTTACCTCCCAGGCCCGCGGCTGTTTTGGTGCAAACAGAACATCCCTGCGCCCATATAGAAGCAGGCAGGCATAGCATTATTACTGCTACCACCATGCTACCTATAATCAACGCCTTTTTGTTCATACTATAAAATTAAAGCAAAATACATTACTACAAACCACTTATCGGTAATAAGGGGATATTAGCAGGTAAACAAGCACACCTGTAATGCTAACATAGAGCCATAAAGGGAAGGTATACCTTGCCAATTTTTTATGTTTCTTATAGTCGCCTGTAAGTGAACGGTAAGCAGTGAATAAAATAAAGGGGAGTATAATGGCCGCCAAAGGAATATGTGTAGCCAGGATAAAATAATAGAAGTACCTGAGAAAGCCTTCACCACCGTATTTTGTTTCTCCTGCCAGCAAATGATGAGCGATATAAGAAACAAGAAATAGTATAGACAATGCAATAGCCGAAAGCATGAGCCTTTTATGCACCAGGTAATTCTTTTTTCTTACTGCTATATAGGCAGCAATCAGCAGCATGCTCACAGTTGTATTGATGGTAGCATTAATAGCAGCAAAAATATGCACATCAAAACTCAGGTTCAGATTCAATTTGAATTGCGACAATAATACCACTGCCGCAAATACTACGAACGACACTGTTAGTATCAGTAGTCTTGCCTGCTTATCATTCTTCTTTAAACTTGGTGTTAGCATTTCCTTTTACATTTTTCGCTTTAAGGTTTCGGATGTTTTTCACTCCATAGTAATATTATATCATCTGCGCAGCGTTTTATTTCTGTTGAGTCAAGGCCGTCGTAATAACCGCGTATATGCCTGTGCTTATCTACCAGTACTATTTTCTGTGTGTGTACAAAATCATCTGCCCCACCGTCTCCCTCAGTTGCTGCAACAAATAACTGGTTGCGCGCATAATCATAAATGGTTTTCTTGTCTCCCGTAAGAAACCACCAATGATCCTGGTTAATGCTATACCTATTTGCATAATCTCTCAAAACCGGGAATGAATCATGTATGGGATTTACCGTAATAGAAACAAATTGCGCAATAGAATCATTCTTCTTAAATGCTTTTTGCAGGTAAGCCATATTCCTGCTCAGGCGCGGGCATATGGTAGGACAGTTAACGAAGAAGAAGTCTATCACCAGTATCTTATCGCTTAGGTCTTTGTTCAGAGAAACTGTTTTGCCTAACTGGTTAGTTAAAACAAGGTCTGACACTTTATGATATTGTGTGTCATACACCATTTTACCACCCCTCACCTTGCTATCAATACCCTCTGGTATATAGTATCTTGGTAAACGTACATGTCCCCATGAAAATACATCCATATTCTCCCATGTAAATTTTCCAGTTACTAAACAAACCAATAGCGGCACAAATACCGCTATTGAAATACCTATAATGAACTTCTTATTTGAATTCTTACTTTTCATGTACCTGCTGCACTACTTCTGTCGTCTGCTTATTCCTTGTTGGTGAAGTGGTATTCATATGTAACCAGAAGAACCCATCTGATAAGAATGCTATAATGAACCAAATGAATAGCGTTAATGGTATCATTATAGTTATCAGGAAGTTTTTCTTTTCGTCGCCCAGGTGCATGAATACAGATACAATATAGCCGGCTTTCAATAATGTCAAAGCAAGGAATAAAAACGCTACCAAAGCCCTTGGCATATGGTGACTAAAGAACATACCCATGACCACCTCTACAACAGTTATTACAAGCAGTATCCAGAATATCTTCCAAATTCTTTTTACCTGCGCCCTGCTTTCAGTAGAATTGATATCGGTATGGTGCTGCATAACACCTGAATACAATGCGCTCTGGTCGCCTTCGTACAGATGCTGAACATTACCTGCGTTATGATGTTGTGTTGACATTGAATATTTGTTAGTTGTGAATAATTTTAGAGTAAATAGAAACAAGTGAATACGAATACCCATACCAGGTCTACAAAGTGCCAATATAATCCGCATTTTTCCACCATTTCATAATGGCCGCGACGCTCGTAAGTACCGTTCACTGTATTCACCAATATCATCACATTCAGGCAAACACCGGAGAACACATGGAATCCGTGGAACCCTGTAATGGTAAAGAAGTAATTAAAGAAATCGTGCGTTGCCTGCAAACCATGTGCCGACAATGCCTGTGCAGTTACCTTATGCGTGTTAAAAAAAGATGCGAAAGCACTTACCGGTGTATTAGGATCTGTAAAAGAACCCCACCAACCACCTTCGTGATTGAGGTGTGTCCACTCCCATGCCTGGCATGAAAGGAAGGTAATACCACCAACAATTGTCCAAAGCATCCATTTTACCACAGCCTTCTTGTCTCCGTAATGGCCTGCATGTACAGCAAGCACCATGGTCACAGAACTCATGATGAGTACAAAGGTCATAAAGCTCACAAACAACAAAGGCAAATTGTTTCCAAAGGGGTAAGACTTGAACACCTGGTTGGGATCGGGCCATACTGCGCTGAAAAAGCGTGTAGTACCATAAGAAATAAGGAATGCCCCGAAGGTGAAAGCATCTGATAACAGGAAAAACCACATCATCATTTTACCATAACTCACATTGAACGGCGAGCGCCCCCCTCCCCACGATTTTGGCTCAACTGCTGTAACTGTTGCTGTAGCGTTTGACATTAGTTTAGTTTAAAAGTTTTTATTAGTTGTGAATCGGGTGCGAATTTCGAAACAATTTTATTGATTTGCGAGAAAAAACACGAATAAATATATCCACAATACATCCACGAAGTGCCAATAGGTGGCAACTATCTCCAATCCCACTATATTATAGACTTTTATATTCTTCCTGCGGTCCATCAAAAACTTGATCAATAAGGCTATTACTCCACCTGCAATATGCAGCAGGTGCGCAATAAATATTACAAATAAAAATGACTCACTCGGATTGCCCGATATTTTTATGCCCTGGTTGTATAATTCTTTAAAGCCTATGTATTGAAATACACCAAATAATATACCCAGCACCAGTGTAAGGCCCACCATTCTGCCATATAGCAGCATCTTCCTGTTTCTGAAAGAACGCACCGCAACGGCCATAGTGACACTGCTTAATAGAATAACCGCAGTAGAGGACCAAAATATGGTTGG
>JABDFN010000074.1:0-6678 GCA_013286485.1 Bacteroidota bacterium
TTTTTCCTGCATAGCTTTCCTACTAGGGTTTTGATCAGGTGGTATTTCTACATACTCTTTCTCTTTATTAAATGGCATAAGTATCTATTTTATTCAAAAATGGTTTCCAGTTTGATGACCTTTCCCATAGCAATTATCCCCCTTTTCTATACTATATACTGTGGTCGTAGGTGCAAAATACATCACCTGAGTACTTCTCAATCACATTTTTTCCCATTCCGAAAATGCGGGTTCAATTATTTCAATTTTGTTGAAGTTATCGTTATGTCGTTTATGTATATCAGCAAGTGTATCAAAAACGGCCTTTGAACAGTTAGGAAGAAACTTGTTACAGTTCTTTGTGAATTTTGAAATATTGTAGAGATAATTGAAATCTTCAGATAAATTGAAACCAATTTTATCAATAATCTCTATAACTTGATCCCTGTTTTTTCTCAATGTTTTTAGGTCGAGCGTATGCAGATCTGATAGCGTACCATTGTCTTTAAGATCAATTTGAATACTTTGCAAAAAACTATCAACACGCTGGTCTATATCACCACTAACGTTGCCAACATAATAATCAACGTCATAGGATTGAGACAGTTCTATTTCAAATGTTTTCCAAGCATCAAGCGCCTCTTTGGACTGAATATGCTGCGGATGCAGTTTATAGCGTTTTTCAACAGCATCTACGAGATAAAAAATATGATTTAACGATTCAATACCTGTAATATTGTCTTCATGCCTTCTTTTTAATATATTATTCAATTCTATGAGCGGATCATTGAGCTCAAGAAATACGCTCATCAAATAGTGTAGGTCATATAGTAGGTCGAGGGAAATTAGCTTAAAGTTTCTACCCCCTGCAGATCCTGAATGCAAAAAACTATTCCGCAGTGTTGGCAAATGGTACTCAAAATAATCAAAGTTTCTTTCGGCATGTTTATAAAGTGGTCGAACAGCAGAAACCTTGGTAGACAATGAGCTGTATTGCTTGTGCGGATATATGGCATCAAGCATATCTGAAAAAACGCCCTCCACCTGAGATAATGCGAGCGCAGTAAATCCGATCCATCGTTTGCTTTTAAAAAGTTTTTCAAGCTCATCAAACGGTAATTGTCTTTCGGCCAGTTTTGACAGCATTGGGATGTAATAACTTCGAATCTGGTGAAAGATCATAAGAGGCGGTAAATTCTTCTTTAATCTTCTGTAAAATGCTACCTTATTTACATGGTATAACACTTCAAGTTTGGGAATTTCTTGCAACGTAATTTCTGAAAGCCGATGCATACACACATTGATTTTTTTATAGTCAAAAAATTCAATACTTCTTTGTTGCCACCATTTATATGGTTTATCCCAATACGCTTCATACCATAACCATGTAAATCCAGCTGATAGTACGTCGTCTTCATAGGCTTTCGTAATAGCTCTGTTTTCGAGATCATTGATGAGGTATTTAACTATCACATCTCGTTCATGTAAACACCGAAGGTAAAAGTCAACAATAGTTTTGGTTTTATGTTCATTTCGTTTTTCTCCTTTGTTATAGTTAATTACTATTGGGTCTTTTTCATATTGCTCAATTAGTTGCAGCAACTCTTTCAAATTTTCTTTTACTGTATCCTCAAGAGAATATAAAATATCACCTGGTAATTTATTGAACCCGACAATACGTTTTACAAACTGGTATATTGGTGTATAATCTGTTTTCCCTTTTTGTAAATCTTTAAATACATCTCCGAGTTTGCCGCTTTTAAAAATTCCAAACTTCTCAAGAATCTTAAGACACGCCTTTTCAACACTTTCCTTGTTGTCTATATGGTAAGTTCCTTTTCTGAAATTGAATAACCGTAAGCTGTGAAATGCAATGATGTATCTGTCGGGATGAAAAATGATCTCTTTTGAGAGGGTGGCTCGTAGCAGTTTCTGAATTTTCTGAGAATAACCCCATGTTCCATCAATATCC
Source organism: Bacteroidota bacterium (assembly GCA_013286485.1). Classification (GTDB taxonomy): domain Bacteria; phylum Bacteroidota; class Bacteroidia; order Chitinophagales; family Chitinophagaceae; genus JABDFN01. The sequence continues at coordinate 1,952 of JABDFN010000074.1, forward strand.
TTAATTTTTATCTTAATATCGAGGGCTTTCATTCTCCTGCACTTATTGTTTTACAATTGGTATACTTTCTGAATTGGATGAAAAAAATATTGCAAATTGGTACTTTTTAAAACTGAAAATGTAAACTATGTTGGCTGCTAGAGCAGGATAGTAACTAATGCAAAGTTAATTTAGTTATCATAAAATTAAATTACTTTAACTTCCTAACTAATGGTCTTTATTTGTATTTAAAATAAAGAAGCCTGCTTATAAGCAGGCTTCTTTTAAACTTTTATTTCACTATCGTAAGTTTCCCAATTGAGATTGTCTTATTCTCATCCCGCACTTTATATACATAAATTCCATCTGGCACTTTGTCCGTGCTCCAGGTAATGATTCCTTGTGTATTGATAATTGTATATTCAGCAACCTCTCGGCCGAGGATATCCCTAATCTCAAGTACGACAGATCCTTTCGTATTAGCCAAATAATATTCAAAGCTCACTTTCTCTTTTGCAGGGTTAGGGTACGCTTTTACAATATTGTCAGTACTCTTATTAATCACCGGCTGTGGGTTATTCTGTCTTGCTGGTTTTGGCGCAGGCGAAGCATACGGGCATGGCATCTTATCTGGTGGCCCAAGCGGAAGCGTTGGCCCGCCAATGGAGCCTGCACCGCTTACGAGGGCTTCAATAATATTCGATGCCGTTACTTTTGCATAACTCAGGCTTTGGCCTGAGGAGAGCGAATCTATCAAGGCTATGCTTGTCGAATCCATTGCATTGATACCCCTGCCATGTACTGCAAGGGTATCGAGGATACCCCATATAGTTACGTAGTTGTCATACTCTGTAGTCTGGTCAGTCGTGAGGCTATAGCTTGTGGGGATCGCAGCGATTGTTGTACCTGCAGATGAGAGATTGCCTTTGCCATAGTAATATCCTGCGAGCTCATATTGCGTCCATAATCCTGTAAGTGTGGTCAAGACGTTTGCCAGGCTGTCTCTGTAAAAATAGAGCCGTGTGGTATCGATCTGTGCGTCGGTTGCGCTGGTATCTTCATACGGATATACAAAGGTGGTATCGGTTCCCGCATTCATCATCAAGAGGCTCGCATCTATCCCTGTTTTCAACGAGTAATACCGTATGCTGTCTTCTGATGCAGTACGTACGCTATTCGTATGTGAGACTATTATTAATGTATCTATATCATCACTCGTTATGGGTACAGGTATTGAATGATGTAAATAGTAGGTGAAAATATCGCTTCGCAGTACTTCAGGATTGGCAGCAAGTACGGAGTAGTATTTGTGATATGGCAGCTTTGTGTATGCCCCCACTTCCCGCAATGCTGCTTCCGAAACATATGGAGAGTAACTCATAAGCGTGTTATAGAGCGTAGTGGTATCGGTGAGCGTGCTGCCATCTATCACTCCGATCAGGCCGCCAATGCTACCTCCGTCTATGCGCGCGTTATATGAACTCAGTGCATTACTCCAAGCGGTGTTGTTCGCGACCAACGCAGATGACACTGTTGTGTATCCTGCAGCTGAAAGCGATGTTGGATTAAACCCGACGCTACCGCCGATTGAACCTATGCCATAGGTGCTCGTGCAACTGTTGCCACTGGTGGCAGCAATAGTATTGACATGCTTGCTTACCGAACCGGGCGCAGTGCCAGAATAAAAATATGTGAATGTATGGACTGTATTTTCATTGACAATGATGCCATGCGGAGAAGTAGAGAAGGTATTGCCGGCTGCTTGCGCTATGCTTCCCTGGTCACCTATCAGAAACGAGCCGTTAGTCGGATCTGATGCTGCAGAGTATATATCCGCCGTGTCATTGCTGTACGTATTGCAGAGGAACATGACACCGCCGCCTGGGGTACCCCCTATGCTTGTGGTAATAACATTTTGGTCTAATCCATAGCAGGCATAATTGAAGCCGCTGAACGTATTATTGTTCACATAGCTTGGCGCATATGGAGTATTCGCGCCAAAAACTGAATTGTGGATCACAGTGCCATAGGTAACCACTGTCGGATTTGTTCCGCTAAATGTATTATTTGCTATTCGGAAGAATTTGCTCTGCTTTTCATAGATACCGATGTTCTCGTAGCAGGGGCCGCCACCGATCACCTGGGCTTCGCTCGGCCCGTTGCCAACCGTAAATGTATTATTGGTCGTGTTCACGTTGTCATAGTCCGCTACAAAAACGCCTACTGTGCAGGTATCAAAATCTGCCAGAACGATACTGGCAGTCTTACCTGTCGGATCAATTAAGCCCTCAACGTCTATGCCGTAATTAAATCCCGCAAACGTATTATGCTGTCCGCAGGGCCATCCGCCACCGCAACCAGTGGATGGCGGCAAATACGGATATACGTTAAATCCGGCATTGTAAGCGTAAATGCCTTTCCCGTATTGCAAGCTGTTCCTGAATTTGCAGCCACCGATGCCGATACCTGCAACGCCATTGAGATAAATATGGTCTGCAAACGGATAGCTTGTACCGCCTTTATAATTCCCATCTATGCTAAACAGGCAATCATTAAAAAAGCTTTGGTCGGCAACAATGCGCGTGCCTGATTTGTTTTGATATGGATAGAACCATGCCGAGCGGTGGTTGTCTATAAAATTACCCTGGGTGCACTGTATGATGCCTCCGGTAGTACTAAATCTTGTTAAGCTATCGGTAATATCCCAATTGGCTACACCTACATTAGCGTGCATGATATTGGAATGGTGCTGTATGATCACCACTCCTTGGTTGGCCGCGGATTGTGGCAAACTATTATCTCCCCATGCTTCGATACCTTGCCAAAAACATGACTGGCAATCGTTGGTTATGGTACTGTTATCTACTATTAACTTGGCGCCTTTATCAACTGCTATCCTTCCGTTCTTTGGCATGTGTATCGTGGTGCCCGATATTTTCAACGTATTTCCTGGTGCAACATATATGCTGCCTGTTTTAAAAAGTTCCTGAGTCCAAGTTGTGCTTGATGAAATAGTATCAGTAAAACCATCAACAGTATTTGGCGGATATAGATCACTTACCCAAATAGCCCTTCCATAAGTAGAAGTATATATTTTTTGAGTACAATAATTTATGTTTAACCCAGTTACAATCGCATTTGGGAAATCGTGACTGCCAGTTGCTCCTTTATTGAAACACGTCCACTGAACATTATAGGTTGGGGGGTTAGAGGAATTAAATGTGCTGAAATCACAACGATATATGCCGGCATCAGTAGCACAAAACACAACATCTTTACTTCCTTCTTGATAAATCAGCCTTGATGTCGCAACACGCAAAGGCAATCCAGCAGAAACATCATACCAATGAGAACCAGCATCAGTAGAATAATATACTCTGTTTTGAATCGTTCCAGCTGAAGTGAGAGTATTGTTGTAATTCACGCCTCCAATTCCAATCCATACTTTAGCCGTATGGAAGGGATCAGTTGTAATGCAAGTAATAGGATAATACGATGCGTCCGGAACACCGTGCAATAAGTTAAAACCGCTGACAGTTGGATCCTGATAATAGAGATTTTGGGAAGTTCCAGCATTGTCTTTTAAGATATACCCAACAGGATCACTATAATAAGGACTTAACGCTAGTTGATGAGTATTCACTCCATCAGTTGTTCCAGAATAAGGTGGCCCATATGCGCTGCCATTGGGTCTCTGATACAGACTTGCTAATCCTGCATATTGATTATTACTGTTATCAGCAAAGAGAGGAGCATTTACATCCATATTATCGGTGGGGAAATTGGAAAATGTATCTATGGCCCAAGAATTAATTTTTCTGGCTCCATTTATAGATTTTGAAGGAAAATCCCATTCTAGAACATACGCCTTTATTTTGTTTGCATTATCAAACATAGGGGTTGCAGCATCCGAAGTATGATACGGAGGATTACTACTTGCTCCCAACCATTGAGGAATTGCATCCGGTTCATAACTCATAATGCCATCGTGTTGCGTTCCTCCTACAACTAGACCGCCTTGTTCCGTAGTAGACACACCCCAAAACTCACCGGTTGAAAGCCCACGTCCACTTATATCAATCGTCGAAGTAACGCCAATATGAATTTCATTTGTGCCAGAAGGTTTCTTACTTACGCCGCCATCAGTAGCAAAAAACACGATATTATTGCTATCAGTAGGACCAGAAAGATCTCTTTGGATAAAAATATCTCTTATATCCCCGTGCGTTTCATCTGCCCAATATGCTCCAATTCGAACGAAAGTTCCTGTTTGTCCACGTGAACGTGATACATATGGGACATCTGTCCCAAAATAAACGAGATTGTTATTTTCACTAGAAATTGCAATTTCAAATTTTGATGCAGTAGGGTTTGTAAAATACGGCAAGCTATTATTTACCCTTCTCCATGTATGAGTAGATCCTGTGAGATTATAATTCCAAATACCAGCCCAAACAGCAAATCCTCCTGTGTCTTTTGCTGACATACCTATAACAAATAATGTGTCATTAAATGCTTCTTTGTTTAAAGCAAAAATTTGGAAACTAGAGTCATTAACTATATCCATTCTATAGGGGGGCTGGACCAAGGTATCGGACAATCCAAGGGTAATTTTTGCCCAATCTGAACTGCTTGGCCAACTCACTTGAGATTCCCAAACCCCACACTTTGGGCCACGATTTGACACAAAAAAATGGTGAACATTCCAGTGATCAAAACATATATTTCCCCAAGCGGACAATGGATCA
>JABDFN010000074.1:6688-9414 GCA_013286485.1 Bacteroidota bacterium
GACTAACGGCTCGTTTCTGATAGGTGACCAGGGAAGTATTTGCGCGAATGAATATTTTATTTCCAATAAAAGCATAGAGATAGGCTGTATCAGGGCTAAAAAATACTCTAACGCTTTCTACGCTGTCATTATAATAATATGGATCAATATGAATAACTTCAGGTTGCCATGTATTGCCACCGTCAAATGATTTTATTATTCCTATCGCGCTCGTTCCGACATAAATAATGTTGGTATTATATGCATTTACAGAGATACTAGTTATTGCAGCTACGCCAGCAGTTCCTCCCGCATTGTCGGATATGCATGTCCACGTTTGACCGCCGTTTGTTGTCTTGAATAAACCACCAATACATCCCGCAAGTATATAGTTGGAATCTGTGGGATTTGCCCATAGCACGTCTATTTTACCTACGGCCTGATGATCAAGAGTATCAGGTCCTAAAACCGACCAACTCCCCTGAAAGCTACCTGAGCCACAAGAAGAAACTAATCTCGCCGCAGCATCAAGCCGTAGCGCATTGTAATATTTTGCAAACATGGTATTGCCAGAAGAATCGTTGTGCGTAGCACGATCCTGCCAAAACACTTTCGAGTTTGCTAGGTTTGTTGCTTCACAACCCTCGCAAGAATCTTTTCGGGTAAGCCTTGAGAAACGATCGTTGAGAAGGTCAGTTAAGGTGATTCCAAAAGAGTCAACTTTAATTGCCGGGGGTGGGGCGTTCTGCAATATGAATTGAGGAAAACCTTTTTCAAAAAGGCCTAGTAACAGTAATAGCAATAGAAAACGCTTCATAGTTGAATATTTAAAAAAAATGAACAATCTGTGTCTATTCGATGACGAGTATATTTCTCAACACAAAGCCATTTTCACTATACCATTCAACGATGTAGCTTCCCTTAATTAGGTTGCTTAAATCAATGTCAAATTCATTATTGGGAACAGTAATTGTTTGGCAATATTCTAAGTGCCCAATTGAGTTTATTATTCTGACCTTACCCTTATCTTGATTTGGTAAGATAATTTTCAACTTCTTTTTGCTCGGATTAGGGAATATTTTTAGTTCTTTTTTTTCATTTTTATTTTCAACCATTAATGGCCAAAAATCAATAACGCTGAAATACATTCCCTGCCCGGGAGCTGCTATACTGCCAATGTTCAGACCTTCTGTAAATTCTGTTGAGCGAGATCCACCTGCCGCACAATAACTATTTTGGTAAGGGATAATTATATGGTTGGTTTCATAATTGGTGCCTCCAAACATTTTATTGGTAGTTGTGTTTCCCGAACTGTCTAAGGCAAAAAGCCATACGTCGTCATTCCCTATTGTTCCCGGTGATGCTATTCCCGATACCAAGTACCCTTTATTTGGCATCGCACAAAGATTCCAGCCATATTCTTGTTGGGGGCCGCCAAGCGCCTTCGCCCATTTTATATTCCCGTTTGTATCTAATTTTATTGTCCAAATATCATATGTGCCATGGAACCCGATTACATCATGGTCGTTAGAGGTTGTAAAACCCGTAATTAAAATTGAACTGTCCCTGTTGTCCCACATTGCGTTCGCGACTTGGTCAATTCCGCTTCCGCCATAACTTTTATGCCATAAAACATTTCCCGCGGTGTCTAGTTTCAATAAATACCAATCGAAATCAGTTCCGCTATTCCAACTTGAGGTGCAATCATGATCTCTCGAATTGCTCGCGCTTGCAAGAAAATAGCCGTTTGTTGTAACAAATATTCCACCGCCATTGGTGTATTCGTCATTTGTTCCCCCATATACATTCGTCCACTGTTTATTGCCAACACTATCCGTCTTGATTACGAACCAATCATTAACAAAAGGCGACGAAGAATACGTGAACGGAACGTCACCCCCAACGCCATTTGTTATTCCTAATATTATGAACCCTTTATCAGGCGTAATTGCAAATGAATAGGGCTCCTCGTATGCGGGGCCGCCATAACATTTTGACCACAATTTATTGCCGATACTATCAGTTTTAATAAGCCATATATCGCTGGTTTTATAACCATGATTGCCCACGACATCCTTATCATTAGATTGGGTATATGCCAAGACAGCGAATCCGCCATCTGAGGTTGCCAATATTTTCTCTCCAACATCGTTGTATGTGCCACCATAAATCCTAATCCATTTAAGATTTAGATTTACGTCAAGTTTCCCAATTACGACATTTTTGTTTACCTGACCGGTCGTTGAATCGATTGTATCAATTGGAATATCACCTACGCCGTTACATCCGGTCAATCCGGTAAAAACAATTTCATTATTTGGAGTTACGATAGCATCCATAGCTTCATTTGCACAATTTCCCCCAACTACAAATTTTGTTTTATCTATATGTAAACTCTGCGGACTTGCGCTTGTAAATGCAAAAAGGAAAAGCAATATGGGGGCAATGGTTCTCATCTCATCTTACCGTAATAGACGGCAACTTTTAGTTCAAAGTATAGTGGTTAAGAAATTGATTCTATAAAGCTACGAGCATAATTCAGCATTAACAAGGGTGTTTTACACGTAGCAACCACCCATAAAAATTGGAGGTTTTCACCTGAATGCCTATAACTCACTCAGAATCATATTTGTGCAGTTAAAATAAAATTAATCTGTCAGAATATCCTTTTAAGATGTTTGTATTCAGATTATTTATCAAGCTTTCTAAATCCATACGCAAGCGGGGCATCTGCGGACTTCCAGGAA
>JABDFN010000075.1 GCA_013286485.1 Bacteroidota bacterium
GCAATAACTTATTAAAGGGCTGTAATGATCTCTGCATGCCTGTGCCAGATCCCTTTCTGTAACAATTCCTAATTTCAAAGAGAGGTATTGTAAGAAAATGGCAAACAGGTTGGATATAAGTATGATAGAGAGTAAAGAATAACCAAATTGAGCACCACCTGCTATATCTGTTGCCCAGTTACCAGGGTCCATATATCCAACAGCTACCATTAGTCCCGGACCCGAAAATGCCAATAGCTTTCTCCAGAATTTTCCTTTACTGGGTACATGAATAGTTGAAAATACTTCCGAAAGTGTATGATGAGTATTTTCTTTACGCCACGCTTTTTTTGGGTTCTTTTTACCTATTTCTTTCTCTACCGTTTCTAACATTCTGTCTCAGTCTAAAGGTTATAGTTCAACGTGAATACGAATTGAAAAAACATGTACTGGTCCCCGGTCTTTATTATAACCAGGGTTAACTATAAATTGGTAGTCACCACTTATCCATATGGGATAAGAAACAGGTTTATAGCTATAATATAGCTCAGTTGCATTTTCATAGCCGTAATTCAATTTACCGTCTCCTATCTCAAATCCTAAACCGCCATCAGCAAGGTAATTCCTGTGATCTGTAGAAAGGCCATTAACAACTACTGCCATCCCAAGGTTGTCGTCTTTTCTTTTCCAGCCTTTACCATTAATCATAATGCCACCTAAAATGGTTCTGTCGGCTTCGGTATAACACCATGTTTCAGAAGCGCCGTTATTCCATCCTATTCGTGCGAATAAACCAATTACATTGTTTATTTGTTGGTCTGCGCTAATGCCAAAGCCAAATTTATCTCTGCTTATTTTTCTTGTACTTATTACATCTGGTATATGTTCATTATCAGAATTTGCAATGGCTTGTTCATAACTACCCATATTGGCATTGTTGTAATAACCCAATATCCTTATGTTCCCGGATTTCTCATGTATCTTATACGCTTTGTCTACTTCTGCATTCAGGCTATAGGCATTTCCAAGGTTGGTGTTCAGGTCTGCTCCATTAGCAACAAGGGGCAGTGTTGCTACACTTAATTTGTAAGCAATGTTTTCCAATTGCACTATGGTTGTAAAGCTATAAGTATACCCCCGGACATTTGCCGCATAATCCCATGCACCATTATTCATGATGGTCCAGTTCATGAATTGTGTACGCGGAGAATTGCTATACAGATTGTTATCTAATACATCTGCCAGCGAGAATTTTCCGATCAGAAATTGAATATATTTTTTGGGCATCAGGCAACCAACCTGGTTGGCGCCATCATCTTCGTTACGCTTTTCTGTACTTAAACCAATTGTTTGTCGTATATAACCCCTTGCTAAATAAAGAGTGGGTGCCGGATCTCCAACCCTGTATGTTTCACCATTAGTAGATGCTGCCAGCCCAAAAGCCCCGCTAAGTCCACTCCCTCCTGCTATTTCGGGGTTGATGTATACCTCGCAGTTTTTCCATAATCTAATACCTAAAAACAACGTAGAAGTAAGCGAGTTTTCCGTTTCTTCAGTTCCTTTCAAACTGTTAAGTCCGCTATAAGGCGAGTTAAATGCAGGTTTGTATTGATAAATATATGTTGTTTGAAAGTGCAGGTTAAAGCTTTTTGATTGCAGTGAATCATTGGCAACTTGCCCAAATGTGGATTTTAAAGAAAAGGTCAATATTGAAAGGGCACAGAAGAATCTCATGGCATATATTTATTCAGCAAATCTAATAAATAAATTTAGATAACAAAATAATTTTTATTAGTCTTACCTAATTTTTAATTATGGCTTATTTATTTATCTTTATGACATGTCTACTAAAAATTATATGCACTCACTTTCAGAGGAGAATTATCTTAAGGTAATATACCGTCTTGCATTGGTAGGAAAGGAGAAAATAAGCCTCACATCAATAGCCGAAGCTTTAAACAATAATCCTGCATCTGTTGTAGACATGTTGAGGAAACTCGTCGATAAAAAGCTAATACAATATGAAAAAACCAAAGGGGTAAAACTAACAGATAAAGGCCGGAAAATAGCGTTGCAGGTAGTTCGTAAACACAGGTTATGGGAAGTCTTTCTGCTTGAAAAATTAGGTTATGCCTGGGATGAGGTGCATGATATAGCAGAACAATTAGAACATATTCATGATCTACAACTTGCAGATAAATTAGATAAGTTCTTAGGCTTTCCTCAATACGACCCTCATGGCGATCCGATTCCGAAAGCGAATGGAGAAATAGCAGTTATGTATAAAACAACACTTGCTGAGATGTCTGATGGGAAGTCCTGCCAGGTGGCTGGGGTAAAAGATACAAACGCTTCATTTCTACAATACCTTAAAAAACTGGATATAGGTATCGGAACGAAAATAATAGTAATAGAAAAGATACTTTTTGATAATTCTATTGTCATTATGATCGGGAAAAATATCAAAACAACAGTTTCAAAGGTATTTGCAGAAAATTTGCTGGTGCATGAATAAATGCAGGCACAATGCTAGAGGTAAATTGTTGCATATTCGTTTATTGCCTTTTCGATCTTATGCCCATATGATATTATTCTATTCTTAATAATTGTTGCTCATCCTAACTATAAATTACCTGAATAACAATTTAATACGGTCCATTTTGACATTCAGATATAAAAATCTATTTTAGAGAATCTTAATCTGAGAAATAATTTTATGATAATTGGTGTGCTAAAAGAAGCTGCTCCTGAAACAAGGGTTTCACTGGTGCCCGAAGTAGTTGCTGCTTTGGTGAAAATGAATGTAACAGTTTGGATAGAACAAGGTGCGGGTACATCTGCTTTTCAGAATGATGTAGCATATACCGGTGCGGGTGCTATGATAAAAGATAAAAATAGCATTGCAGCAGAAGCTGATCTTATTTTAACGATCAATGCAGAAAATATTCCCACTATGATAAAAAATAATGCTGTGGTTTTGGGAGTATATCAACCGTTGTTCAATGCAGAACGTATGCAGCAGTGGGCAGAAAAGGGGTATACTGTTTTTAGCATGGATACTATTCCACGTACTACGCGCGCGCAGGCAATGGATGTATTGAGTTCGCAGGCAAATATTGCAGGGTATAAAGCTGTATTACTGGCAGCAACAGAATACTGCAGGTATTTCCCGATGTTCATGACAGCAGCAGGCAGTATACCTCCTGCCAAGGTAATGATATTGGGAGCAGGTGTGGCTGGTTTGCAGGCAGTAGCCACAGCTAAACGATTGGGTGCAGTTGTTGAAGTGTTTGATACACGACCTGCTGTAAAAGAAGAAGTAATGAGCCTTGGTGCTAAGTTTATAGAAGTAGAAGGAGCTGCTGATGCATCTAAAGCAGGGGGGTATGCAGTAGAACAGAGCGAAGATTTTGAGCGCAGACAAAAAGATAAGATTCACGAGCATATACGGAAGAGCGATGTAGTGATAACCACTGCACAAATACCAGGAAAAAAAGCACCGATACTTATTACTACTGAAATGATAAATGATATGCGTGCAGGGTCTGTGATCATTGATATTGCAGCTGTTACCGGTGGCAACACTGAAGTGACAAAAAATAATGAAACAGTGATGCATAACGGAGTAGCGATAATTGGTAATTCTGCATTAGCATCTACGGCCCCGTCTGATGCCAGTAAGGTGTATAGCAAAAACGTGCTGAACTTTTTAAAATTGATTATTAATAAGGAAGGCGGTATGAACCTGAATTTTGAAGATGATATAGTAAAGGGCACTTGTATTGGAACAGGAGGGAAAATTGTGAATGATAGAGTAGGGCAGTTGCTACAAGTAAATGTGTAAATACGCAAATTGAATTTTGAACTTTTAATATGGATAGCATAGCAAATTTTTTTATTCAGAACTACCAGATGGTGACGATAGTGATCCTATCTATTTTTTTAGGAATAGAAGTGATATCAAGGGTTCCGTCCGTATTGCATACCCCATTAATGAGTGGCGCAAATGCCATACATGGTGTTGTGGTCATAGGAGCTATTATAGTAATGGGGTCTGCTCCTGAAGATGATTACCTGGCGCTTGGTTTAGGTTTTCTTGCTGTAGTGCTTGGGACCCTGAATGTTGTAGGTGGGTTTGTAGTGACCGACAGAATGCTGGAGATGTTTAATAAAAAGAAAAAAAGATAAAAATCCGCCCCGGAATTTATGGACCAGATTCAAGAGATACTCAATCAATATTCTATACTATTATTCTGTTACCTTATTGGTTCGGTAACATTTATCATTGGCCTGAAACAGTTGTCGCACCCGGATACAGCAAGAAAAGGAAACCTTTTTGCAGCTGCAGGTATGACAATAGCCATCATTGCTACAATATTTTTATACCGTAATAATCACGGAGAAAAACTGCATAATTATTTATGGATATTGGGAGGGCTTGTTATTGGTAGTATAGTAGGAACGCTTACTGCTAAAAAAGTTCAAATGACTGCCATGCCTGAAATGGTGAGTCTTTTTAATGGTATGGGTGGGGCTTGTGCCATGCTGATCTCCTTAGTAGAATATCATAATGATGTAACTCCGCCAACAGGTAAATTGTTAGTTATTGTTTTAGGAATGATCATTGGTACTATATCATTTGCAGGAAGTGTAATAGCATGGGGAAAGCTGAACGGACGAATTAAGGACAAAACAATTCCCGGAGGGCAGATCATCAATTTTATCATTTTTGCAGCTATCATAGTTTTTGCGGTGATGGTAATAGGGGGATTTATGGATGATGGGGTGACACCTTATTTATTCTACAGCATACTGGCGTTAGCTGCGGTGTATGGTATTTTGTTTGTAATGCCAATTGGAGGTGCAGATATGCCCGTAGTTATATCATTACTCAATTCTTTTACTGGATGCGCGGCTGCTTTTGGCGGATTTTTATACAATAATCCTGTAATGCTTACAGGAGGTATCCTGGTAGGATCTGCAGGTACAATCCTAACCATATTGATGTGTAAGGCTATGAACCGTTCTCTGAAAAATGTATTAATTGGTTCGTTTGGGGGACAGAAAGCAGGGGCAAGTACTGCTTCGAAAGAACAAGGTAGCTATAAAGAAATCTCATTGAGCGATACTGCAGTGCTGATGGCATATGCGCAAAAAGTAATGATCATACCCGGATATGGCCTTGCAGTTGCACAAGCTCAACATGCATGTCATGAATTGGAAAAGATACTGGAAGATAAAGGAGTGACAGTTGTTTATGGCATACATCCTGTTGCGGGACGCATGCCGGGCCATATGAATGTATTGCTTGCTGAAGCAGATGTATCTTATGATAAATTGCTGGAAATGGAAGATGCCAATGAACAAATGAGCGGCACGACTGTTGCAATGGTTCTCGGGGCAAATGACGTTGTAAACCCTGCAGCAAAGGATGATCCGGCCAGCCCAATATATGGTATGCCAATATTGGAAGTAGAAAAAGCTGAACATGTAATAGTAAATAAGCGTAGTATGAAACCCGGCTATGCTGGTATAGAAAACGAATTGTTCTTTAAGCCTAAAACATCTATGTTGTTTGGAGATGCTAAAAAAGTATTGCAGGATCTAGCAGGGGAATTGAAACAGCTATAAAATTGCAATATTTGAGGTTGCATTTCAAAATAACACCATATATGCCGACTATATTTATTAAATGTGCTAGTAATGCCCTGTTATCCAAGTATTATTAGCTTTAGCAGAATAAGGGGTAAAAAATTGAGATTAGTTTATGAAATTTAAAACGTTTGATTAAATTTACCGTATGGAAAAAAGGAATGCTAACATTTTATTTACCTTTTTGATTACTATTTCCTGCTTTTTTGCAGTTGTGTATACTTCCTGCAGCAAAAGTAATGATAATCCGGCCAGTTGTGACGGTATTTTATGTCAAAATGGAGGGCAATGCCGCAATGGGAAATGTGTTTGTCCGTATGGATATGAAGGTGCTAACTGTGAAAAAAATTATCACGACAAGTATATCGGAGGTTGGAATGTACATGAAACCCTTATCGGTTCTTCGGTAGATACACATGGTGTAAAAAGAGATTCTTTATATACCATTCTTATTGTTTCTTCTTCATCAAATCCTTCTGGAGTAAGTAGCCCTACTTCTTTTTTTATACAACAAATGCTGGGTAACCCGAGTTATGTAAACCTTGCCTGCGTGGTAGATACACCAAGTTCTTCTTCTACAACAAATTCTTCTGCTTTCTATATTTCTGCAAACCAAATAATAGGTGGTGGCAAGCTTACTGTGTATAGCGGCACCGGTAACATTGACAATACATTGAACACTATAACGGGTGTGTATGTAAGAAACAGGCTGGGTTCTTCTACAACAATTTACGACACACTAACATTTACCATGTCGAGGCAGTAATTTTTTCAATCTGTATACATTTTTCGAAACTGCTTCTTAAGAAGCAGTTTTTTCTTTTTTAAATACTATAAAAAACAAGCTGAAATGCACGATAAATAATTTGTAAAAACAATTTTGTTCCCTACTTTTGCAGTCCCTTTAAAAAAGGGGTAAGTTCTTTTTTTATGGAATGCCACTTTAGCTCAGCTGGTAGAGCAACTGATTTGTAATCAGTAGGTCGCTGGTTCGATTCCGGCAAGTGGCTCTTTTAGAATAATCACAGATATTGACGATTTCATTATCGTTTTTAATATTTGTTTACCTAAAGGGTAGATACCCAAGCGGCCAACGGGGGCAGACTGTAAATCTGCTGTCTTACGACTTCGGAGGTTCGAATCCTTCTCTGCCCACTAAAGTTTAGATGGTGATTTTAGTATAAATTTGCAACCTCTTAAACTTTGAATGCGGGAGTAGCTCAGTTGGTAGAGCGACAGCCTTCCAAGCTGTAGGTCGCGGGTTCGAGCCTCGTCTCCCGCTCTGGTTAGCTGTTGTAGCTCAGCGGTAGAGCACTTCCTTGGTAAGGAAGAGGTCGGCAGTTCAATCCTGCTCAACAGCTCTGAAAAGGCTGTTGAACCAAAGTGGTTAACAGCATAAATACAATAAACAGGTCAAAAGCCTGTAAAAGAATATAACAGATAATAAATTTTAAAAACAATCTCTTAAAAAAAATAACAATGGCAAAAGAGACCTTTAAGCGGGAAAAACCCCACGTAAACATTGGTACAATCGGTCACGTTGACCATGGTAAAACCACTTTAACAGCGGCTATAACTACTATTCTGTCACAAAAAGGTTTGGCAGAAAAGAAAGGATATGATGAAATTGATGCTGCCCCTGAAGAAAAAGAGCGTGGTATCACAATCAATACAGCGCATGTTGAATATTCAACAGCTAATCGTCACTATGCACACGTTGACTGCCCGGGTCACGCTGACTATGTGAAGAACATGATTACCGGTGCTGCACAGATGGACGGCGCTATCCTGGTAGTTGCGGCTACAGATGGTCCTATGCCACAAACTAAAGAACACATCTTGTTGGCTCGCCAGGTAGGCGTTCCGCGTATTGTTGTGTTCATGAATAAAGTAGACTTGGTTGATGATCCAGAAATTCTTGACCTGGTTGAAATGGAAATTCGCGAATTGCTGAACAAATATGAATATGATGGTGATAATACACCTATCATTAAGGGTTCTGCAACGGGCGCATTGGCAGGTGATGCACAATGGGTTAAAGCTGTAGATGATCTGATGGATGCTGTAGATAGCTATATTCCGCTTCCTCCACGCCCGGTTGATCAACCGTTCCTGATGTCTGTAGAAGACGTATTCACTATCACAGGTCGTGGTACAGTGGCTACAGGACGTATTGAGCGCGGTATAGTGAAAGTTGGTGAAAACGTGGAGATCGTTGGTTTCCATGATGAAGCACAGGTTTCTACTGTTACCGGTGTGGAAATGTTCAAAAAATTGCTTGATCAGGGCCAGGCTGG
Organism: Bacteroidota bacterium; assembly: GCA_013286485.1. Classification (GTDB taxonomy): domain Bacteria; phylum Bacteroidota; class Bacteroidia; order Chitinophagales; family Chitinophagaceae; genus JABDFN01. The sequence continues at coordinate 7,929 of JABDFN010000075.1, forward strand.
TGATAACGCAGGTTTGTTGCTCCGTGGTATAGAAAAGAAAGATATCCGTCGTGGTATGGTTATCTGCGCTCCAAAGAGCATTACTCCGCACACAGAATTCAAGGGTGAAGTATATGTACTGAGCAAGGAAGAAGGTGGACGTCATACTCCATTCTTCAACAAATACCGTCCTCAGTTCTATTTCCGTACAACAGACGTAACCGGAGAATGTGAATTGCCGAGCGGTGTTGAAATGGTAATGCCAGGCGATAACGTGAACCTGACTGTAAAACTGATAGCTCCGATAGCTATGGAAAAAGGTCTGAAATTTGCGATACGCGAAGGAGGCCGTACAGTAGGCGCAGGCCAGGTAACTGATATCCTGAAGTAATAACTGATTGATTTATAATTGAATAGCCCCGCTTTTGCGGGGCTATTTTATTTTTAAAAAATATTTTAACGCTTTAACAAGAACCTACGTCTTAATATCTTGATATACTGGCTTTTGCCATTTTATCAGAAATCTATCGTTATTCCCAAGGGGCCAGCCCCTAAAAACCTCATCATCATTTTTACTGTCTATATTTCTATATAGTTGGTACACATAATTGGTGCAAATGAACCAAGGATTTGTAACTTAATGCTTTAATATACTATCGGAGTATGAAAGTGCGATATGCCCTAACCTTATTGTTCATTTTTGTTGGCAATATATTGTTAGGACAGGCCCAACATTTTTTAAACGGAAGTTTTGAACCCTATCCAACTTCTACAGCAGTCGCGTGCTATGACAACCCTTTTTACAAAATCAATACTATTGGAAGCGTATGGATGACTATTGTGGGTCCGCAGTCGGCAATTTTTGCTGACAGTAATTGTGGCCTGGGGTATGCAAAACAAGGAAATTATTTTTTGGGTATGCACTATAGCCCTACGCTTCAAAAAGGCAGCCAGATACTTTTACAGGTTAGCCCCCCTTTACTGGCCTTTAACACATATTATTTTGCATTTTATTACAAAGGGAATTTCCCGGTAACGGGCACAGGTGCTACTCTGTATTTTGGTTATGGAATAGCCCCAGAAGACTCTCTTCATACGAAAATGGATTCGATGATTAGAGTGAGTATGCGACTGACAACTAGTACCTCGTGGACAAAGGCAATTGTTTCTGTAAGTCCTAATATCAATACCTCTTATATATGGGCAGCAATTACAAACCCGGATACACCAAATGACTCAACTACAATATTTTTAGATGATTTCACCTTTAATTTGCATGAAGCGGTAAATGAATTACCAGTATCCAATTCAATTCAATTATACCCGAATCCTTTCAACTCATCTACTGAATTGATTATTCCGGAAAGTGTGACCTTGCCATGTAATGCTGCAGTTTATGATATAACAGGAAAAAAAGTGTTGGAACAACATATTTCAAATAAAACAAGTAAGATTGAATGCCCGGAATTTT
>JABDFN010000076.1 GCA_013286485.1 Bacteroidota bacterium
AAGGATTCCAGGTACCATGTGTTGTACCTGTTTGCTTTGTTCCATAATCATACCATCCGGGGTTTAGTATGAATTGCAGACAACCTCCACGCAAACGATAATATCCGTTCACGATCATAGTATGTATCGGTTCCGGAACAGGTGTTTTTGACATATCCTCTATATCAACTACGTATTGCACTTCAGGTTTTTTACTAAACCATTGGCGCGTGACATCTTTAATTTTATTTCTGTCCAATTTTTCTTTTTCAATTAGGCTTTCATTTAAAACTAACTGGTAATTACCAATCGTATCTGTCAGGTGATCTTTACCAAATTGAGCTTTCAGGTACATGTTCAAATCCGGTAGTGTGTTGGGATTTAAAAAACCTGCTGGTACATCATTATCAGCAAGGAAAGTAGCATTATGGGCAGCGCCATGATCTGCTGTTAGAAAAAATAAATAATTCCCCTTACCTACTTTACTATCAAGGTAGTCAAGAAATTCACCTATCTCTTTATCCAACCTCAGGTACATATCTTCTGCTTCCATTGAATTAGGTCCAAATTGATGGCCCATATAATCAGTACTTGATAAACTCACACAAAGAAAATCCGCATCATCACCAGCACCTAAGTGCTCGCCTTCTATGCAAGCTTTTGCCATCATTAAACTAATCGTATTACCCTGCGGCATTGTTTTCAACATACTATGTCTGTCACTATCTGCCAATGAATCTGTTATATGTGGAAATACAGGGGCTTTTTCACCTTTAAAGCCTTTTTCGTAATTATTGGCATCAGTAGTACTTTGTGTATAAGTATTTGCAGGGTATAATAAATTCCAGTTCAGTTTTTCAAGGCTGTCTGCAACCTTTCTTTTATTAAATGCTTTTAGCCATTCAGGATTTGGATTCGGATAATAAGTACTGCTTACAAAAGTTCCGTTCCTGTCATTATACCAATAGGCGGCATTTGCAAGATGCCCTGCAGGAAATATTCCGCCGCGGTCTTTAATAGCAATTCCATATACACGTGATCTTAAATTAGTTGCAAGCCTTAATTCATCTGTTATGGTTGTAGTAAGCATATTTCTTGGGCTCATAGAAGGTGTCTTCAGATCATCTCCTGTTTGGTACACCAAGGGATCACTGGCACAATAAACAGATTTGTTAGCTAACACATCCCAATAATCATTTCCGGAAATGCCATGAACTGACGGCACTGTACCGGTATAAATACAAGCATGTCCCGGACCTGTATTTGACGGAATATAATTGATCATAGCTTGCTGACAATTATACCCTTTGCGCATCAATCTTTTAAATCCATTATCACCATAGCGCTCATAATACCTATATAAATAGTCCCAACGCATCTGGTCTATTACAAGTCCTACAACCAACTTAGGCCGCTGTACTTTTTCTTTTTTTGTGCAGGCAGCAAATAAAATTAGAATAATGAGTAATAACAGTGTAATTCGCTTCATTTTAATTATATTCACCTGCAAAACTGTTAAATATATCTTACAGGTCGTGTTATATTTTCGTAAATTCGCGCCCGAAATCTAAGTTTGCCCACAATTTAAAATTTACATTCATTCACATGGACATATTCGCCAAATTTGAGAACAGGCTGGGACCAATAGGAGATTACGCTGAAAAAGCTCCGGGTTATTTTGCATTTCCAAAACTCGAAGGAGAAATAGGAAACAGGATGTTGTTTCGGGGTAAAGAACGTATCGTTTGGAGCTTGAATAATTATTTAGGACTGGCAAACCATCCCGAAGTTCGTAAAACAGACAATGAAGCAGTTGCACAATATGGACTTGCTTCACCTATGGGTGCTCGTATGATGAGCGGTAATTCCGATAAACACGAAGAGCTGGAGCGTAACCTGGCCAAATTTGTTGGCAAAGAAGATGCTATGCTATTCAATTATGGCTACCAGGGCATGGTATCTGCAATTGACAGTTTATGCAGCCGTCATGATGTAGTAGTATATGATGGCGAATCGCATGCTTGTATAATAGACGGACTCAGGCTCATACCCAGCCATCGCTATGTATATAAACATAACAATATAGAAGACTGCGATAAACAGTTGCAACGCGCTACAGAAATGGTTGCAAAAACTGGTGGTGGAATACTGGTGATAACAGAAGGCGTATTTGGTATGTCTGGTAACCAGGGCAAAATAAAAGAGATCGCTGCCCTGAAAGAAAAATATGAATTTCGTTTGTTTGTAGACGATGCGCACGGCTTCGGTACCATGGGAAAAACAGGTGCCGGCATTGGTGAGCATCAAAATTGCATGGATGATATAGATATATATTTCTCCACATTTGCAAAATCTATGGCAAGTATTGGCGGCTTTCTGGCAGCAGATAAAAAAATACTTACTTTCCTTCGTTATAATATGCGCTCTCAGGTGTATGCAAAATCGTTACCACTACCCGTTGTAATAGGAAACCTGAAACGGCTTGAATTGCTTCGCACCAAACCGGAGCTTAAAGCAAAGCTTTGGCATAATGTGAATAGGCTACAAAATGGTTTAAAAGAACGAGGATTTAACATAGGAACTACTAACACACCAGTAACTCCGGTTTTCATGCATGGTGGTTTGTTTGATGCCACACAACTCATTTACGACATGCGCGAGAATTACAATATCTTCTGTTCGGTTGTAGTATATCCTGTTATTCCAAAAGGTCAGATCATGTTACGTCTGATACCTACTGCTGCTCATACAGACAAGGATATCGACGAAACACTTACAGCATTTAGTGCTTTACAGGAAAAACTCGATAAAAAGTTGTATCCGCAGGAAATGCCAAACGTAGAAATGGCTTAATGAAAGTCTTTATCATCGGAGCATCAGGTTTAGTTGGCAGCAACTGTCAAAAACATTTTACCGAACAAGGATGGGATGTAAAAGGTTCTTATTTCTCCTACCCTACACAAGGCACTGTTTTTTATAATACACTCGATCCTGCAAATGCTGAAAATTTTGATATTGCAGCATGGAAGCCAGATATAATCGTCCATTGTGGGGCTCTTACACATGTAGACTATTGTGAAACACATGAAGATGAAAGCTATCAAAAAACTGTTCAAAGCACCATCAACATCATTGCACTTGCAAAAAAGTGCAGTGCACGAATGGTATACCTATCAACAGATTATGTTTTTGATGGCAAGAAGGGACCTTACAAAGAAGATGATCCCGTAAATCCTGTTAGTGTATATGGCCGTCATAAACTGGAAGCGGAGCAATTGGTATTAAAAGAAGTTCTCGGCTCTTTAGTATTACGCGTTACCAATGTGTATGGCAATGAACTAAGGGGGAAAAATTTTATAGCCAGGATCATTGATCAATGCAGGAACAACCAAAAGCTTACACTCAAATTACCATATGACCAGTTTGCATCTCCAACCAATGCATTGGATATAGCAAGGGCCATGTTTGTTTTATTGCATGACAATAAAAAAGGTATCTATCATATCGGTAGCACGGATTATATGAATCGTATTGAATTAGCCCTGCGAGTACTACAATATTTCCCAAAAGCAGAATATGATCTGGTACCAATGAATACAGCACAACTACAACAACCTGCAGCCAGACCATTAATTGGTGGCTTCATAAGATCCAAATTCAGCAGCGAATACCCGGTTTTTTTATTTGGAACAGTTGATAGTTACCTCTCAGAAATAACAAAGGGTTACTAAAACAAAATTCCCGACACACTCTCGTAAGTCGGGAAAGGACTGTACTTACTAACCCATCGTAAGCATAGCAAATATCTGAAAAAGGTTCCGCTTAATGAAATAAATATTTTCATATGTATTATTTGCTATTTTCATGTAAATCAATCATTTCTAGCCCTTATCTATACAAATACATCTCTATATAATTCGGTCGTTTCATTAGAAAAGAATCAACCAAAACGACAAAATGTCTTATAAATAAGCTGTTTTTTGCCAAAAAGGCTTAAAACATGAGTTGGTACTTCATTTGCATAGTATATTTTAAATTTAAAACAGACTATTATGTACCACAAAAGAAATTTCGGAATTATGCCAAATAGCTTTGGCGGATTGATTGAAGGCTTCTTAGAAAATGGCCTTCCAAATGTAAAAAGTGATTTTTGGTATACCAGTTCAGCTCCTGTAAATATTAAAGAAACAGACACTGCTTACGAGCTGCATTTGGTTGCACCGGGTTTAAAGAAAGACGACTTTAAGCTTAACCTGGAACAAAATATCCTTACTATCTCCTTCGAACAAAAAGAAGAAAGCAAAGAAACTACTGACAAATGGATTCGTAACGAATATCATCATCGTTCTTTTAAAAGAAGTTTTACAATGAACGAAAAAGTGAATGCTTCGGGTATTACCGCTAAATATGAAGACGGCATATTGTATGTTACCCTTCCTAAAAGGGAAAATGAAGAAAAAACATCACAACAAATAACTGTAGCTTAATTTAGACAGAGTAGGTAGGCAAATGGTGAACGGTCTCGCAAGAGGCCGTTTTTTATTTTACATACCCTAATATCTTCAGCATGCTTTGTGGAGTTTGCTCTTTTGCATACAGCCAGTCTTCCAGCTTACCGCTGGCATTTCGCTCTACAACAACGTGCTTAGGGGAAGGTATCATACAATGTTTGATACCCCCATACCCTGCTAACTGGTCCTGGTAGGCACCTGTATGAAAGAAACCAATGTATAACGGCTCTGCCCCCTTCATTTTATCAAGCTTGGGTAAAAACACCGCGTTTATATGTTCTTCAGAAGTGTAGAAATCATGGCTATCGCAGGTAAGTCCACCTAAATGCACTTCCTGGTATTCTTTGTCCCATTTATTAATAGGCAACATCAGGAACTTCTCACCAATGCCCCATGTATCAGGTAATGTAGTAATAAATGAACTATCTATCATATACCATATCTCGCGGTCGTTTTGCATTTTATCATCCAGCACGCTATATATTACCGCACCGGCCTCCCCTACTGTAAAAGAACCAAACTCTGTATAAATATCAGGCGTATCTACCTTATTCTTTTTGCATACTTTTTTGATGGTGGTGATGATCTCGTTCACCATATAATTATAGTCATACTCAAAGCCAAGCGAATGTTTTATAGGCAATCCTCCACCTATATTCAATCCTTCCAGTTCTGGGCATATTTTTTTCAACTGGCAATAAATATTCAACACTTTATTCAATTCACTCCAGTAATACACATCATCCTTTATACCTTTATTCATAAAAAAATGAAGCATTTTCAACTGAAATTTTTCATTACCCTTTAGTTTATCAACATAAAATTCCAGTACATCCCTGCTACGTATACCTAGCCTGGAGGTATAAAAATCAAATGTTGGTTCTTCTTCACTAGCTATACGTATGCCAATATTCACAGGCGCTTCAGACCGTATCAGTCTTCTATAATCTTCAAATTCATTCTTATTATCCAGTACAGGAATAACGTTTTTAAAACCATCATTTATCAGCCTGGCTATATTCCTGGTATATGTTTTCGTTTTAAAGCCGTTACAGATAATATACGTATCCTTGGTTATTTTCCTGCGCTTATATAATTGTTTTACTATCTCAATATCGTAAGCAAAAGAGGTTTCTAAATGCACATTGTGCCTTAATGTTTCTTCTACAATAAAAGAGAAATGAGAGCTTTTAGTACAATAACAGTAATAATACTTGCCATCATATTTATGCTTCTTGATAGCATCGTTAAAAAGCTTTTTTGCCTTACTTATTTGCGTGCCTATCTTAGGCAAAAATGTAAGCTTAAAGGGCGTACCATATTTGTCTATTAATCTTTTAATATCAAGCCCGTTAAATTGCAGGTAATTTTCTTCAACATCAAATCCTTCTTGCGGGAAATGGAAGGTTTGGTGAACCAGGTCAGTATACGTGTTATTCATTAATTATTGACAGCAAATATTTGGTCAGTAATAAAATTATTTATATCCGAACAAAAATAATCATTTACACAAATCAAAAAGTTATTTTTTAAAAATACACTTGTTTTCATTTAATACTTATACTTTCTGCTTTTTACGCTCTACTTTATACATTTGAGATTAAAATGAACCGTTCTTTCATTCAACTACACATTGCAGTATTGCTCTGGGGTTTTACAGGGGTGCTGGGCCGCGCTATCTCGCTCGACGCACCTGTACTGGTGTGGTGGCGTATGTTGATAACAGCGGCCATTATTGCTTTCTTCCTCATTTATAGAAAACAATGGGTAAAAATAGACCCTCGTGACAGGATACAGCTCATTCTTATTGGTTTTCTGTTCAGCATACACTGGGTAGGATTTTACGGAGCTGTAAAATACGCCAATGCTTCAGTGGCGCTCGTATGCCTGTCAACTGCAAGCATTTTTACTTCCATTTTAGATCCTTTTGTGAACAAAAGCCGCCACGACCCTTTTGAATTTGTTATAGGCCTGCTCGCGCTCTGTGGTGTATACCTCATCTACCACTCACAACAGTTCTTCGGTCTTGGCATTTTATTTGGCATTATTGCAGCTATACTCAGCTCTGTTTTTACAGTACTCAATAAGCGCATCTCTCATAAATACCCTTCCCGCACCATTGTCTTTTATGAAATGGCATTTGGCTGGATTATTATATCGCTCTTGATGCCCATACAATTTATCTTATTCCCACATACGGTTTTTATGCCCCGTACTAACGGCATTTGGACTCAAAATGATTGGATATGGCTTATCATTCTCAGTTTGTGTTGCACTGTATGGGCGCAATCCCTGGCTATTTCAGCGCTTAAAAAATTATCCGCTTTTACAGTCACTCTAAGTGTGAACCTGGAGCCACTATATGGCATGGCGCTCGCATTCTTTTTTTATCATGAAAATAAAGAGCTCCATACCGGTTTTTTCATGGGCTTCAGCCTCGTCATTTTATCTGTTGTGCTGCAAACGGTTCGTTTAATTAGGCAATCAAAAAAGCAAGTTGTAACAGCCGAAGCTTTGTCGCCAGGACTTGTGGAAGAAAAAGGCGGGTTGGATTAGTGAGAGTCATCACGTCTGTCCATTTTTATTATATGAGATTAATGTGTATCTTTATATTACCTCGCCTAATCCAATTAACATGAAGCATTTTATTACCCTATGCGTCGCGATAATTCTTTTGTGTTCATACCACGCCTTTGCCCAAGACAAACAAAAAGTAAGCATCGCAACTGTTAAACGATCGAACAATACTATCAATTTTACTCTCACTTCTGATAAACCATTTTATGTAGGTAACAATGTATTTGTACTCTACATTGGTTCTAAAAATTTTCATCTCAGCAAACAATCAAATGATGAAACCGGTAATGGCAGCATTACTTTTTATATTCCATCAGACGATTTTAATACCCTTAAAGAAGACGAGCTTATGTATTTGAATTACGGTTTTGCCAGCGAAGAACAAGTCATACAAATGGAACAACTCAGCAAAGAAAATGTAAACAGGTGCTGGCCTTTAGGTAGTTTTAGTAAAACCCTCCTTTCTAAATGATCTAATTCTAACTTATAACCCATGAAACGCACCTCTATACTCTTATTTCTGTTGCTATTGATTACCAGTGCGCTAACTGCTATTGCACAAACCACACCTGACCCTGGTTTGCCCGGCACACATACCGTTATCAAAGCCGAATATGATTTGGGTGATTTGGCATTTAAACCACCCAGCTTTCCGAATAGTGTAGAAGTCCGCGGTTCTGTTCATTATCCTGCCGATCTTAATAATGGGCCCTTCCCTGTACTGGTATTCTTGCATGGCAGGCATACTACTTGTTATAATACCTTTTCCCCTTCAAGTACGAGTTTAAGTTGGCCCTGCGGTGCAGGTTATCAATCTATTACCAGTTATGAGGGTTATGACTATCTCGCTAATACCATGGCTAGCCATGGCTATATCGTTATCTCCATTTCCTGCAATGCTATCAATGCCGCAGATAATGGTGTCTCAGACTATGGTATGCAAGGCCGCGCTGAATTACTGCAACATCATCTTGATCTTTGGAACACTTACAATACAGTAGGTGCTGCTCCTTTTGATACTATGTTTGTCGGCAAGCTGGATATGCAAAACATAGGCACTATGGGCCATTCCCGTGGTGGTGAAGGTGTTATTTATAACGCACTATATAACAAATCGCTTGGTAGTCCTTATGGTATAAAAGCAGTCATCACATTAGCTCCGGTGGACTTTTGGCGCCATATCATGAACGAAATACCCTTGATGGATGTATCACCTTATTGTGATGGTGATGTGTATGACCTCGAAGGCGTTCACTTCTATGATGACTCCCGCTATAACGACACAGCAGACGAAGCGCCAAAGCATATTATAACATTGATGGGTGCCAACCACAACTTCTTTAACACTGTATGGACACCCGGCTCTTATATAGCAGGTGGCGCCGATGATTGGGGCGTAGGCTCCGATCCGCAATGTGGTACACCCTTTGCTACGCGTTTTGATACCACCAAACAAAAAGCCGCTTTCAACGCATATGCAGCTGCTTTTTTCCGCCTATATATTGGTCACGAAACAGCCTTTGCTCCCATACTCGAAGTAAAGGATATTAAGCCGCCTGTTTCTTCTAAGCTCGATTCAGTTGACGTATATGTCTCTTATCACCCGGGCCGCTCCCGAAGAATGGATGTGAATCGTACTGACAGTGTTAACTCGATCACTATTAATACACTCCGTGATACAGTTAAAGAAAATGGGTTAATAACTCCGGGTGTTTGCGGCGGTCCCATTATGTCTGCATGCCCTCTTGGTATTGAACAACCACATGCCGGTGGACTAGGTCAAATGCGTTTACACTGGACAGATACAACACAGTCGTATATAAATGAGATACCTCCTGCCTATCGCGACCTGACAGGCTATGATGGTATTATTTTCAGAACAGCAGTAAACCATGCTGAAGCGTCATCCGGCCCTAATCTCAATTTCCAGGTACAATTGATAGATACCGAAGGCAATGTAAGTGGCGTAACAGTGGGCAATTATACCCATGCTGTGTATTATGAGCCAGGCACATCTTCTGCGAAAATATTGTTCAACTCCGTAAGATTACCATTAAGTGATTTTAGCGGCGTGAACATCACGAAGATAAAATATGTGAAGTTCCTCTTCGATAGGTCTGCTTCAGGCTCTATTCTTATCAGCGATCTTACATTTACAAGCCCGGTATGTGGCAAACTCAATGCTGTGTTCTCAGACAGCGTTGCTCCCAATCATAAAACATTTTTCACCAACACTTCTGCTATCAATTCGGGCGATTCAGTTTCATGGAAATGGGATTTTGGA
>JABDFN010000077.1 GCA_013286485.1 Bacteroidota bacterium
GTATTATAAGGATCGAACGGCAGTACTTTTATAGCTGTTGTACACAACACGTCGTAAAGCCCACCATACATGTACACATTTTTATTTGCTTCCCTTATCCGGGGATCCTCCTTTACAATTGACTCAATGTCTTTTTTACCAAAGTCTTTATAATAGCTATATACATCTTCCCCATAATTTTTTTGGGTCACTTCGTCCCCTGTTATCCCATACTGTTTGCTTACAGATAACATAATCACAAGCATCAATACAAGGCTTGCTATAGTAGCAATACGAAAATTTAATTTACCCAAAAAAGTCGTGTCCATTATTTTTCGTTTTTATGTTGTCTTTTTGTTTTCAAAATTATTGTTAGCACTTCTTTTATCATGTTCATGCCATCTTTAAACAGTCTTATTTTGCTACCATCTATCGCATTCCATTCCAGCGGCATTTCTACTATTTTGTTTTTATCAAGATACGCCTTATACAATATTTCTACATCGTGTGCCCAACCATAAGTCTGTAGCCCTGAGAAATACTTTTTGGCAAGCACAGACGGGTATAGTTTAAAGCCGCATTGTGTATCTCTTATTTTGAGCGGGGTTAATGCCCTTACAATCAAATTGAAAATATTACCTGCTACCTTTCTATCTCCTTGTTTATGAATAATTGAGTCTACATGTTCCCGCGAGCCTATATATATGGTATCCTGCATAGGACTCCAGCCCAGCTTGTCCATCAACTTTATAAGTTCCGTTGGCGGTGAGGCCATATCTGCATCGAGCGTTAATATATAATCACCCGTCGCCTGTAATACCCCAAGTCTTAATGCCCCACCCTTTCCTGTATTATCCTGTGTATAAATTTTAATACTATCTACATTAGCTTTAAAAACCGGATGTTCAAGCAATAACTGGTATGTATTGTCTTTGCTGCCATCATTTACTATAATGACCTCAAGCCCGCCCTTCCATTGACTTATAAAATCTGCAATGCCTTTATACATTAATTCAATTCTGCCGGATTCATTATAGCAGGGTATTACGAGGCTCAGGCGTATCGGCATTTTAATGTCGTTCATACGTGTTTATATCGCGGCAAAAACTGTGTGTTCAAAAGTAATTAAACTTACTAAATTTACGTGTTCAATTCAAAACTAAAACAGTTATATATAATGGACTTAAAGGAACTGGAAAATGGTATAAACCCAGATGTACATTGGTACTATCAAAGTAAACGGCTGCCGCTATTTGCCTATGCAAAGAGATTATTGAAAAGCGGCAAACAACTTACAATTGTCGATGTGGGTTCCGGTTCCGGTTTCTTTGCGTATGCACTTGAGAAACAATTTCCGAAAGGAATCGCAAAAGTTTATCTTGTTGATATTAACTATACAGAGCAGGAAATAGCAGATACCAAGGGTGCAAAGGTTGAAAAGACATTATACATTCCTGATAAAATAGAGAACGGGCTGGTGATATTAATGGATGTGCTTGAACATCTTGAAGATGATCTGAAAATGCTGAAAGATATTAAGCAGGCTTGCGTAGGAGACAACAACCATTTCTTTATAACAGTACCTGCGTTCTATTCTCTATGGAGCGGCCATGATGTATACCTGGGGCATTACAGAAGATATAAAATAGCTTCGTTGAATAAGATATTGAAAAGTGCGGGTTATGGCGTGCACAATACCTACTACCTATATGGAAGCCTCTTCCCTATGGTGTGGGTAGCGCGGAAGCTGGATAATATGAAAAAGAAAAAAGAAGCCACTTCTAACATGAAACCTTTCAGTCCTGTTGCGAATAAAATATTATTCGGTATTTCGTCTGCCGATATGAAGATAGCCCGCATCAACAAACTATTTGGAGTAACATGCACCTCACAAGGGAAAATATAAAAACAAAAAAGCGATCTTACAGATCGCTTTTTTTATTGGTCAATAATTTCAATAATTAACCTTCTGTAGTTTCTTCAGGAGCAGATTCTTCAGCTACATCTTCAGATGATTCTTCAACATCTTTAGCTTTCTTAGCATGTTTTTCTTCTACCTTACGAACTGATTCACTCATAGCCGCATGACGCTTTTCTTGTTTGTGTTTGCGGTGAGTTTCTTCGCGTTTTACAACTACATCTTCGTGCTCGGTATTCCACTTTTCAAACTTTTCCCATGCGGTCTTTTCATCAAACAAGCCAAGTGTTACACCACGCATTAAATGCTTGAGGAATAACACACCTTTGAATGACAAGATGCGGCGACATGTGTTGGTTGGTTCTGCTCCTTTTTGCAGCCAATGCAAGCTACGTTCACGGTTGAGGCGAACTGTTGCAGGAACTGATAATGGATTGTAGGTACCAAGTTTTTCGATGAATTTACCATCGCGGGGCGCAGTGCTATTTGCAACTACGATAAAATAGAATGGGCGCTTCTTAGACCCATGCCTCTGGAGTCGGATTTTTACCGCCATAAATAATAGAAATTATTCGCGTTAAACAATAAAATTAGGACTGCAAACTTATGGTAAAAAGTAGAAAGTACAAAGTTAAAGACACATTAGCAAATTCAAAATTCAAACTACTATATATACTTTGGTCTTATAACTATCTTCTTCCCATCATGCCGGGCATGCCCATACCTCCACCCATCATACCTTTCATTTTATTCATCTGGCCCATCATCTGGCGCATCTGGTCAAACTGCTTCATGAAAGCATTTACCTCCGCTATATCTTTTCCACTACCCGAGGCTATACGTTTTCGCCTGCTGCCATCTATCACATCAGGGTTATTACGCTCATAAGGTGTCATAGAATTGATCATAGCTTCTATACCCTTAAAGGCATCGTCTGAAATATCGATGTCTTTTATTGCCTTGCCGACACCGGGTATCATTGCCATCAGGTCTTTTAGGTTACCCATTTTTTTTATTTGCCCGAGCTGTTCTTTAAAATCTTCAAAGTCAAATTTGTTTTGGCGTATCTTTTTTTTCCAGCTTTTTTGCCTGCACATCATCAAACTGGGCCTGGGCACGTTCTACCAAAGTAGTAATGTCGCCCATGCCTAATATACGCTGCGCCATACGCTCGGGATAAAATACATCGAGCGTATCGAGCTTTTCACCCATACTTACAAACTTAATGGGCTTGTTGACTATGTATTTAATAGAAAGTGCCGCACCACCTCTTGTATCACCATCCATTTTGGTAAGCACTACCCCACTAAAATCGAGGCGGTCATTAAAAGTCTTTGCTGTATTTACAGCGTCCTGACCCGTCATAGAGTCAACGACAAATAATATTTCGTGCGGCTGAACAGCAGCTTTTATATCAGCCACTTCTTTCATCATCACCTCGTCTATTGCCAGGCGACCGGCAGTATCTATAATTACAACACTATTGCCATTTTTCTTTGCTTCGGCTATTGCATTTTGAGCTATCTGTACTGCATTTTTATTTTCAGGCTCGGTATAAACAGGCACTTTAATTTGCTCGCCCAATACCTGTAATTGGTCTATTGCAGCAGGGCGGTAGATATCTGCCGCAACCAATAATGGATTGCGTCCTTTGCTGGTTTTCAGATAGTTAGCAAGCTTACCTGAAAAAGTAGTTTTACCTGAACCTTGCAGACCCGCAATTAAGATGATTGTAGGTTTATTATTCAGGTTGATCTCTTCTTCCTTGCCACCCATCAATTCAGCCAGTTCGTCCTTTACGATCTTCACCATCAACTGACCGGGGCTTATAGAAGTGAGTACTTTTTCGCCCATAGCCTTTTCCTTTACCTTATCGGTAAATTCTTTAGCTATCTTATAATTCACATCGGCATCAACCAATGCACGGCGAATTTCCTTTACAGTTGTAGCTACGTTTATTTCATTAATACGGCCTTCACCCTTTAGTTGTTTAAAGGCTGATTCTAACCGCTCACTTAAATTATCGAACATATTTTAGTATAAAATAATTAGTATAAAGACAAAAGGATTGCAAATTTAATTGAAATGAATGATAGATGTTGGGTGATGAATAAGATGCTTTTCCGCAATTCTGTGGAAGGGGTGTTTTATTACGGTTATTTCCGCTTTGCTTCCGCTATGATTTTTCTTAATATAATTGCCTGGCATGGATTTGACCGCATTCACTTCCGCTTTTGGACAAATATTCTATAGCGGAAGAGCGGAAGCTGGTATTGTAAAAATTGAAAATAAATAGGATAAGATCGTCATAAATAATAAAAAGTTTTAAGGTTATAAGCCTGACAACAAATCTCGCATGTAGAAGTGTTACATATACGGACCTTGATGTCAATATTAAGGCACAATATTGATGCCAAATATTAGGGGGTATAACAAATATTTGTTTTGTCATATTGACCTTAGTTATTATAATTTTGCGTATTGTTTGACCATTAAAAATTACGAATATGAAAAAAATATTACAAGGTTTACTTATAATAATCATCATTTCTGTGGGCCAAACTGCCACTGCTAAATTATGGAGTATAGGGTTGGGACTTGAAGGTGGTCTGCCCAATGGCGATATCTCTAATAGTTATAATTTTATTGCAGGACTTACAGCACGTGTACAGGTTCATGCAGGACCCGGGTATGTAACTTTTACTACCGGAGGGCTAGCATTTACGCCAAAAAGCATATCGGGGGTTGATACAAAGGCGGCCTTACAGGTACCAGTAAAATTTGGGTATAAGTATGTATTCCTTGACCACTTTTTTGCCATGCTCGAATTGGGCTATTCTAATTTTACATTTTATTCAGTAGACTCCAACAACAGCCTGGTATCTCAAAAAACAGGTGGATTCACATATGCTCCGGGTATTGGTGTGCAAGCAGCCAAATTAGAAGCGAGTATACGCTATGAATCATTTGCAGTATCAGTAGCCGGAACTAATACCAACGTTTCTTTTATTGCACTACGTCTTGGTTTTAACTTCTGACCACTGATAGCATATTTTATCATATACTTTTTTTCAGCAGTAAGCATACTATCTTTATTGTTATGAAGAAACCTTTAATACTATTTAGCATTGCGCTAATTTATTTTAAGGCATTATGCGCTCAAACGCCCAAGCCGCATACAATCAAATTACAGGATCTGAATTTCAGTTTTATAACGGCTACTAAAAAAATTACAGACGGTAGTACTTATTCTCTGCTGGGCACATCTTTTATGCAACCGCCAGCCTCTGACAATGCAAAAACTATGTTGTCCCAGTGGTTCGGTAAACACCCTAATGCAGACGTAATACCAGTCTGCTCATTCAGGCCACCAGATGGAGTTAAAGACGCAGCTAAGCAGTTATTTATTTTCTGCTGGATAATAGATAATAAAGATACGCTCAATAATTATCTGGTAAAAAACGGCTGCTTCCCCGGCGGAACCATGTACGCATATGATGAATGGAAAAAAATGAATGCAAGTATGCAAAAAGGTATGCCAGTACCTATAATTGAAGTATATGTAAAGAAAAAAGATTACGAAACCTATCAAAAACAAATTGTAGCAAATGAAATGTACGCTCACGATCATAGAATAGGTTTATGGAGTGAGAAGGAATATTATAAAATAAAAACGATAGAGGAAAAGAATAAAAGCAAATAAGAACCCATTTAAACCAAGAGATGAATAAATTTATTTTCATAGCATTTTGTTTACCAGGCATCAATAGTATAGCTCAGAATAATGCTGAAGCAACCGGATTGATATATGGCACTAATTACGCCTTCATGCTTACAGCACCCAAAGGCTGGGTGCTTGACAATAAAATAGGACAGCCACAACACTTGTCTGCCGTGTTTTACCCCAAAGGGGAATCGTGGGAAAATGCAATAACGGCTATGTATACAACTACATGGACACTTAAACCCAAAGAGACCATAACGGATGTAATAAAAGCAGATGCAGAAAGAGAAAGAAACGGGAATGCTAACATAAAAATCAACACGCTACCCAATGTGAAATTACAAAACAACATAACCGCCTTTATAAGAGAAATACCAGGAGACAAAAATGGAAACTATGAGCTGATAGCTTATATATCTGAGCGAAACTTTATGGCATTGATAGTAATGACCTCGCGTACAAAGCAGGACCTGGAAAAGAAAAAGAATAAGTTTTATGAACTTGTAAAAAGCTATAAACTAAGTATGCAAAAATAAATGAACAAAAAGATAATCATATTTGCTATAGTAATAGCTACTATTGCCATGTGCCTTGAGTTACTGAAGTATAAGCTGGTAATATTTGACCATGCTGTAGAATTGTACGCAACTATTATTTCCATTACATTTCTGACCATTGGGTTATATACGGGCAAGAAATTTATAAAACCCAAAGAAGTAATTGTGGAAAAGCATATACATGTTCCGCACTTTACACTGAATGAAAAAGGATTAGAACAACTGGGACTGAGTAAAAGAGAATGCGAGATACTGGAGCTGATGGCCAAAGGACTTAGCAACCAGGAAATTGCTACACATATTTTCTTATCTGTGAATACTGTAAAAACACATGTGTCTAATATATTATTAAAACTGGACGCAAAAAGAAGAACAGAAGCGATTACCAAAGCCAGGCAACAAAGCCTTATCCCATAGTATTATCCTACTAAAGCATTAATTTAAAGCTAAGAATGCCGAAATCACCCAAAAGTATGAATGGGAAAATGGCAAACAGTTATTATTTCGCCCTTAAAAAAATAATTATGAAAAAATCAATCATTAAGTATGGTTTAATAGGCGGCGCTATTTCAATAGTATTCATGATGGTGTTTGCTATTTGCTTTGACAAATCTAACCTGGACCACGGGATGGTGGTAGGATATATAGGTATTATTTTATTATCCCTGCCTATTTATTTTGGCATTGCAGACTATGCAAAAACTGCTGTTGAAAAACCTGGATATTTAAAACAGCTGGGAACAGGCTTACTAATAGCAATCATCGCGGGCTTATGTTATGCACTGACATGGACCATTTTGTATTATACCATGTTCCCGGATTTTATGGAAAAGTATAGCGCCTCTGTGATAGAAAAGGCAACTAAAGCGCATAAGAGCATTGAGGAAATACAGAAACTAAATGAGCAACTGGCAGGCTTTAAAAAGATATATGCAAACGGACCATTAGCCATCTTATTTATTACATTTTTAACGGAACCATTACCGGTAGGCATTATCATATCTCTTATATCATCAGCCATCATTTATTATAGAAATAAAAAGTTGATAAGACAGGCATCGTAAAAAGAAAGGGGTACGCAAGTAATTTACAGAGCTATTTTGTATGTTTAGGGATTGACATACAATGTATTAGCATGAAGCAATACTTTGCTGTTCTCTTATTGATAATATACATTACCAGTGCATCTGCCCAGGCTAGTTTTAAAGTAATCTTTAAGACTTACCCCACAGGAAGCATTCAGCATATATATAATTACGATTATCTCTATAAAGATGAATTTCACCTGTTTTATCGAGACAGTACTGTTATCTATATATCTAAGGACAGTATGGTGATAATGACGGAACAATACCCTACCAAAGAAAAGATGATATGTACTGTTGACTACTACAATACAAAAAAACAATTAGTAAAAACGGAACACTTTATAGAGGACTACCTGATGAAGATCACCGAATGGAAATATGATACGATGAAACGTATTATTTATCATTCAGAAAAAGAAACCGACTCTAAAACACGTAGTTATGTGCGCAGTTATTCATTTGAAGTAAAGAAAACACCTGAGGGTGTGACGGAAACTGAGTATTGTAAATTTAACGGCAAGCCTGAATTTTCCACCATAAATTATTATGACAAAAAACACCAGATATATAAACAGGTACGTGAAAATGATGCTCATAAAGCTATTCATATAGAAACCTATAATTACAGCAGCAACGGTAAATTATTATCCCGTGAGATATTCTTTCCTGAATTCGGTATTACCAAGTATTACAAAGAAAAGGGTTGGGATACCAAATGCAATAAAACAATGCCGCTTACGGGCGACTATATTACTGAGGAAAATAAAGAACAGGTGCTTATTAAAGAGATGAATAAAAACAAAAACCTATTGCTCAACAGCGATTGTCCTGATATGGAATTCATATTCACCAATTTTGCCAATACTATTAGTTTTTCAAAAGAATCTGAGCGTAATACAAAGACCGCGTCCATTTCAATTAAAGAAAGAATGAAATAAGTCCTATAAAAACAAGGTCCCGCAATGCGGGACCTTGTTTTAGAATAATTGCATTCAATTACATATGCTGTTGAATCTTCTTTTCAAATACAGGACGCGGAGCAGCACCCACTTGCTTGTCTACAATTTGCCCGTTCTTTATGTAAAGTATACAAGGTATACTTGTAACACCATAATTAATAGACACGTTCGGATTCTCATCCACATTTATCTTACCTACTTTTATTTTACCATCATACTCTTTAGATAGTGCATCGATGATAGGACCAATAGCCAAACAAGGTCCGCACCATGGAGCCCAGAAATCAACTACAGTTAATTTGTCGGATTGTAATACTTCAGAATCAAAATTCGCGTCGGTGAATACAGCTGCCATAATTATTTATTTATTTTATTTAAAGTTCAAAAATAGTATACAAAGTTAATGTAATTTTCAGGACCGGTAAAAGACGACAATCTATATTATCATAGTTTATATCAATAATGTGCACAACTGTCAAACAACATCTAAAGAATATCCAATATCAGCTCTAATCTTTAAAAAATCGAGCAGTTCATCATTTATCTCCAGCTTTTGATTGTGGCTCTTCAGCTTAGTTACCATATTATCTGTTTCATCTACTATATGTTACACCAATTCTGTGCTACCAGGATGCGTTTTAACATTTTCTTCTAAAAAGCTTACAAAAGACCCATCTATTCCAGGCAAGGGCACTTTGAGCAATATTTTTTTTGTAAGTGATTTACGCAATTGGTCGAGCAAGAGAATATTCTGCACCTGGAACTCCATAACACCCGGCCTATATTTATGCTCATCATATACGCCTTGTATCATCAACTTTTGACCATTCGTAAGATAGTTGCCGTATTGTACATAGTTCTTTTCCCAAAAGACAATTTCCTGGTGTCCTGAATAATCGTTCAATACCAATTTGCCGAATTTGCTGCCCTTCTTAGTTGTCATGTGGGCAGCATCTGTAACAAAGCCTG
>JABDFN010000078.1 GCA_013286485.1 Bacteroidota bacterium
AGAGATCATGGATTACCAAGCAAACCAGTTATTGGAATTGCAGCACTAGGTAGTCCTATCATTCATATACCCGAGCGGGATGAATGGATTGGATGGGATAAAGAAACAAGAACAAAAAATTTGATTTATACAATGGACGCCTATGTGATAGGTGCCCTTCCGCCTTATAACGAATTGCTAGGAGGTAAGTTGATTTCCTATATACTTGCATCAAAAGAGATTCGCGATATATACAGAACTAAGTATAAAAATCAAATAACGCTAATTGATGAAAAAATTTCAGATAAACTTATTGGAATTTTCACTACTAGCTTATATGGAAAAAGCTCACAGTATAACAGAATAAAATACAATGAAGAATTGCTATATATCCCAATTGGTGCTACCAAAGGTTATGGGACATTGCATTTGTCTCGACAAACTATTGATGCAATGATTACACTTCTTGAGGAAAATGGTATTGACGTAGGTAATGAATTTGGAAATGGCCCGAGTTGGGTAATGCGGGTTATTAGAGCCGCAGGAGATTTATTAGGGTTTGATTCGAATTTTCTATTAAAACACTCTTTTAAGAGAAGTATATATTTTGTGCCTTTAGCAAAAAATTATAAAGATGTATTAAATGGAATAAGTAAAAAGCCATTATATACTAATTACACAAAAAATGAATTGGTTGAATTTTGGAAAGAAAGATGGTATAATAATAGAAAGATGAATCCCGATGTGTTATTGAAAGTTTTAGATTTTACTCCTGATAAATTTAATATTGAATTTTGATGAGCTTTGATGATAATGAAGATATCCTATGGTCTTTATTAAATAAAGAAGCCAGGTTTATAAAAAACAATATTGAAAATGATTGGCTAGACTTATTAGATGCAAATAAAAGAGAACAAGAATATCAAAGCTTTATAGAAAATCATGCAGGTTTCTTTTTTTATGAAAGCTATCAGGATGTTTTAGTAATTTCTAAATTAAAATTAGGAGCGGATTTTGTAACTGATTTTGTAATATGCACTAATGATGCAAGTAATGGTCTTCGTTACGAACTAATTGAGCTTGAAAAACCTAGTTCTTTACTTTATACAAAAAGAGGAAACCCTACTGCAAGTTTTACACATTCTGTGCAACAAATACTAAATTGGAAAAGATGGATAATATCAAACTTAGATACTGCAAGAAAATTATTTCCAACTCAGAGATATAATGCAGGATTGTTACAAAATTTTGAGTATACAATAATAATTGGGCGTCGTTATGATGAAAAAGATTATTTGTATAATGAATTACGCAATTCTTATGCCCATGACTTAGGTATAAATATTAGAAGTTATGACTCTCTAACCGATGATATAAGAAAGTCGTATTTTATGGATAATGCACCCTTGTTTGATGAGCATAATC
Organism: Bacteroidota bacterium; assembly: GCA_013286485.1. Taxonomy (GTDB): domain Bacteria; phylum Bacteroidota; class Bacteroidia; order Chitinophagales; family Chitinophagaceae; genus JABDFN01. The sequence goes on from JABDFN010000078.1 coordinate 1,405, forward strand.
TTAAGCTTCTTAATGAGTTTGCCAACCCATTCTTTAAACCATATAATGATGCTACTTGGCGTACTATTGTTCAGTCGAAAAACTTGAATGTAACTCACATGCTTGATAGAAATGTTGAGTTATTTGTTAATAAAAGAGAGTATAATCAACTAAAACAAAGTGAATTCTTAGATTATTTGTCGAAAAAAGCTAAATAGAATTGCAATCCCTGAATGGTGCTAACGCCACTGAAGTAAAATAGGAGTGTGAAGCTTGGACCCCAAAAAACTATTTCTTCAGCTTACCCCAATCATTATGCATGCGTTCGGGCTCTATAAGTATGCTGAGGGCAAAGGCAAGGGCCCCAACAGAAAGTAATACAATACCTATAATAATAAACGGTAAGAATATGGTGCCGCCATGTTGCTTCATCCACTCACCGGGAAGAATTGCAACTAAGCCGAGCAGGAGCAGGATGAGTCCCCACTTTAAAAACGCCCGCTTATTCATGCCCCCCATTGGTCAAAGCTACGCATAATAAATGCCAAATGATATTAAATGATTATTAGACGATGAACGATAAGAAAGCATTTTATACAGCAGTGGCGCGTATATAGGGGCTTGTATAATAGATAGTTAAGAAAATATACAAGAATACAAGTTATGATGAGGACGTGCTTTTTTTGTAGCTTTAGGCAAATTCAGGCAAATGATATTTACGATACCGAACGATAAGGTAAGAGACTTTAGAGCCCTGATAGAAACTTATATGACGCCGCCCGTAACGGCCCTGAAATATCACACCAGCGGAAGCACTACTACTATTGCGGTTCCGGATACAATAATAGCTGAACTGAAGGCGGAAGAATTGGAGAAGCTGAGAGAGCTGAATTAGAACGGACATAGCACATCAAATGCGGGTTATAATGTCCTCCTCCCGAAGTTTCGGGAGAGGGACAGTAAAACAACCCAACGCTCCTCTAAGTCTAACATGCATTCTTAATGCACAACAGTAAATTGCTGAGCCGAGCGTGTGCCATTGCCCAGTGCTATTAAAACATAATTTCCTGCCGGTAGCTCTGCTACAGATATACCTTGATGAAAATGGGTAGTGGTGCTGAATTGCCACTGGCGGTGCATGCGGCCACTGACATCGTAGATAGCTATGGTACCCTGTTGTGGCGCATTAAAATTCATGTCTATGTTCATTACAGTGCAGGCCGGTGAGGGATATAGCACCATATTATTAGCTGATGGTGCAGGTACAGTTGGCACTGCCAAATAAGGTTCATAATAGTTTTGTTCTTCCATGCCGCCAAACCACATCAGCGAGCCCTGCCATGTATAAGCATTATGAACAAGAACAAAATTGTCGCTGTTATAAGTGTAGGTATTAAGCTGGTAATAAAGATAGCCGGAACTGCTTGCGTCGTATAATGCCAGGGTATCCGTTAGTTTATTATGATGCGCATCGTAGGTAAACAACTCTTTACTATACGGCACTGCAGCAGTATATAAATAACCAAGGATAGAATTAATATTATTTGCGGCGTTATAGTTGTAGAAGTTCAATCTGTCAACCGTCCACCCTGTGCTACTATGATCCAGGTTGCTGTCTGCTACCAGATTATTATGCACATCATACATATACCGCACCCTGTTAGCAATAGACCAGTTACCAGAAAGCTTATAATAGGTATTGGTAGAATCGAGCGTGTTGGCTGCGTTATAATAGTAGTTTATTTTTTGAAAATCTGTCCATGTGCTTGTGCCCGATGAATAGGTAGCTTGTTTGTCAACAACGAGGTTGCCATGGGATTCATAAGCTAAAGAATCGGCAGTGGAGCCCACCCATGAATTGGTAGAAACGTTCCAGGTATATACCGTATCGGCGATTAAATAATTCAAAGCATTATAAATATTAACCGTGCGGCTGGTGGCTGTAGTAATAGAGGTTTTGTTGCCATGGCTGTCGTAAGTGTATTTAAAGCTACTTGCAAGATCCCATTTATGGGCTGCTGTATCGTTTATAAAAGAAGAATCAGTAAGAATATTGTTTGCAGAAAAAGTTCTTGCCTCTATGGCATTAATACCAAAAGGCGCGTATACGGAATTATAAGTGAGCGAGCTGTCGTATAGCCAGGTGGTACCATCGGCGGCCAATGCACGGTGCTCCAGGTACACATACAAGCTGGAGTCGGTCATCAAAGTGGGATAGGGGGGGGTAGTGTTTGTAATATAATCTACATGGGCCCTCAGGCGGCTCGATTGGGCATAGCTATTTGATACACAAAGCAAAATAAATGCTGGGAGTAAAGATTTTATATTCATAAAAATAATTATAATATTAAAATATTGGGGGTTCAACTATGTAAGACATACAATTTATTGCTTTAGGTTGGTTTACAGGTCATATTGGTTTTGCAGATATTTATCAAAAACGGCAACTCCTGTGGGTCTTAATTTTAAAAATATTTTTTTCACTCCGCCGTTATAAAAGGCAATCAATAATTTTTCCTTTTCTATTTTTATTTAAACAACAATATGAAATTTTTACCCTTCACGAAAATGCTGGTGGTGTATTGGTTGCACACCGTAGGTGCCGGCACCGGTGCCAACAGGCAGATAGTGCATGTGCCGCTTACAGATGTGCTGCATTACACGCGTGCCGACGGCAGTCCGCAGGTAAACGTGGTAAACATGACGGGTGCAAGTATTGCAATTGGCGCTAACAATGTTCCTTATTTGCAGATGGATACTTTGCTGCTGCAAACATTGCAGAGTAATGAGGTGCGGCAGTTGCAGAATGCTGGTATACGAGTGGTGTTGTGCATACAGGGCAATGGCAAACAGGGCTTTGGTGATATAGCTGCAGAACAGGCAACGTATTTTGCTGACTACCTAAAACATGATGTGCTGGACAAGTACGGATTGGATGGTATAGATGTGGATGACGAATACCCCACAGGTGGCAATACCAAACTGGAGCCTGTAGTGGCGGCTATGCGCGGGGCCTTTGGGCGTGGAAAAATAATTTCTAAAGCGCTATACCTGGACTATGATATGAGCAGGAAGATGATAGGCTATTTTGATTATGGTGGTGTAATGGACTATGGCGACAGTGCGGCTTTTCTGCAAGAGGTGTATTATAAATACTTGGCCATAGGCTGGACGAATAATAAACTACTTATGGGCGTGAACGCAGGGCCTGTGAGCCAGAAGGACGAGGCATTTACATCTGTAGCTACAGTAAAAACCATGACCGCGTGGCAGCCAAAGGGCGGCACCAAACGTGGCATGATGTTATGGAGTTTTAGCCAGGATGTGCAGCAGTACACACACGATCCGCAGAATGACGCGGGGTTATTGTATCCGAATGCAAATGATCATGAGTGGCAGCGGGAGATAATGACAGTGTACGGAGAGCAGTGAACAGTGTACAACGTACAGAGATTGGGTTGATTGAGTTGAATAGGTTTAACGAGTTGAGTATGGTGACTACCACCTCCCTCCCGACGAAGTCGGGAGTACTGCTCCTAGGAACAGGAGGGGAGCTAAAAATTAACGAAGTACTTCGCGGCTGATGACAAGCTTCTGAACTTCGGATGTGCCTTCGCCTATGGTGCAGAGTTTGCTGTCGCGGTAATATTTCTCTACCGGAAAATCTTTGGTATAACCATAGCCGCCAAATATCTGCACAGCGTCGGTAGCTATCTGCACAGAAATTTCTGATGCATAGTACTTAGCCATCGCACTTTCTTTGGTCATTTTTTCGCCGCGGTTCTTTTTGTCGCTGGCCTGGTATATAAGCATTTCGGCAGCTTCTATTTTGGTAGCCATGTCTGCCAGTTTAAAGGCAATGGCCTGGAAATTAGATATGGGCTGGTCGAACTGGTGACGTTCTTTAGAATATTTTAGAGATGCTTCGTAAGCGCCTTTGGCAATGCCCAGCGCCAGTGCAGCAATAGAGATGCGGCCACCGTCGAGCACTTTCATGGCTTGTGCAAAACCTTCGCCCACAGCGCCCATGCGGGCAGTGTCGGGTATGCGGCAATTGTCGAAGATGAGTTCTGCAGTTTCTGATGCACGCATGCCGAGCTTGTTCTCTTTTTTGCCAGAGGAGAAGCCGGGTATGCCGCGCTCTATAATAAACGCGGTGGAATTGTTTTTGGTGCGTGGTTCGCCTGTGCGTGCTATTACTACACATACATCGCCGCTGATACCGTGTGTGATCCAGTTCTTGGTGCCGTTGAGCACCCAATGGTCGCCATCTTTAGTGGCAGTGCATTGCATATTGCCTGCGTCGCTGCCGGTATTGGCTTCGGTAAGTGCCCATGCGCCTATCCATTGGCCGCTGGCGAGGAGCGGTAGATATTTTTTCTTCTGCTCATCGTTACCGAAGTACATGATATGGCCCGTGCACAGCGAATTGTGTGCAGCAGTAGACAAACCGATAGAGCCGCAAACTTTTGATATTTCGCTGATAACCGTAACATATTCGAAATAACTAAGTCCGGAGCCGCCGTATTCAGCAGGAACGAGAACGCCCATCAGGCCGAGTTCGCCCATTTGGTGAAAGAGCTCTTTGGGAAATTTTTGAGACTCGTCCCATTCCATCATTTTCGGACGGATATGCTTATTGGCAAAGTCACGGATCATATCCGCTATCTGAATTTGGTTTTCGGTTGGTTTGAAGTCCATTTTATAGTTGAAAGTCGTTAGTCGAAGGTATAAAGTACTTAAAAGAGGGGCGAATTTAAGAAATATAGGGCAAACGGGGTAAGGGGTGGGATTTTTAAGATAATGCTTTGATAAGGATAAATACTAATAGTATGAGCAGCAATGCGATAATGCCCATACGTTCGGTACGGGAGAAGGTGATGAAGGAGCTGAGGGGGTGTTTCATATTAGGGAAAACAATACGCTAATGTAAGATGAAAAGGATAACGATGAGTAAGGTCATGTTTTTTGTTGACGGTTGTCATTTTACGGGGTATAAATCGGGTATACTTTTGTTGCATAAAATTAATTAAAAATAAAAGGAGGTCCATTATGTCAATTAAATCATTAATAAGAAATGAAAATTTAATACCGGCAGGTTTTGACGACCTTTTTAAACCCTGGAACAATTGGTTTGACAATAAGTACCTGGTGAAAACCATGAACATGCCTGCGGTTAACGTTACTGAAAATGAAAAGGAATACAAGCTTACTGTTGCCGTACCGGGAATGAAAAAAGAAGATTTTAAGATAGATGTGGAGGGTAATATGCTTACCATAAGCTCTGAAAGGGAAGAAAGTAAAGAACAAAAGGATGAAAAGTATACACGCAAAGAGTATAACTATACTTCTTTCTCCCGTTCATTTACATTGCCCGATGATGTGAGCCGGGGAAAAATTGATGCGAGTTACAAGGATGGCATATTGAATGTTGTGATGCCAAGAAATGAAGAAATTAAGAAGAGTAGCAATAAGTCGATAACAGTAAAGTAAATAGGTAGAGTAGTAGTTTCTGCCCCGTGCTTATGCGCGGGGTTTTTTTGATGAGCACAATCAATAATAAAGATGACGGGCGTCATATATTCAACTGTGCAGCGGGAATAGTTTTGTAATAAATAAATGACTATGCAAAAATTCACGGAAAATAACGAATACCTGGTAATGCTGCTGACGGCAAAACAGTATAAGATATTTCATGGTATTGATAACCAACTTGAAAAAATCAGGACGCATGTTCCCGATCATACTGCAGCTTATCACAATACCATACCAGCCAAAACGGACAACTTCACGAATTCTCAAGACAGGAAGGAAGTAGTGTTGGATAAATTTGTATATCATGCGGATGAGGGTTTGGATGAGGCGTTGAAAGAATATCATTTGCCTGTTTTTTTGATAGCTACAGAGCGCGCGGCGGGGCATTTTATGAAGACGAGCCATCATGCGAAGGCTATTACAGCATATGTGCACGGTAATTATGAAGAGGCAAGTGTAAGCGAAATACTTGATGTGCTTGCGCCACATATTGCCGGTTTGCATAAGGGGTATGAAAAAATGTTGGGTAGAAAAATTGAAAAGGCGATAGATGCCTGTAAATTTTGCTTTGGCTTTGACGATGTAAAGCGAAAAGCAAGATTGCATAGGGGTAGTATACTGGTACTGGAATGGGATTATCCGTACCCTGCAAATCTGGAGTTCGTAGTTAAAGATGTAATGGAAAGTGGCGGCAGTGTAGCACATGCCGAAGATGGTATGCTGGATAAATACGGCCATATAGGGTTGATACAATATTATTAATCAATAGAAAACATTTTATTATGAAAAAAGTAATAATTGCATTTGACGGAGAACATTTTTCTGAAGGTGCGTTTAGGTTTGTTAACAGATTGAATGAGTGCCATGAGTTATTAGCTACCGGTGTATTCCTTCCAATAGTAGATTATGCTGAGCTATTATATTCGCTGGGTACCATTTCGGGCCCGATGTATGTAACAGATATTATCGAAGACGACGGGAAAATAATAGAAGAGACTGTAGCCAATTTTGAATTGCTATGCAAAACAAATGGTATCAAATATAAAGTGCATCGCGATCTTGATGGCCATGTAATAACAGAATTAAAAGATGAAACGCGTTTTGCGGACCTGCTGGTGCTGAGCAGCGAATTGTTTTATAGAAATTTAGGGGTAGCTGAACAGCAGGAATATCTTGTTAATGCACTTCATAAAGCAGAGTGCCCGGTAGTGTTAGTTCCCGAAGAATATAAGTTGCCACAGAGCATAATATTGTCTTATGATGGATCTCAGGCTTCAATATTTGCTATAAAACAATTTGCATACCTACTCCCTGAACTAACTTCTTTAAAAACCATATTGGTATACGCTCATGCAGGCAAAGACGTTCCTAATATGAATTTTATTAAAGAGCTGGTTTCTTGCCATTTCCCTAATATTAGTTATTACCACCTGGACGCAGATCCGAGACCTTATTTTGAAACATGGTTTGTTGAGAATAAGAATCCTATTCTTGTTGCAGGTGCATATGGCAGATCTTTATTGTCAGAGCTTATCAGGAAGAGTTTTATAAATGATGTAATCAAGGATCATAAATTCCCGGTATTCATTGCGCATTAAAACTCTGCATTCTTAGGTGTGCGGGGGAATGGCATCACATCGCGGATATTGCCCATACCGGTAACAAATTGTACCATGCGCTCAAAACCCAGTCCGAAGCCTGCATGCGGCACTGCGCCATAGCGGCGGGTGTCGAGGTACCAATCCATTTCATGAACAGGTATATGCATCTCTTCCATACGCTGTGTAAGCCTGTCTAAACGTTCTTCACGCTGAGAACCGCCAACGATCTCACCAATTCCGGGAGCCAGTATGTCCATAGCAGCAACAGTTTTGTTATCATCGTTCATACGCATGTAAAACGCTTTGATCTCTTTAGGATAGCCCGTAACGATAAC
>JABDFN010000079.1 GCA_013286485.1 Bacteroidota bacterium
ATAGTAGGTCATGCCTGTAGTACCTGCAGGTACAGTAGCACCAAAATGTACCACACCTGAGCCAAGTATAGTATCAGCTACTACACTGCCGCAAGGCGGATAAGCAACTGTTATTGAACTGGATGTAGTATCAGTGCAATATATTGTAGTGCCTGAGCTGTCAGCTACAGTTATCCAATACCTGACAATAAAAGTTCCTGTGCCGGTAAATGTGTGCGTAGTGGAACCTGTAGGCGAAACACTTAGGTTACCGGTACCATCTGCACAGTTCATACCTGCAGATTTATGATATCCGGTTGGCACAGTACCATACGATGCGGTGTTAGTAAATGTATACATGAGCACACTACTGCCAGATGGGGTTGCTGAATAAGTAAAGCTGGATTTACAGATGATGGTAAGAAATGCATCGAATATTTTGGTTGCAACAACATATACAGATGTTTCAGGCAAATATTCGTTCTCAAATTTACCTTTGGGCACTTATAGCATTTACCCAGAGTCGATGGGCCTGAATAGCACAGCATGGGGCTCAATTACGATCAATCCACTTATAACAAGTGTAAACGGTATAGATTTCAAACAAACCTCTACAGCGATTAAACCAAATACAAGTGGTATAGCAAGTGTTGCAAGCAGTCAATCGTTTACTATATTTCCTAACCCATCAAATGGTGAGTTTACTATACAGTGGGACAATTCTATTCCGGGAAATGCAATAGTTGATGTAACTAATATTACAGGTCAACATGTATATAATACAGCGCTTAACCTGGATGCCAGCGGGCGTAAAGAATTGAACTTATCTCAATTGGAACCAGGTATCTATTTTATAAATATCACATCAGGTAATAATCGTTATTATCAAAAACTGATGATACAGAAATAAGTTTATAATAAAGAGAATTGTTTACCCCGGCCAATGGCTGGGGTATTTTTTTAGTATTGTTTATTTTCTGGTTTCTCTGTTTTTGTATACGATACTTTTTTCTTTGTATAGGCGTTTATCTGCATGGTCTGCGTAACAAAATGTTTTTGAATGATGGAATCTTTTTGTATCCGGTTGCTAATATCCCAGTAGAATTGTTTTACAGGTGCATCATACTGTATAGTTGCTTTTGGGGGTTTGTCGCCTTCTTTAAAACCAAAATTAATGGCTAATTCTATCGCTTGTTCTTTGCCAATAAGGCGGCAATCCTCTTTTGTCCATACAAAATAGGGAATGAATTTCAGGTCAGGATCTTGTCTTGCATGCAGATCACTGTCCAGTTTTAAAAAAATGATACCTTTTATATGATTATATGCACTGCAGAGCGGGTAAGTATAATCTAATTGATAACTCATAAATACATTCATAAGCTTGCCTTTTATTTTTTTGTGCTTGCTAAGCATGCTCCAATGCACAACCGATTTACCACTGTCTGTATAGCTGTAATAGCCTTTTTTGCGATAAGTGCAATGTTCAAAAAGATAACCGAGGTAAAAATGCAAAGTGGAATCTGCTTGTTCTCTTACCTCCGTGCGGGTATATACATGTTTTTCATTTTGAACAAATACATCTGTCGTATCCTGTCCACGGGACAGAAGGGGTAATAATAATAATGCTATCAGTAAGGGTCTCATGTACCAAAAATAGAGTTAAGAAAAGACAAGTTCAAGTTAAAAGTGCTTTTTTAAATAGCTTATTTTATAATTTTTTATTTGTAAGTCCATCTTATCACCCGCAAGTGCTATTATCTTGTAATTATTTACAATAATACCGCCAAAAGTCATTAACAATAACTGATTGCCGGCTATTCGCCACACCCCTGTTTCATTCTCAATATAACATTGCACATATTCTTTGTCTTTTAGAAAGTAGTAGGCTCTTTCTATACTGCTGTCTATCCCTGCTTTTTTGTTGATATTGAAATCGGAAGTGTCACTGTAATATTGTTTAAAACGCATATCTGCCGTTAGTTGCAAGCGATAACGTGTGTTACATATATCTGGTTCTGTTTTTTTATTATTCTGCTGCAGTTCAGATATTACCCAGTATTCGTTCTCTTTTGTTACCAACATTTTTGTTTTTTGTCGGTTTTGGGAATCTGCCACCAGCTTGATGGACTTGTTAATTATAGCTTGTTTATTTGTTATGATTGCCTTCCTGTTAACAATAAACAATTTCTTTTTGTCTTTAAAGCTACCATCATCGTTATAGCGGTATAAACGAAATATAATGTAATTGGGATTTGGTTTATACGTGAGTGTATCAAACAAGAAAGCCGGCAGATCGGGCAGCCCCATACTACCTTCAAAAAGGCCGTAGTGAAAAGCATTGATGAATGAGGCTTCTTTAAAAGTATTTTTCGTGTAAAAATTATTATCGATATTGTCAGCCATAGCAGGTTTGGCGCTAATAAACCTCTTATATAAGGTATCAGGGGGTAATTTTTTCATTAAAGAATCAAGTACCTGTATCTCTCCGGTAGCAGCTTGCTTAAATACTTTACCTGTGTATTGTATTATGTCTGCATTGAAAGATTGAGCTGTGCCTGTGAATGGTAAAAGGAAAAGAATGAAAAATATTTTTTGCATAGAGATCATCTTGCTATAAATACCGGCACATCGATCATATGCCTTACTGAATTAATGGTTTCACCCAGTAACCAGTCTTTAATGGTTTTGTGCCCGTGGCTGCCCATTATCAACAGGTCGCAATTATTTTCTTTTACAATACGCGCAATTTCTTTCGTTCGATTCTTAAAGCCAAGCTGCCCGGTTGCTTGATAATTGTTCTCTGCCAACAGCCGGATATATTTATCCATTTGCTCCTGATCTTTAATAGTTTCATAATCCTTTGCCTGCTCGCCCATCATTCGCGCAGAAACACTTTCTACTACATGTATCAGTATGAAGTTTGTTTCGGGCTTTGCCAGCTGCATAGCGTACTGCAATACTTTTCTATCCTTATCGCTATAATCAAGCGCCAGAGCAATTCTTTGAAATGGTTTTACTACGAGTTGTGCACTATCCATAGGTATTGCAGTATGTATGTTAATGTCTTCCTCTCTTCTACGTAATATCAGCGGATAAACAAAGGTAATGATCACCAGCGCTATTAATCCCAATTCCCCCAAAACGATCAACCCTTTTAGTAAGATGTTCTGTGTGCCTGTTATCCATGCTCCGGCACTTTCATACACTAATTTCATGTTAAGGGTTAGGATAATAATAGCTACTATCCAAGCTACAAATTGCACCATTGGTTTTATAGCATGAATACTCATTGTTTTTTTATCACTCACAAAATGTATCAATGGTATTACAGCAAAGGCCAGTTGCATGCTTAATAGCACCTGGCTGAATATGAGCATAGTATCTACCATTTGGTCGCCCATCAATAATATCAATATTACAGCAGGTACTATGGCAAGTAGTCTTGTTAATAATCTTCTTACGATCGGGTTAATACGTAGCTTTAGATAGCCTTCCATTACTATTTGGCCGGCCAATGTGCCTGTTACCGTAGAGCTTTGCCCAGCGGCGATCAATGCAATGGCAAACAATCGCGATGCCCATACCTTATCTCCGAGTAAGGGGGTTAACAGCTTATAGGCATCCTGCAATGATTCTACGGTATGGTGCCCGCTGGTAAAAAAAACCGCTCCTGCAAGAATCAATATGGCAGCATTTACAAAAAAAGCAATGTTCAGCGCTATACCGCAATCTATTGCATTCAGCCGAATGGTTCTTTTTATTGCACGTTCATTCCTGCTTATTTTTCTTGTTTGTACCAAGGCAGAATGTAGGTAAAGGTTATGCGGCATTACGGTTGCCCCAATAATACCTATGGCAATATAAAGTGCCTGGCTGTTTGGTAAAGATGGAATAAATCCTTGTGCGACATTATGAAAAGAAGGCCTGGCAAAAAACATTTCAACCAGGAAGCATCCGCCTATAATGGAGATGAGGGTAATAATAAATGCTTCCAGTTTGCGCATTCCCAGTCTTTGAAGGTATAACAATAATACAGTGTCGAGTAGGGTAACAAGTACACCATATAGTAAAGGAATGCCAAACAATAGATTCAAGCCAATGGCCATGCCCAATACCTCTGCAAGATCGCAGGCAGCGATGGCAATTTCTGCCAGTATGTATAAGATAAAATTTATGGAGGCGGGGTAGGTCTCCCTGTTACATTGTGCAAGGTCTCGCCCGCGAACAATACCCAGCCTTGCACTTAGCGATTGTAATAATAAGGCTATCAGGTTGCTCATTAATAATACCCATATAAGGCGATAACCAAAGCGGCTGCCACCTGCTATATCAGTTGCCCAATTGCCCGGATCCATATAGCCCACACTTACCAGGTAGGCAGGCCCAAAAAAAGCAAATATGCGTTTCCAGGGAGTACTTGCCTTCAACGGGTCAATTGATTCGTGTACTTCGCTTAATGATATATGGTCTTTGGAATGATCCATGTGCAGGCTTAAAATTAATATTTATTAGCAAAGAAGATTTTTAAGAATAATTAACTAAAAATTTAGTTGATTAATTAAGTAATTATTATATGTTGTGGATATAGATTTAATATTAAAAATCTCAGGGTTTAAGTCCACTTACTGAAACACTATTTTAGATATAAAATGTTTTGTATGAAAAACCTCTTGCTTTTCCCCATTTTGTTGTGCGGCGCAAACCTCTATGCAACAAATTTTTTACTCAGTGGCACTATTGCAAATCCTATTGGGGATAGTATAAGTATAACATTTGAACCAGTTTCGGTAGGTTATCATCCTGCAAAATATGTAAGGGCTCTCGATAAGAAAGGCGGTTTTAGTTTTGATTTTGATATTCCTGAAGGGTATACCAGGCTGGATATAATACATGGCAACCAGGAAACAGAATTTTTTGCAGAGCCAGGAGCAGATCTGTATATGCAAATGGACGCGAAAAACTTTGATAGTACTTTGAAATATACCGGTAAAGGGCAGGAAATAGCAAATTTTATGGCAAGACATGTACTCGAAAAAAATGGGATAGTTATGTTTGGCATGTCTACGCAAAGGATATGTATGAAAGAACCAGATGATTATATAATTGCCTTGGACGGGCTGGTAAATGAAGAAATGAATTTTCTCAAAAAATATGGTTCCAACTTACCTGCTTCATTTAAGGAGTATTATGAGGCTTATTATACGTATAAAAAATATGCTGCAATGGATTTGTATCCGCAGTTTCATGAAATGCAGAAACAGCACAGTATGAAAGTAAAGTATATTCCTAAAGAAAATTATAAAGTGCTTGAAAAGGTGCCTGCAGCTTTCAACGATAAATATGTTGGTATGGAAGCTTACCGAGAATTTTTATTTAATTACAGCCCTACACATCTGGCTGCCAGGACAGCAGGAGATACAACAGCTCAAACTAAATTGAGAACAGATGAATGCCTGGATATGGAGTATAAAGAAATGCCTTCTAAAACAGCTGAGTATTGTGCTGCCCACACAATATATGTGGTTACCAAATATTATACTTATGATGAGTTGACAAAAATGTTTAGCGACTATAAGAAACATTTTCCAAACAGCCCTTATTCAGCAGAACTGGAACAAAGTATCGCAAATAAAAAAATAGTCGCTGTTGGAAAAAAAGTAATTGATTTTGATATTACAGAACCCGATGGAAATAAATTAAAACTATCAGATCTGAAAGGGAATGCAGTATATATTGATTTCTGGTCAAGAGGTTGCGTGCCTTGCCTTGCAGAAATGCCGGATGCTAAGAAAGTAAGGGAATACTTTAAGGATAAGCCGGTGAAGTTTGTATATATATCTATGGATGCGGAAGAAAGTGTATGGAAAAAGGCTATAAAAGATTATGGTGTTGACGGCCTGAATATGCATGTTGATAAAAATTGGGAGTCAGAAGTAGTGAAAGCATATGGAGTAAAGGGCATACCATCTTATTTTCTTATTGATAAAGATGGCAAATTTGCTGCAATTGAAGATTTGGCCCGCCCCAGCGATACTAAGAAATTAATAGAACAGATAGAAAAATTATTGAGATAACCGCTTACTATAATTTTCAAGCAGAAACTATCTTTTTGTATCTTGCCGCTTAATTATGAGCAAGGAAATTGTAGTAAGTGGCATTCGCTCTACCGGCTTTTTACATATTGGTAATTATTTTGGAGCCATTCACAACTACTTAAAAATGCAGAATGATTATAACTGCTTTTTTTTCGTAGCAGATTATCATGCGCTTACCACGCATCCTGATCCTAAAGAATTGAAGCCTAATGTCTATAGGGTAGTTGCAGAATATATTGCCAGCGGTTTGGATACCAATAAAGTAGCCCTTTATGCACAAAGCGATATACCGGAAATACCCGAACTGTACCTGATGTTTAACATGATGGCTTACAAAGGTGAATTAGAGAAGGTACCTACATTCAAGGATAAAGTTCGTCAACACCCGGATAATGTAAATGCAGGATTGCTTACCTACCCGGTATTAATGGCCGCTGACATATTGATCCACAAGGCTGCAAAAGTACCTGTTGGTAAAGACCAGGAGCAGCATTTGGAAATGGCGCGCAATTTTGCGCAACGTTTCAACAATCGATACGGAGAATTATTTCCAGAACCACAGGTATTCAGGTCAGACGCAAGAACAGTAAAGATCATGAGCCTCGATGGTAATGGCAAAATGAGTAAAAGTGAGAATGCGAATGCTGCCATTTTTTTATCAGATGAGGATGATGTTATCCGTAAAAAGATAATGAAAGCAAAAACAGATGCAGGACCCACAGAACCTGATAGCAAAATGCCTGAGTACATTCAGAATATTTTTTTGCTGATGAACCTGGTTTCTTCATCTGAAACAATTAACAGTTACCAAACTGCATATAACAATTGCAATATTCGCTATGGAGATATGAAAAAGCAACTGGCAGAAGATATGATCGCTTTTATAAAACCTATACGTGAGCGAGCAGTTGAATTGCAGCAAGATGAAGCCCAAATACGGAAAATACTACATGAAGGTGCTCAAAAAGCCCGCATAAGTGCTTCTAAAACAATAGCTGAAGCTAGGAAGAAGATAGGTATTAATTATTATTAAATCTTAAAACCGCCTTAGTTTTTGAATAGTGAGGTTTTTTTATCTTTTTCATTTTTCACTTTTGACTTTACTTGTTATATTGTGTTAGCATGCCTTCAAAATCAGTAACAAGACATATTGCAGTAGCAGGGAATATAGGGTCCGGTAAAACTACTCTTACGCAAATGCTTGCTAAGCATTATAAATGGACGCCTCATTTCGAAGATGTAGAACACAATCCTTACCTGGTAGACTTTTATGAGGACATGCATCGCTGGTCTTTTAACCTGCAGGTCTACTTTTTAAATACGCGTTTGAAGCATCTGATAGATATTAAGAACGGTAAAAATTCTGTTATACAAGACCGTACTATTTACGAGGATGCATATATTTTCGCACCCAACTTGTACGAAATGGGGCTGATGACAAAGAGAGATTATGAGAATTATGCTTCTTTCTTTGAGAATCTGAAAACATTAGTAAAACCGCCGGATCTGTTAATATATCTAAAAGCATCTATCCCATCGCTAGTAGACCAGATACAAAAACGCGGTCGTGAATATGAGGAGAATTTGCGCCTTGATTATTTAAAGAGGCTGAATGAGTTTTATAATAAATGGATTGAAAAATATAGCGATGGCCCTTTACTGGTTATAGATATTGACAAAAACAAATTCCCAAATAATAAAGAAGATTTTGCAGAAGTTGTAAGACGCATAGATGCCCAATTACATGGTCTTTTCTGATACATAACTTTAACTTTTCATTCAATATATAATTTACAGCTTTAACTTAATATACAGTTGTATTATGCGAATAAATAGCAGCTCATTAATAATGTCTATTGTTTGGCTGCTATTGCCCTTCTCTTTATTTGCCGGCATGATAAAAGGTAAAATAGTTGATGATAAAGGTGAGGTGTTGCCATATGCGACGATATATATACAAGGCACTGCAAATGGAGTAAGCGCCGGGGCAAATGGAAACTATGAATTAATGGTCAGTGACGGTAATTATAAGATCGTATGCCAATATATAGGATTTACACAATCAATTAAAAACATTACAGTGCAGGGCAATGATACTGTAAGCTGCAACTTTACACTTAAAAGTCAGAGCCTGCAAATGAAAGAAGTAGTAGTACATGCAAATGCTGAGGATCCGGCTTACGAGATCATAAGAAAAACAATTGCACGTCGCACTTTCCACTTAAAACAAGTGCATTCCTTTCAAACAGGTATATATTTAAAAGGTGTGGCTCGAACTCGTATTATGCCTGATAAAGTTTTCGGACAGAAAGTAGATAAAAAAGAAATGGGGGCAGATAGTATAGGCAAGGGGGTTGTGTATTTATGTGAGGAGCAAGCTGATTATTATTCAAAAGAGCCAAATAAAAACAGAACGATCATACATTCTGTAAAAGAAAGTGGCAATCCCAATGGCATGGGATTTTCTCAGTTAC
>JABDFN010000080.1 GCA_013286485.1 Bacteroidota bacterium
ATAGAAAAGTAATTTGTTGTGTTGATTTATTGCATGCTCCCAACCCGCTTCAAAATAGTAACGATAAACTATTTGCATCTGCAACACCTGTAGCTAACTTTGCCGGTAAGGCTAATAAGAAAACGCCACAGGTAGGGAATGATCAAAATGGCAACGATCAATCACTTGCATCTGCAATACCTGTTAGTAATTCAGCTGGTAAGCGTAATAAGAAACACCATGAGCCGAATAATCCAATTACAGGGCCTAATAATACATCGCCTATTGCAGCAAATAATCCTGCTACAAAAGAAGATAGAACTGCTGCAAATACCCCAAAGAGTAGCGCTAAGAAAAACAAGAATGGCAATGGTGGTATTATTCCATCATCCGGAAACAATCCTATAGGCAAGAAGCAAAAGGGAAATTCAGTTGTTGGTAATGGCACTTCACAAAAACAAACTATTCAGCATTTCAAAGATTCAATACAAAAGCTGGAAATTCGTGAGTATGTAAAATTCGACCCCGAAACGCATAGGTACGTGCTTCGCATAGATACTATAGCATTAGTAAACATACCGCACTATATCACCACTGAGCCTCAAGTTACCCAGTCAGATGCTAATAAACAAAGTGTAAAAAAATTGGAACAAAACAATGGTATTGGTATTAAAAACAAAAACAATAATACTATACTCCCGGGTGCAAAAATGGATGATGCAACCGGATCCGCAGTTGCAGATAATTCAAATGCAAAAAATGCTTTAACAGCGCATAAAAAGAGTAGTAAGGGTTGGGATTGGTCAGGTTTTAGACAAAAAATGCGTGATTTTGAATATGAATTAGGTAAAGTAAAAGTATATCCGGGGCTTATTGGTGGTATCAATACGGTTTTCTTTGGAGGTACTCAGAATTCTGGTTTCCATTTAGGAATGACTACAGAGTTTGTTGTAAACGAACACTTAAGTATCATGGGCGAATTCAAATACATGCAACGCTTTAGTAGTGGTTCTATCAACAATAACTATAGCAAGAATAATGGCAATTATGTTGCACCATGGTGGGTTGTAAGAACAGATTCTTTCACACATAGTTTTAATTATTCAACAATGAATAGTGTAGAATTGCCAATATCTATACGCTATAAGGCTGGCAATTTCTATGTATATGCAGGTGGTAATTTGGTTTACAACTTTACAATAAATGCTGAAGAGATCAGTCGCCCTGTTATCCCTACTACTCCTGAGGTTCATATATATAGTTCTACAGCTAACTGGAGACCGGAAACACCGAAAATTGATATCAGCGATTTTGGTTCACGTTTCGGTATCGGTTATTTATTAGGAACATCATATGAGTTTACCCGCTCCATCATGGTAGATGGTCGTGTAACACAAACACTTTGGGATAATGCTCAAACTAACGGCGGTAAGCAAATATCTAATTTGCTTTACAAAGGCCCGTCAATACAGCTATCAATTATTTATCGTCTTAATCACCAAAGACCGGAAACTGTAACACCAAAATACAGCTTCTAAATATTATTCATTGACTTTGCCCATAGCGGCATGCTTTAATTCCTGGGCTACTTCGTGGCCCAGGAATTTTTCTATACGGCCTTCTATTAAATATATGAGTGGAGTTAGAATAATAGCCATAGTTGCCTTGTAAGTATAATTGACTAAACATATTGCTAATACACGTTGCATCGACCAGCCCTTACCCCAATAAAAAGCAATGAATAGTACAATAAAACTATCTACCATTTGAGACACGATTGTAGAGCCTGTAGCTCTCAGCCATACTTTCTTATGGCCTGTTACTTTTTTGATCTTGTGAAATACCCATACATCCACTATCTGGCTCACCATAAATGCCGTTAAGCTACCTGCAATGATCCACATACCCTGCCCGAAAATGCTGCCAAATGCCGCCTGCATATCAGGCACGCCATCTGCTTTTTGGCTGGTTATCCAAAAGCCGGTATCAGCCGGTATTCTGATTGCAAGGTAAAACATAAGAAATGCATACAGTATTAATCCCACTGCTATATAAGATATGCGCCTTACAGCTTTAGGGCCAAAATATTCATTTACTACGTCTGTCATTACGAATTCAATGGGCCATAACAGTACACCACATGTAAGGGTCACAGTCAGCCCATCTTGTCCGAATAAAGAAAAAGGGTGAGGTTGTATGCCAAACACACGCTCTAATGAAAATAACTTACCGCCAATACACTCAGCTATCAATGCATTGGCTACAAAGAAAGAGGTGAGTATTACAAATAGCTTGGTAGGTTTATCATTGAGTAGTTTATGGATCATGGAGTTCTATTTTGTTGTAAATCTATTTATTTTAAGAGAACTTCTATAACCGTTAAACAAATGAAAACGTCCACTCCTTCAATGAATTTCAATGTTAGTAATACAAATTCCTTTTTTGTAATTTCGTAGCATGTTCATCAAAAATCAGACTTTCAAAGATGAAAATACATTGCTCGAAATGCTTTTCGATTTCGGCATTGGTGAACCATCCGACTTGGTAAAGCAAATGATTGCGGGCATTGACAAAAACCTTCAAGGCAACACAGCCTATATAAAATACCGCGATAGTCTTCAGGATGAGGATGACCGTGCTGAATTATATATTGAAGAACGCGACCTTTTATTGTCTGATGATTTAATGAAAAAATATGACAGCTTTACTGTAGACAATAAAAAACTCTATGGCATTAAAGGGCCTTCCCGCGACCTGCTGTATTATATCGACCTTGTCTGAAATCCCCCGTTAAATACCTTTAATCAGGCACCTAAGTATTCATTCTATCTATTAACTTAGTGCCCTCAAATAAATACATAATGAAAAAATTAGCATTGTTATTCATTGTTGCACTGCCGCTATTTACACTCGCCCAGGATGATCTCGTAAAGAAATTAGATGCGAATAAAAGTGATAGTGCAAAAAAGAAATACATTTTTAAAGATGTAGTAAACCTTGAACGTACTTCAGTAAAGAACCAGGCTAGTTCAGGTACTTGCTGGAGCTATAGCACCAACTCGTTTTTAGAAAGCGAAATGATACGCATGGGCAAAACGCCTGTTGACCTTTCTGAAATATATACTGCTCGCTGCGAATACCTCGATAAAGCAGATGTATATGTACAATTGCATGGCCATTTTTCATGGGGAGATGGCGGAGAATGTCATGATGTTATAAACATGTATGCTAAATATGGTGCTATGCCACAATCAGTATATACCGGTTTAAACTATGGCACAACAAAAAATAAATTCGGAGAATTTCAGGCTGTATTAAAAGGTATGCTCGATGCAATAGTGGCTAATCATAATGGTAAACTCACACCTGTTTGGAAAAAAGCATTTACTGATGTAGTAGATGACTATTTGGGTAAAGTGCCTGAAAAATTTACCTGGGAAGGTAAAGAATACACACCAAAAACTTTTGCAGAAAAAGTAGTGGGTATTAATCCTAAAGATTACATAGAAATGTCTTCTTTCACTAACGAACCATATTATACCAAAGTTCCTTTTCTGGTAGAAGACAACTGGGCAATGCAAAAAGTGTATAATGTAAAATTTAACGACATTATTGATATCATAGATCATGCACTGAAGAATGGCTATACAGTAGCTTGGGCTGCCGATGTAAGCGAAAAATATTTTAGCTGGAAGAATGGAGTAGCCTTCGTTCCCGAAAAAGATTGGGAAGACATGGATGATAGCGAACAGAAGGCATTATTCAATGGCCCTATGTCGGAGCGTGTTATCACATCCGAAATGCGACAAAGGGCTTATGATAACTACGAAACTACCGACGATCATGGTATGCATATAGTGGGTATCAGCAAAGACCAGAACGGTAAAGAATACTATATAGTAAAGAACTCATGGGGTATTAAGAACGACTATAAGGGATATATACACGTAAGCAAGGCATATGTGCAATATAAAACTACTGCTTTCCTTATCCACAAAGGAGGAATTCCCGAAGATATCAGGGCCAAGTTGGGAGTGAATTAATGTAGAAAGTTTATCAACATACAATATCAATAATACCCCCCGACCTTGTAGGTCGGGGATTATTTAATAAATTAGATTGGCTGTAGCCAAACGCATGACTCCTGAACGTAAAACGCGTATCACACATGTACTCAATCACCGTCAGCCGGATCTGGCAGTTGTAATGGAGAATGTACATGACCCGCACAATATTGCGGCTGTTATGCGCACTTGCGATGCTGTAGGTATACAGGAATTATATGTATTGAATACACAGATTGCAAGACATAAAAAATTCGGCAAAAAAAGTTCTGCAAGTGCCGCCGGCTGGCTTACTATTCACCAGTTCGATAGCATCGAATCTTGCGTCACGGCCCTCAGAAAAAAATACAGTAAACTATATGCAACTCATTTAGGCGAAAAAGCACATTCTTTATATGAATTGGATCTCACAGAGCCTGTTGCACTTGTATTTGGTAATGAACATGCAGGTGTTTCTGATGAGTTATTAAAACATTGCGACGGCAATTTCATCATTCCTCAGGTAGGCATGGTAAAGTCATTAAACATCTCTGTAGCCTGTGCTGTAACGCTGTATGAAGCGTTTCGTCAAAGGCAGGTAAAGGGCTTTTATGATGGTAAGGCAAGGTTGCACGAAGAGCAGGTAAAGCTATTATCAGATAAATGGGGTTTGCACGAAGAACAATAAAAAAACTCTCCGCATGGCGGAGAGTTTTTTACTTAATAATAAATATGATTAGTTGCCGAGATAAGATTTTAAAAGTGAACAACGGCTCGCAGTACGCAGCTTGGTTATAGCCTTATCTTTTATCTGGCGTACACGTTCGCGTGTCAGTGAGAATTTTTCGCCTATATCTTCCAGACTCATAGGGTGTTCAACACCTATACCAAAATATAGTTTTATCACATCGCGTTGGCGGTCTGTAAGCGTGCTTAAAGAACGTTCTATTTCGCAACGCAATGAATCGTGATGTTCCAGTTCAGAGTCTGCAGAGTCAGAATTAGGGTTCTCTAATACATCCAGCAGGGTATTGTCCTCGCTGTCAACAAAAGGTGCATCTACTGATACGTGGCGGGCAGCAACACCAAGTGTGGTTTCTACCTCTTCAGTACCTATTTCCAGCAATTCAGCCAGCTCTTCGGTAGATGGTTCACGCTCATATTCCTGTTCCAGTTGAGAGTAGGCCTTGCTTATCTTGTTCGACAAGCCTACTTTATTCAATGGCAGGCGTACAATACGAGACTGTTCTGCCAAAGCCTGTAATATAGACTGGCGGATCCACCATACTGCGTAAGAGATAAATTTAAAACCCCTTGTTTCATCAAAACGCTGGGCTGCCTTTATCAGGCCAAGGTTGCCTTCATTAATAAGATCGCTGAGAGAAAGGCCTTGGTTTTGGTATTGTTTTGCCACAGATACAACAAAACGAAGATTGGCCTTGGTTAGCTTTTCAAGTGCGCGCTGGTCTCCCTGTTTAATACGGATGGCGAGCTGCACCTCTTCTTCGGGGGTTATCAGATCTACCTTGCCTATTTCCTGCAGGTATTTCTCTAGTGATTGACTTTCCCGGTTAGTAATTGATTTTGTGATCTTTAACTGTCGCATTGACATAGGCAGAACGTTAATTGTTTATAAAATGGATAAATACAATTTCAATTTAAACGCAATTAAAAAACAGGGTTGTATTAGCAAATCTAAGGGTCAATGCCATTCAACCCAAAAATATTTTTAAGAATTTGTTAACAAGTCAGTTAGTTCAGTTATAAGCATTGGGAATATATGTTCAAAAAAAGTCAAAAAATTTTGATTATTGGCTCATTTTTTTATTATTGCATCAAATAAGACTCCAAGTGAAGGCATCCACGATGAATAAGAAGAAGACAATGTACAGTTTAGAGTTTCCTATCCGTTGCTCTCCGGCTATACTATTTGAATTTTTATCTACTCCTGTTGGTTTACAGGAATGGTTCGCTGATAAAGTTGATCAGAAAGACCTTACCTACTATTTTAGCTGGAATGGCTCTACAGACACAGCTGAAGTAGTAGAGCAAATAGAAAATGAATCCATCATGTACCGTTGGGATCATCAGGCTGATGATGAATTTTTTGAATTCCGCATAGAGCAAAGCCCGGTTACAAACGAAACGATTATTAGAATTACTGATTTTGCAGATAAAATCGATATTAAGGATCAGCAACAGTTGTGGAACAGCCAGGTAAGCGATTTAAAGCATCGTATAGGTGCTTAATAACTTGTAACGATACAATTTAATCGTTAAGCCTTTTTAAAACTTCTCCTCAAAAAGTATGGTTTTAGTAGGTTTGCAACAAATAGCCTCCTTTTTTGATTAAAAAGCTGGACATACTCATTATTCGTAGCTACATAGGGCCATTCATTGTCACCTTCTTTGTTACGCTTTTTGTACTTGTTATGCAGTTCTTCTGGTTGTATATGGACGAACTCATTGGCAAGGGCTTGGGTATTTGGATGATCATTCAGTTGTTGGGGTATATGTCTACAACCTTAGTGCCTATGGCATTACCGCTTGGTATTCTTCTGGCGTCGATCATGACATTTGGTAACATGGGTGAGAATTTCGAATTGGTAGCTATAAAATCGGCTGGTATATCACTCCTGCGTTTTATGAGGCCACTGCTCATTTTTATCATTTTTATTTGTGGTCTTGCTTTCCTTTTTAATAATAATGTTATCCCTGTTGCTAATCTTAAGGCATTATCATTGTTGCACGACTTGCGTTCAAAACCGGCTTTAAATATTCGTCCCGGTCAGTTTGTAAATGATATTGGCAATTATTCGATCAGGATAGGTAGCAAAGATCGTGATGGTACCGCTATTCATAATGTTATTATTTATGATCGTACTAATGGCTTGGGTAATACGCGTGTTGTAATTGCAAATTCAGGTGAAATGATCCCGTCACCTGATAAACAATACCTGACTTTCAAATTATATGATGGTTGGCGTTACGAAGAAGATAACAGTGCAGGCACCAATATTCAAACAAGAATGTATTTTAAACAATGGAATAAAATATTCGACCTCTCTTCTTTTAAGTTAACACGAACCAGTGAAGACTTGTTTAAAGAGAATTATCAAATGATGAACGTTGCACAACTCAAAGAAAATATAGACAGTTTTAAAAGCTATGAAAAAAGAGTAAGTAAAAATATTAATGATTTTGTAGGACCTTATGTTACCATATATAGCCCCAGGCCAGATAAAATGGAGCTGGTTGGTAAGATCAAAAAAGATACTGCTGCAGTAAAAGCATACGATTCATCATTTGCACAATTAGTAAAAGATTCTCTCAAACCTGCAGTGTTTACACTTACCTTAAATAATGTCCGTAGCCTTGCAGGTATGTTATCGGCTACAGCTATGGATGAAGGTATTCAGCATGAAAATTATCTGAAATTTAAAATAGAATGGTATAGAAAATATACATTGTCGTTTGCCTGCTTATTGCTATTTCTAATTGGCGCTCCCTTAGGTGCTATTATTAGAAAGGGTGGTATTGGTATGCCATTGGTCATTGCCGTTTCCTTCTTTGTTGTATACCATATCACCTCTATCACGGGCGAGAAATTGGCAAGATCAGGAACATTACCTGTATGGGTTGGTATGTGGATGGCGACCGGCATGTTGCTGCCCATTGCATTTTTACTCATTAACCAGGCAAGGAATGATTCACAGATATTCACTAAGGAATGGTATCTTAGAATATGGTCAAGAATAAGAAAAATGTTCCCTGTTAATAAAACATAGATCCTTTGCAGGCAAAACCAAATTCATATAATTACTACTTCCTCATACCATTTGTGCTTTGGCTTATTATAGGTGCATTACTATTGTTGTTTATAGGTAAAGAATCTATTTTCATTTTTATCAATACACATTATTCTTCTTTGGGTGACATACTCATGTATTATGCTACATGGTTAGGGCAGGGATGGGTCATTACCCTGATTCTGTTTTTTTTATTAGCATTCAAAAGGTTTAGGAATAAGTGGTATTTTTTTACTGCTTTGTTTTGTGCTGGTTTCCCCCCCATTGTGTCGCAATTTATTAAGCGTTCTTACGACCTTCCACGACCTTATAAATACTTCAATAAGGCATCCTGGATACACATATCCCAAAGCTGGGGTGATATATTGACAACCAATAGTTTCCCTTCAGGTCATACTACAGGTGCTTTTGCTTTGTTTTGCTTGTTATCAATGTTACTAACTCCAAAATATCGTAT
>JABDFN010000081.1 GCA_013286485.1 Bacteroidota bacterium
TTGCAGGTAATGGAATAAATGTATTTATAGGGAAAGTACAACTACATTATCAATTTATTAAACGAGTAGAAAGTAACAAACCGATAGTAGCAAGTCAAGAGAATGATAATGTCAAACGTGGAGTCTCAAAGCCGTTTGATAGTTATAGAATGGATGTGAGCCTAGTGGGAGCGAATGAGAATGCCGATGTAATAACAGAAGAGCCACAGGAATATTATGAGAACTATTATTTGCCACAATGCTGGAATAATGGTGCCGGTGTCGTAGCACATTCTTATCAGAAAGTAACTTATAAAAACGTGTATCCGAATATTGACTGGGTACTATACATAAAGAACAACCAACTAGAATATGATTTTGTGGTGCATGATGGCGGAAACCCTAAGGACATACAAATAAAATATGATGGGGTAGATAATTTGACCGCTTTAAATAATGGCGATATTAATGCAATATGCCCAATGGGAAAGGTGACAGAGCAAAAACCGTATAGCTATGAACTGAAAAGTGGTAAAGAAGTTGTTGCGAATTTTGAATTGAGGAATGATGTACTAAGTTTTAATACTGATAATTATAAGGGGACACTTGTCATAGATCCAAGGCTGGTTTGGGGTACTTATTATGGTGGTAATTCTTATGATGCAGGTTATGCAGTTGGTTGTGATGCAATTGGGAACGTATATATGACGGGAATTGCTGCAAGCAATTACAATATTGCAACAGCAGGTGCTTATCGTGATACTTTAGTTGGATCACCATATTATTATAATGGTTTCGTTGTAAAATTTAATTCAAACGGTGTAAGGCAATGGGGCACATATTATGGGACAAATATAACGACTTGGAACTCCCCCATAACTGGAAATTATTACAGAAATGTTCTTTCCAGTTTTGATTCCATTGGCAATGTATATATATCAGGTACCACCACCAGTCCAAATTATATTGCAACACCTGGTAGCTTTCAAAGCACAATATCAGGCATTTCAGGATCAAACAATTCATTCTTGGCAAGGTTTAATACTAATGGTAGCCTAAAATGGGCAACTTATTTTGGTGGTAACAGAGGTACAAATTGTGCTAGTATGGCATGCAATAGGTTTGGACATGTCTACATTTCAGGATTTACTACAAGTGATTCCAATATTGCATCTACAGGAAGTTTTCAGTATAATAAAGGTGGTGGCCTAATAAAATTTGCAGATAATGATGGCTACCTTGCTTCATTTGATAGTAGCGGTAATCGCAGATGGGCAACATATATAGGGGGAAGAAACAATGATGAAATAGATGCCGTAGCATGTGATAATGTTGGCAATGTATATTTTGCTGGGAGCACATTAAGTGATTCGATTGTTGCAACGACCGGAAGTTTTAAACCTTATTTTGACACTGGTTCTTACGTTGCTGGTAGTGGAAATGCGGCTATGTTTTTATCGAAATTCGATTCTACAGGAAACAGAACATGGGGTACTTATTTAGATAAGCCTGGTGGGAGAGTTTATACGTTAGCTTCCGACATAAACGGTGATGTTTATATATGTGGAGGGCCTCAAACTACATCGTTTCTTATTACACCGGGTACTTATCGGTCATCAGGAAGTGGATTTTTTTTAACAAAATTCTCGTCCTCGGGTAACAGGCTCTGGGGAACACTGTATGGAGGCAGCGGTGGAAATAATAATCCATTAAATCTTGCTTGCGATACATTCGGAACGGTATATTTGCAAGGTACCTCAACCACCGATACAACTGTGGCATCTCCGGGTAGTTATCAAACACATAGTGCTGGTGGCAGTGACGCTTTTTTAGCTAGATTTACTGGAAATGCTGGACAGAGATTATGGGGAACTTTTTATGGGGGATCTTATAATGAAAGCAACTTTGGTGTAAGCTGTGATAGAGTAGGGAATGTATATATATGTGGCTTTACCCCAAGTGTTGACGGTATCTCGACTGCTGGCAGTCATCAACCCACAATCGGAGCGGTGGGTGCACAAAACGCTTACCTAGCTAAGTTCAATTCTGACACTGCTGTGGCCTTTAATCAACCATATAATGATACGGTATTGTGCAAGGGTGGTAGCATAACAGTGGGATACTATACCTATATGCCTTATAATCCAGGCAATAGTTTTACGGTACAATTATCTGATACGAATGGCAATTTTGGTTCTCCAACTACCATAGGTAGCACAACTGCTACCAGCTCAGGCACAATATCCTGCACCATTCCATCTGCCGCTTATACAGGTTCTAGATACAGGATTAGAATTGTAGCCAGCTCGCCTGCATTTACTTCTCCTGACGATGGATTTAATATTCGTATTGTTCCTAACCTTGCTGCAATAACGGCCGCGACTAATAGCCCAATATGTATTTCAGATACATTGAAACTACTGGCGAATGGTGCTACACCTGGTATTGTTTTCAGTTGGACCGGTCCTGTATCATTTACTAGTACCCAACAAAATCCAGTTATCAATACTGCTACTGCCGCTAATAATGGTAAGTATGTAATTACAGGAAGTGCTAATAGTTGTGCCTCAGTAAAAGACAGTGTAACAGTTAGGGTAGGGCTACCGCCTAAACCTAATGCCACAAGTAATAGTCCCATCTGTGTTTTAGATAGCCTTATACTTACAGCAACAGATTCTTTTTCAGGAGTTGTTTATCATTGGCTTACACCTGATAGTCTCACCACAACGAAACAAAACCCTGTATTGCATAATCCGCTTGCGGGAAATTATTTAGTATGGGTGAGCCTGCCGCATTGCAATTCGCTTCCTGCTACTGTAAATGTGGTATTGAATACACCTACCGTACCTTCTGTTACTATTACAAATGTCGTCAACTCGGTTTTCCCGGTATATAAAGTGACTTATACAGCGCATGTAACGGGTGTAGTAGCAACACCTGCTTATCAATGGAAAAAAAATGGTACAGATATCCCTGGTGCAATAGCAGACACAATAGCACTTTCTGGATTAAAATTGAAGGATGTAATAAGTGTTATTATACATAGCACAGATTATTGCTCTGTACCAGACACAGCTACGGCCATTGAATGGCCATTGGATATTTCCAGTATTTTGAAAACAACGATAACGGTTCAGCCTAATCCAACAACCGGTATCATGCAAATAGAAAACGCAGAAGCCGCTTCTTATATGATAAAAGATATAACAGGTAAGAAATTAATGACCGGCAATATCAGCAATCAAAAAGAAAATGTAGATATTTCGGGATTTAGACCCGGGATGTATTTTTTGCAGGTATTGTCAGCTGACGGGAGCAGGCAAACGTTTAAGTTGATTAAAGAATAATGAAACAACTCTGCAGCATCCTATTAGAATAGCTATATATCTATTACCAGGAGATTTCTCACCGGCTAAAGCTAGTTCGAAATGACGCAGTCATTATTTTAAAAAATCTTCTACAACATTTAATAATTCTGCTGTGGCTACTTCGAGGTCGTCGTTGATGATGACTTGTTGAAATTTATCGGCTGAGTTGAGTTCGAAGATGGCTTTTTCAATTCGCTCTTCTATTGCATCAGCAGTTTCTGAACCACGTAAAGTAAGCCTGCTGCGTAAAACGTCGATAGATGGAGGCCTGATGAAAACGGTGAGTGTATTATCGGGGTATTTTGCTTTTACATCCATAGCGCCTTTTACATCAATTTCAAGCAGGGGGTATTTACCATCGTGCCAAATACGTTCGAGCTCTGAACGAAGGGTGCCATAATACTTACCAGTGTATACCATTTCGTATTCCACAAAAGCATTTTGCTCAATTAATTTCTGAAATTCATCTATGGGATAGAAATAATAATCTTTGCCATGTACTTCTCCCGGGCGCGGATGACGTGTGCATGCAGATACTGAAAACTCCAGTTGCGGGCAGCGGGCCACTAACCGTTTTACTAACGTTGTTTTTCCGGAGCCGGAAGGTGCAGTGATGATGATGATCTTGTTCAAAGCCAAAAATGACCGGGATTACCCGGATTATTCTGATTACCCTGTTATAAAAGGTTAAAAATAGAAAGTAGCAAGTAGAAAGCCAAAAATGACCGGGATTACCGGATTACCCTGTTTAAAATACAAAAGAAAAAGGTGCGCCAATGGACGCACCTTATCTTATTTACCAGAAGTATGTTATGAACAATATGTTTCGAATGTTTGCAATAAATGAGATGCAATCATTTGCGCAGGGCGGCCTTCTATCATATGACGTTCAATCATATGTACCAATTTGCCATCTTTTAATATAGCAATAGCAGGTGAAGAAGGAGGGTAAGGCAATAAATGCTGGCGTGCTGTTTTTACCGCGTCAATATCGTAACCTGCAAAAGTAGTAAGCATATGATCGGGTTTTTTAGGCGCGTTCTTTGCTGCCCATACCAAAGCAGGGCGTGCAGCACCTGCCGCGCAACCACATACTGAATTGATGAAAAGAAGGGTAGTGCCCTGTTGCTGAAAGGCATTATCAACAGCATCGGGTGTCAACAGCTCTTCAAAGCCTACTTCTGTAAGCTCAGCCTTCATGGGGGCAACTATTTCAATGGGGTACATATTTATTATTTTGCTGCAAAGGTAGTTCATTGGGGGCTTTTTTCCTTGCATGAGGTATCGATATTATCAATTTTCGTATTGACCGGAGTGATTTACTATTTTTTTGATAATTTGAATGTCCGTTTGTACAACATATAGAATGAAGAAGATATTTATTGCATTTGGTATTTTTTGCTTTTTTATTTCCTGCAAGAACACAACCAAGACCGCCGAAAAAAGAAATGGTAAAGATTTCAGTCAACTGACTAATGATTATTGGGAAGAGCGCATGCGTTTATTTCCGCTTGAAGCCACCAGCTATGGTGATTACAGGTATGATGATACCATGACGATAACCATAGCCAACAGTTTCAGAGGCCATTTGGGAGAGTTCTATAAAAAATACCTGGATGAGCTGAATAATGTGGACACTGCATCTTTGAACGAAGATGAGCAAACCAGCTACCGGCTTTTGAAATATGAAATGGAAATGGGGATAGAAGGATTGAAATACCCGAGTCATTATTTGCCTACTAACCAATTTTGGGGACTGACATTAGATCTGCCTGTATTAGGCTCGGGAAGCGGTAACCAGCCATTCAATACGGTAAAGGACTATGATGATTTTTTAAAACGCCTTGCCATATTTCCCGCATGGGTAGACACGGCAATATATAATATGCATGAAGGAATAGCTAAAGGCTGGGTGTTGCCCAAAACACTGGTTGTAAAAATATTGCCGCAGCTAAAGGATATGATGGTGAAAGATGCAACCCAAAGTATTTTTTATGAACCCGTAAAAAAACTGCCAGATAGTTTTTCTGCAGCCAACAAAGAACGCATAACAGCAGCTTATAAAAAAGCTATTGACAGCATTGTGGTGCCGCAATACGCAAAGCTGTATGATTTCTTTGAAAAAGAATACCTGCTCAAAGTACGTACCAGCAGCGGTATAGCAGATGTGCCGGGCGGCAAAGCGTATTATCAGTATTGCATCAACTATTGGACAACTACCAACCTGAGCCCTGACAGTATATACCATATAGGGCTAAACGAGGTGGCCAAAATAGAGCAACAGATGAATGCTGTGAAAGAGAGTGTAGGTTTTAAAGGTGATCTGAAAGCGTTCTTTGCTTATATTAATACTGATAAAAAGTTCTTTCCTTTCAGCACCCCGAAACAAGTAATAGATAGTTTTTGGGCTATTAAGAAACAAGAGGAACCCCAACTGAAGAAACTATTTCATACTACACCTAAAACGCCTTTTACTATCAGGCAAACGGAAGCATTCAGAGCTGCATCGGCAAGTGCGGAGTATAATCCTGCATCAGAAGACGGGAGCAGGCCGGGTATATTTTATGTGCCAATAGTAAATGCGAAAGAATATAATGCTACCGGCATGGTAACGCTTTTTTTGCATGAAGCTATTCCCGGGCACCATTACCAGATATCATTGCAACAGGAAAATAAGGTATTACCCAAATTCAGACGGTTTTTGTGGTATGGCGCATATGGAGAAGGCTGGGCGCTGTATTCAGAATCGCTGGGTAAAGAAATGGGTATGTATGACAATCCTTACCAGTATATAGGACATTTAAGTGATGCTATGCTAAGGGCAGTGAGACTAGTAGTGGATGTAGGCCTGCATGCTAGGGGTATGACCCGGGAAGAAGCCATACAATATATGGTAGCGCATGAATCTATATCGGAGCCGGAGGCTACCAAAGAGATAGAGCGATATATGGCCATACCGGGGCAGGCGTTGTCTTACAAAATGGGACAATTAACAATAAGTTCAGAAAGAAAAAAGTATGAACAGTTATTAGGTAGTAAATTTGATATGGCTTCTTTCCATGATGAGGTACTGAAATATGGCTGCCTGCCATTGTCTGTGTTGCAGGAAAAACTGGAAAACTGGGCTAATAAATACAAAAACTAATGGATCATTTCCGGATCGCTACCAGGGCCTACCTGGATACGCTCATCAGTAAGCGCCCTCATGAAACGAGATTAGGGGAGCATGTAGAAGTGCTGCATGGAGAGAACTGGGAAGATGAACTCAGAAACAGTAAAGCTACTTATGTAATTGCGGGAATACCGGAAGATATAGGCGTGCGTGCCAATTATGGAGTAGGGGGCACACATACTTTGTTTGAGCCTGCATTGAAGGCATTGCTGAATGTACAGCACAATAATTTATTGAAAGGTGATAATATATTGGTGCTTGGACATTTTGACCTTGGTGAAATGATGCAACGTTCGCATGGCATGAGCGTAATAGAACTAAGAGAGCTGGTTACACAGATAGATGAGATTGTCCACCCTGTAATAGGAAAAATAATAGCTGCAGGTAAGATACCCATTATCATAGGAGGTGGGCATAATAACGCGTTCCCGTTAATACAAGGCACATCGAGTGTAAGTAATGTGCAGATCAATTGCATCAACCTGGATGCGCACAGTGATTTTAATATGATGGAAGGAAGGCATAGCGGAAATGCTTTTTCTTACGCAAAGCGGAAAGGCTTTTTGGATAAATATGCAGTGATCGGGCTGCATGAAAATTATAATTCTCAAACAACAATTGATGAACTTGCCGATGACCCCGATGTGTTTTATAGTTTTTATGAAGACACATTCATTCGTGCAGATATGCGCTATGAACAAGTGCTGCAGGATGCCATTGCTCATACGAAAGGAAAACTAACAGGTGTGGAATTAGACCTGGATTGTATTGCTAATACACTGAGCAGTGCTGCAACGCCATGTGGTATCAGTTCGCGGGTAGCCAGGCAATATCTTGCCATGTGCGCAGACCTTGCCAATGTGGCCTATGTGCATTTAGCAGAGGGCGCTGTAGAATTACATGATGGCAGAATGGATCTGTCTACACCCAAGTTGGTGGCCTACCTGATCACTGATTTTATAAAGGCAAATTATAAATATCATATAAAGAGCGAGGAGTAGACCTCAACTCTCAATACTCTCCGAAGGAGAGGGGGGAAAGATCATTTTATTTTTCCATGTACAATATTCCAGATCTCCTGTTCTTTGGCATCCGCATCTTTGTTCATTGCATCTGCTTTTTCGAGTAAAGGTTTTATTTCAGGATCCTCTTTCAGGTCTTGTGCATTGATCTTAACATTTAAGTAAGCACCTTTTACAGCAGCACGCGCGCACAGTGCACCAACACCGGCATCACTAACGCTATTAGGATTGCCGATCTCAGCCATACTCTTTGCCAGATCGAATGATTTAAAAGAAAGTTCCATAGTGCGGAACGGAATTTTTATAGCATATACGGTAGCCTCTTTTATTGCTGCAGTTCGAGCTGTTTTTTCTACATCATTGCTCTTAGGTAGAGAAAACGCAGCCATTATTTTATTGAATGCGTTGGTGTCTTCATCTACCAATTGCAGC
>JABDFN010000082.1 GCA_013286485.1 Bacteroidota bacterium
CTATTCGCAAAAGCCAAGAGAGCCTGTTGGCCAACCAGCCGATAGCATGATATGGCGCAAACATGTAATGGATTCTACCCGTGATGCTCGACAAATAGAGATGGCTAAAAAAGCAAGACAAAAAAGCCTTGATTCAGCTAAAGAGGCGAGGCAGCAGGAAATTGAAGCAGCAAAAGAAACCCGACAAAGCAGAATGGATTCTGTAGCAACTACCCGGCAGCATATTATGGATTCTACCCGCACTGTAAGACAGCATATTGCAGACAGTACGAAAGAAATACATGAAAGAATAGCAAACAGTATCAAATTAGCCCGCCAACAAAAAATGGATAGTATGCGGGATGCAAGACAAAAAAATACGGCTGCTTTAAATGCTATTCGTAAATATAAAGACAGTAAACATTACAAAGACAGTGTAGAAAGAGCAAGAACAGCCAAAGCCAACCTGCTGAAAAAGAAACGACAGGCTTTTACCGATTCTGTTACAACATCGCGCAAGAGAATGATAGACAGTATGACCACCGCCCGAAAAGTGATCATAGCGGCTATGCATGAGAAACAAAAGAGAAGAAGTGATAGCCTCAACAGTATAAAAAGGTATCGTGAAAGTAAACGCTATGCTGATAGCGTAGCCATATTTAAAAAAGTACGCGAACAAAATATCGCTAAAGCCCGAAAACATTTTACCGATAGTGTGATGACCGTTCGGAAACATTTTACTGACAGCCTAACCACCAGACGAAAGCATAATATAGATAGCCTGGCGACATTGCGCTCTAAACGCATGGACAGTTTAAAAGTAGTTCGCAAAAAAAGGGCGGATAGTTCAT
The DNA here is from genome assembly GCA_013286485.1 of Bacteroidota bacterium. GTDB lineage: Bacteria > Bacteroidota > Bacteroidia > Chitinophagales > Chitinophagaceae > JABDFN01. Next base: position 831 of record JABDFN010000082.1, read on the forward strand.
TAGCTGCAAAAACAAAGCGGGAGAATAAAATAAAGGCAGACCAGAAAAAAGCAGAAGACAAAAAGCAGTTGGCAATAGATATGAAGATAAAACAACAGCGTGAGGCATGGAGTAATGAAAAAATGCTAAAGAAAAAATGGTCTTTAAAACGAAAAGCAGTACAAAATACATTTACCCGGTATAATTACTATTTTAATGCCAATCGAAAGATGGAAGAGGCGCTGGCAAATATGCAGCGAGTCAAAAAAGAGAATTACGACTCGTTGATAGAACTATATCCGTTTGATCCAAATCGGGATTCTAGTTTGCTGTCTTCTGACATGGACAGTATTCTGCATAAAATATCGGTGGGCATACAAATACACGATCCCCGCACCAAATGGGAAGATGATATGTACCTGTTGATGGGTGAAGCACAGTATTATAAAGGAAGATATAACGATGCCGCTACTGCGTTCCATTACATTATCAGTATGGATGAACAAAGAAAAAAGAAAGAAGGACAAAAAGGACAGAAGAATACAAAAGAGCCATCTATTGTTGAGACAAATAAGAAGACCATGTTAGACTTTATGAAGCACAAACCCGTGCACAATGAAGCTATATTGTGGTTAGCAAGAACTTTTACAGAATCCAAGCAGCCCGAAAAGTCTGAATCTGTTCTTTCCCTTCTGGATGCAGATTCTACATTACCCAAATCTCTTACCGGAAGAGTAGCGCTGGAAAGAGCATTTTTAGCACTCAACGAAAATAATAACAAAGAGGCTTCGCGTCAATTGGCCATAGCAGCCGACGACAGGAACATCCCCGATTGGTTACGCGAACGTTCTTCATTTTTAAACGGGCAACTCCTGCAGCAACAAAAACAATACAGTGCATCGGCAGATGCTTTTCAAAAAGTGTTGGATCTGAACCCAAAGATCGATATGGATTTTTATGCACGTAAATACATGGCATTCAATATCATGTATGCAGGTAAGGGAACTGATGAAGCAACAGCGGCATTAAAAAAAGTACTCGATGACAATAAATATGCTACCTATCATGAACAGGTATATTATGTACTCGGCGTGTTGTCTACTATGAATAATGATAATGAAACTGCTATAAAATATTTGCAAAAAGGATTACATACTCAAAAAACAAGCAGGAAACAAAAAGCTATTTCTTTTGCAGCCCTCGGCAATGTATATTATAATACAGGCGATTATGTGTCTGCCAAACATGCGTATGATAGCTCATCCAAATTTGCTTCCTCCGCTTCTAACGATAGCCTGGTAAGGCTGGCAGTAAGCCGTAGTAGAGTATTGGACGATGTAACGGAACCGGCAGGTGTGATACACGATCAGGATAGTTTGCTCGCATTATCATTATTAAGCAATAAAGAACAACACAGCATTGTACGTAAATACATTCGTCACTTAGAAGAGCAAAAGCGCGATAGCGCTTTTCGTGCAGAAAATGCAGGTATAACCAGTATTGCAGCAGCAGAACCAGCGGAAGATGCAGCTACAACAACATGGTATTTTTCTAATGCCACTATGATGCAACAAGGTGTAACTGAATTTAAACGCAAATGGGGCAACAGACCTAATACAGATAACTGGCGACGTGCAACTGCACAAACATTTGCGTCTACAAGCAGTAATACTACTACGCAAACTGAAGGGACTGAAAATAATACCGTAGATGAAAATGGCTTGCCTACAGAAGAATATTTACTGGCAGCAATACCTAATACCCCCGAAGAGCAGGAAAAAGCATACAAACTCATACAAACAGGTTATGCAGATCTTGCCGATGCCTATGTAAACAAACTGGATGATTACGACCGCGCGCTGCAAACATTGGACACACTGAACAAACGCTTCCCAAGCAACGATCTGCAGGCAAGAAGTATCTATCTCAGGTATATTATTGCTCTACGCAAGCATGAATTTGACAAAGCAAGAACATATAGTCGTCAATTACTCGACGACTACAGTAGCAGCGAATACGCTAAAAAAGTAAAACCATCTGAAGACGGTGCAGGTATGACAAACCCCGGTGGCATTACCATTGGTGAATTTTATGATGAAACTTATAAGCTGTTGATGCAAAGACAATATACAGACGTGATCATACGAATACAACAAGCCGAGAAATTATATCACGACAAAAAATACAAACAACGATTTATGCTGATAGATGCTATGGCCCTTGCAGCATCAGCAGATTATACACAGGCAGATACTGTACTCAATAATTTCTTTGATTCAAAACCACCCGATTCTCTGCGTGCTATAGGTGAGGTTGTAAAAAACTATATTGCTAAGCTACGGCCGGCTCCTTCTGCTGTTGTAAAACCTAATGCAAACAGCACGAGTAACCTGAAAGAAATGAATAAGGCGCTTACAAAAGGAACAGAAGGACCAACGTCTAATAACAATACTACTAATAGCAAAACAGATACAAGTAAAGTAAACCCAAATACAGGCCAAAATATCAAACCCGGATATAGCTTTAATCCGGCTGCACAACATTATTGTATCATATCCTTACCCGGGCTCGATTCGAGAGCCCTAGGCATTAAGGCCGCTACCGGAGATTTTAATACTTTCAAATATTCTGCAAGTAACCTGATAGTAAATATGGATATGTTGAGCCCTCAGCAAGCCATTTTGGTAATAAAGTCTTTTAACAATATGGATGCTGCTAATAGCTATCTGAACTCACTAGCCACCAATGATAAGATATTTCATGATTACAGGCCAGAAGAATATCACCTAATGATCATTTCTGCCACTAATTATATACAACTGTTCGTCGATCATAGTATTACACCCTATCTCGCATTTTATAATTTGAACTACAGATAGCTACAAGCTATACACCTATCGTTTTTAACTGTTAATAGTTACCTCTCTGCACTATTCTTCGTAAATTAGAGCATCTTTTCTATGCAAACAGTTGCCACCACACCGGCTTATAATAAGAACGAAGAAGAAGAAAAAAAGCTCATACTTCGCGAATACAGGGCGCTATTGCGTGCACTGAAACAACGCTTGAAAAAGGGTGATAGAATATTATTAAGACGTGCTTTTGAAATTGCGGCAGATGCGCATAAGGACATGCGTCGCAAATCGGGTGAACCATATATTTTACATCCACTCGCTGTTGCACGTATCGTTGTAGAAGAAATTGGCTTAGGCGTTACTTCTTCTATTTGCGCGTTGCTGCATGATGTAGTAGAAGATACCGAAATAACCATTGAAGACATTGAGCATGAATTTGGCACACGCTATTCAAAATTAATAGACGGCCTTACTAAAATTTCCAACGTTGTAGATCTCAAAGCTGACACGACTATACAGGCAGAAAACTTCAGAAAAATATTATTAACACTGGCTGAAGACCCGCGCGTCATATTGATCAAACTTGCCGACAGGCTGCATAATATGCGCACATTGGAAAGTATGAGCCGGGAAAAACAGCTAAAAATTTCTTCTGAAACAACTTATATATATGCACCCCTCGCACATAGGCTTGGTTTATACGAAATAAAATCTGAACTCGAGGATCTCGCTTTGAAATATACGCAGCCCGACGTGTATACAGAAATAGCGCAGGGTCTTAAAGAAACAAAACGTGATCGCACCCGTTATATCAACGAGTTTATTAAACCTGTAAAAGAAGAATTACAAAATAGTGGTTTTGATTTTGACATATATGGCAGACCAAAAGCAATACACTCTATATACAGCAAGATGCGTACGAAACAAGTAGAGTTTGATGAAGTGTATGATCTTTTTGCAATTCGTATTATTATCAACACACCACCTGAAAGGGAAAAAGAAGATTGCTGGAAAGTGTATTCTATTGTCACTAATTCATACAGGCCCAGTCCCGAACGTTTGCGTGACTGGATAAGTATGCCAAAAGGAAATGGTTATGAGGCTTTGCATACTACAGTAATGGGACCTGGCGGCAGGTGGGTAGAAGTGCAAATACGTTCCGCCCGCATGAATGAAATAGCCGAAAAAGGATTAGCTGCCCATTGGAAGTATAAAGAAGGTGGGGGGCAGGAAAGTAAGCTTGATAGTTGGCTACACCATTTGCAGGATATACTCAACAATCCTGATACTGATACCATAGACTTTCTGCAAGATTTCAAGCTCGACCTTTTTACTGAAGAAATCTATGTGTATACACCTACGGGCGAAATGCGGGTGCTTCCAAAAGGTGCCACCGCTCTTGATTTTGCATTTGATATTCACTCAGAGTTAGGTGCACAGTGTATAGGTGCAAAAGTAAATTATAAATTAGTGCCTTTAAGCCATCAGTTGCAAACAGGCGACCAGGTAGAGGTAATCACTTCATCTAAACAAAAACCTTCTGAAGATTGGCTGGAATTCGTTACAACAGCCAAAGCAAAATCAAGAATAAAATATTATCTCAAAGAAGAAAAAAGAAAGATCGGTGAGGATGGCAAGGCCATACTCAAACGCAAGTTGGACCACATGGGCGTTAAAATGTCTCAGCAAACCCTGAATGAATTATGCCACTATTATAAGAAACCTTCACCGCTCGATCTGTATTATGCAATTGCAGTAAGCAATATTGAATTGAAAGACCTGAAAAACTTCTCTGTCAACGGGGATAAATTAGTTGCTCCGGGACGGGAATTAAAACAAGACATAAAGGGTTTACAACATGAAGATATACCTAAACAAAAAACAATAAAAGGTGGTGGTGAGCTGATAATATTTGGCGAAAGTTCTGATAAAATATTATACAAGCTGGCACAGTGCTGTCAACCTATTCCGGGCGATGACGTGTTTGGCTTTGTAACTTCCGGTGAAGGCTTAAAAATACATCGTACCGATTGTCCGAATGCCGCACAACTGCTCGCCAACTACGGGCATCGTGTTGTAAAAACAAAATGGGCAAAGAACAAAGAAATATCTTTCCTCAGCGGTGTTCGTATAGTTGGGCTTGACGATGTGGGTGTGATACAAAAGATCACCAATATCATCTCAGGCGACCTTAAAATGAACATGCGTTCACTCAGTATCGATTCTAAAGATGGTGTATTTGAAGGGAACATTATGGTATATGTTCATGACAGGGAAGAATTAGATGCACTCTGCCATAAGCTTGCGGCACTTGATGGCATTAATAAAGTCGAACGACTGAATGTGCAGGAAGGATAACGTTTTAATATCTGGCAATACCCCCCTTAATCGTTTAAAACAAATATGACAAGCTACGAACAATACAAAAACATTACTCAAAAGGCAGCTGATCTTCAATTCGCATCTGCTGTATTAGGATGGGACCAGGAAGTATATATGCCTCCTAAAGGAGCGCATTATAGGGGTCAGCAATTATCCACACTGGCATCGCAGGCACATGAATGGCTGACAAGTGATAGCTATGGCAATACCTTGCAAGACCTTGCTTCAGACAAAACATTAAATGAGGAACAACAAAATAATGTGCGTTTAAGCCACGAAGATTATGAAAAAAATAAAAAACTACCTTCTTCCTTTGTGGAAGAATTAGCGCGGCAAACAAGCATCAGTTTCGATTCATGGGCAAAAGCCAGGAAAGAAAATAAATTCAGCATATATGAACCTGAACTTGCAAAAATGTTATCGCTTAAAAAAAAGCAAACAGAATTGTATGGATATGATAAACATCCCTACGATTCACTGCTAGACGATTATGAAAAAGGGCTTACCGTAGCAATTCTTGATCCCGTTTTTGAAAAAGTAAAAGAACAACTCCCACCCCTGCTAAGGAAAATCACCAATGCACAACAAGTAAATAACGACTTTTTTCACAAGCACTTCCCCAAACAACTACAGTGGGATTTTTCTGTAAATGTGTTGCAGAAAATGGGATTTGATATGCAGGCTGGCAGACAGGATTATTCAGAGCATCCGTTTACAACTTCTTTTGCACCAAATGATGTGCGCATTACTACACGTGTAGATGAAAATAATTTTTCTTCTTTATTGTGGAGCAGCATACATGAAGGTGGCCATGCCCTTTACGAACAAGGTCTGCCTGAAAATGAGTATGGCCTGCCTTTAGGAAGCGCAGTTTCATTGGGCATTCACGAATCTCAATCAAGGCTTTGGGAAAACTGCGTAGGGCGTAGTAAGGCATTCTGGAAATACTTTTATCCTATACTGCAACAATATTTTCCGGCCCAATTAGATAATATTCCTGTTACCGGATTTTATAAAGCTGTTAATAAAGTGCAGCCATCTCTCATTCGCACGGAAGCAGATGAAGTGACTTATCATTTTCATGTGCTTATCCGTTACGAAATAGAAAAAGCCTTGCTGGAAGGAAATATACCTGTAAAAGACCTGCCAGGAGCATGGAACGATATGTACAAGAAATACCTGGGCATCAGTTCCCCTGACGATAAACAAGGCATACTACAGGATGTACATTGGAGTCATGGTATGCTGGGTTATTTCCCTACTTATTCTTTGGGTAGCTTTTATGCAGCGCAATTCTTCGAACAGGCAAGTAAGGATATTAATGATTTACACACACAAATAGAATCAGGGGAATTCAGCAACTTGTTGCATTGGTTGAGAACGCATATACATCAATATGGCAGGCGCTATCAATCAGAAGAACTTTGTAAAAAGGCTACGGGCCGCGGACTTGACTTTACTTCGTTTATGAATTATATAGAAAATAAATACACAGAGGTATATGATATAAAATAAACACTTCGTGCGGGACGAACTTGCCATACATACTGAACCACTGGAAAACGATGAGTTTGACTTTCTTCAAAAAAAAGAAGAGAAAGAACGCTCCGACTATTACAAAGCATTTAGTATACTCATGTTTG
>JABDFN010000083.1 GCA_013286485.1 Bacteroidota bacterium
ATGGTAGCGCTCTTGCGTTGCGATTTTTGTTGCGCTAAAGCAGTGGTCACCCACAACTTACCAAATTGCAATTGGGCTTTTATACCAAAGAGAGATTGTACGCCTGTAATAAGGCTGCTTTTAAGCGGGAAGCTGATATTGCCTGCTTCTATCTTTTTTAGAATTTCATCTTCTTTGCCGGTATATTCCAGTTTCTGCACGTTTTGATAATCGAATGTTGCTTTGGTATTGTTACTGATATTCAGTTTTAATTTATCACCGACAGTTGCCACCAGGTTCACATTCATTTGCATATCAAAATTGAATATGCCGTATTTCTGCGCGCGTTGTACCAATGTGGGGTTTTTTATGTTTTGCCAGTTACCTCCCAATGTTACATCTACATTACCCTGTGGTTTTACATTAATATTGGTGCCACCGAAAATGCGGTCAAATACGCCCTCTTTATACATCGTTGGCAGCTCCGGTTTTTTGTTGAAAAGCGTAAGCGCATCCAGCCGACGCTGCCAGTAAGATTGTTCATCTTGCTGCCCTTGGTATTGCAGGTACTGGTCAAGCGTCATATAATTGGGAGTGCTCAAAAAACGGTTACCTAATTTTTCCTTGAAATAATAGCCGCTATCGGTTGGGTCATAGTCCACTTCCCTTTTCAGGTTAGGTGGGTCGTTTAGATCCATGCTCTTAGGATGCTGATCTAATATAGGATTGCCAGTATTATCATAAATCGGGAATCTTAAGTTGCGGGCTGAGTCTGTAATATTATGGTTGGCATTTGCAGGGGTATCGGGTTGCGGATCAGGTTCATCATATTCAAAAGGAACTTTATCGCGTGCTGCAGCGTTCGCAATAACCGCTGTCAGTGCAATAAAAAACAAAAATTTATATCCAAAATTATGATGTCTCTTCAATCTAATATTTTTCCTTTTACAAAGCCCGCAAGGCTTGTTTAATCAATTCTTCAACCGTCATTGACGAAGTATTATTTAGTTTCCTGAGAGCAGCTTCGGCAGCCGAGCGGCTGATACCCAAATTCACTAAAGCTATTAACGCATCTTCTTCCTTTGTATTGTGCGCTGGGTGCTGTAAATCAGTGGTTTTTGCGGCCACTAACTTGCCCTTTAATTCTAATATGATCCGTTGTGCAGTTTTAGCCCCAATCCCCTTCACTTTTTCAAGGGTGCGGGTGTCTTCTGTAGCTACTGCTTTTGATAATTCATCAGGGGTAAGAGACGACAAAATAATACGGGCTGTTGCTGCCCCTACGCCATTAATGCTTAATAATTGCCTGAAGGTCAGCCGTTCCTGTTCCTCAGCAAACCCATATAATACCCATGCATCTTCACGCACTTGTAAATGAATATATAATCTGCAATTATCTTTTTGTTGTATACGGGCATAGGTTTGTAAGGTGATGTTTAATTCATACCCAACCCCATGTACGTCCATGTATAGTAAAGATGGGGACTTATAGGTAATTTTCCCTTCCAGGTAAGCAAACATATCTGCCTGAGTTTAGGCTTGAAAATAGTGCTTTATTCTCAATTTAAGCTGGATTAAAACAATAAACTTTTCTGATTTTTACAGGGCTGTAAAAACTTAATTATGAGACAAATGATTATTAGTAATTATTGTCTGCAAACCCTATTATTGCCACCAACTACCTCTTCTGGTATTAAATTTATAATAGATAACAAAAGAAAGGGTGGAATAAGAATCATTATTACCGGGGTTACCCCTCATATCGCCGGGAGCTACAGTTTTGTCTATATTGTTTATCCAGGTACGGTTAGCCAGTGCCTTTGCTATAGCTGCATTAGCTGGGCTTAAATTCAGGTCAAAATATTTAGGGTCAATATATTTATTGCTTACACCATCCAGGTAATCAAATGTGGTCATACGCCACTCCCATTGCACACCTATATTCAGATGCTCGCCGATATCTATCTTATAACCTAATCCCAATGGTATTTCAATTTGCCACAAGCTGTATGCCGGTGGTGCTCCTGGCATATTAGAGAAACCATCTCCTTCTAAATGAAGATCATATGTTTTTACCCAGTTAGATATTTTTGATACCGGATCGGTATACATAGCATATGGTTGAAAATGGAAATAACCAATACCTGCTAATAAATATGGCTGTCCTGCCCTTCTTGCAGATTTCCCACCATAGTTGCCCAAGCGCAAAGGAGAAAATTCAAACGTAATACTGCTTTCCCAAATATTGTCTTTTACTATTTGGTAACGCGAATAGCGTTGTACGTAATCATCTCCTAAAGAGCTGGCTTGCTTTGCTTTTTGCACGTTCCACTCATCAGATGCGAAGATGGTGCCATAGTTCAGATTCAATCTTAATGAAAGGGCAGGAGCAATGCAATAGCGAATGTTTATGCCGCCCATATAATGCACCAGGTCGAAATACTTGTTATTTGTATAGTGATCAATAACATTTTTAGTACCCACGTCACCCCACAGGTCAGAAACCCCATAATTCAGCCCTAATGAAAAACCACGAGGTTCAATAGAAGCTGCTTCTTGTGCAAAACAAGCAGTTGAGGTAATAATTGTAACGAGCGCGATCACGAAACCACGGATCATAGTTTTCCGCATGGTGTATTAATTTTAGAGGACTAAGATATAAAAAATTATTTCCCATTAAAAACTGCTTTTCTTTTTTCTAAGAAAGCAGTAGTTCCTTCCTTCATATCAGAGGTGGCAAAGCAATCGCCAAAGCGGGCTATTTCTTTATCAAACCCTTTGCTGTCGCATATCGCAGCCTCGCTAACGCATGCAATTATTGCAGATATGGCAAGAGGCGCCTTGGTATGTATTTTTTGTAAAATATCCATGGTTTTTTGCAAAAGCTCCCCGGCAGGGAATACATGGTTTACTAATCCCAGGGCTTTGGCATCATCTGCGCCTACCATATCGGCTGTCATCATCAGTTCCATGGCCTTACCTTTTCCTATCAATTGTGTCATGCGCTGTGTGCCGCCGTAGCCGGGTATCAATCCTAAATTCACTTCTGGTTGTCCGAATTTTGCGTTCTCGCTGGCTGTACGAAAATGACAGCTCATCGCCAGCTCACATCCACCGCCCAGTGCAAAACCATTTACTGCAGCTACAATTGGTTTAGGTGACCTTTCTATTTTATTAAAAACATTTGCCTGTCCTTTTGCAGCCAAAGCCATACCGCCTTGTGCATCTAGCGAAACGAATTCAGAAATATCTGCACCTGCTACAAATGCTTTTTCGCCTGCACCTGTTATCAGTGCGCTTTTTATTTCTGTATTGGTATATATTTCTTCTATTACTTTTCCTAATTCATCTATCACATCTTTGTTCAGTGCGTTCAGTTTATCAGGGCGGTTGATGGTTACTACAAGTGTGCTATTCTTTAATTCTGTAAGTAGTGTGTTGTACATTTTTTCTAACGGTTTATTATTATATTTTTTTTGGAATTTTACTTTTGGAATTGCTCTTATTATCTTCTATGCGTCACTGTCCATTTTGTTATATAGTCTGCAATTTCAGCTGTTGGCGCACCAGGTGCGAATAATTGCCCCACCCCCATTTTGTTCAATTGTTGCATGTCTTCTTCAGGTATAATACCGCCCCCGGTAAGTAATACATCCTGCAATCCTTTTTCTTTCATCAGATGCAGCAATTTCGGGAACACGGTCATATGTGCTCCGCTCAAAATGCTGATGCCTATAGCGTCTACATCTTCCTGCAATGCAGTGTTTACAACCATTTCAGCTGTTTGCCGAAGCCCGGTATAGATCACTTCCATACCTGCATCACGCAGTGCGGTAGCAATTACTTTAGCCCCGCGGTCGTGCCCGTCGAGCCCTACTTTGGCTACTAATACCCGTATTGGTCTTTTTAATTCCCCGTTCATACAAGGGCGTAAATGTAAGGAATTAGCCTCTATGATAAAATGTGTTAAAATAAGTTAAACTATTATAGGGTATCATGCATAAATAATTGTCTTCTTATTAGTTATAAAATGAACGTCGCTGGTGGAATGGTTTTTTAATTGTATGAAATGAAATGTGATATTATGAACAATTAAAAATAGGTTTATGAAAAACAAAGTTATTTTACTGGCGTTCACACTGATGATGTCAGTTTCTGGACAGCAGGCATATGCCCGCAATAATGTTATGACACGAGCTCAGCAAGAACAGCGTGCACTGCAAATACAACAAAGAGTATACGAGATAAAAGCAATGGACAGATCTCAGCTCTCAGTAGATCAAAGAAAAGCGTTGAAAATAGAACTGAGAGATATGAGAAAAGAACTGAAACGGATGGACCCTGTAGTGGTCGTGTTTTCTACATGCGGTCTTTTATTGCTTATTCTTATACTTATATTGCTGCTATAAATTGTTACCAGGCCCCCTTTTATGTAGCATCAACTCTTATCTGCCTGTAGTATTTTTTGTATCAATACAATTTGCCCTAAATGGTAGTGTGTATGTTCTATAATTCCCTGTATGTTTCTATAATAACTACCGTATTTTTCATCTGTAAAATTTTCCCAAAGTTTGCTCTCAGGTAAGTCCTCTATAAGATTAGCAAAGTTTTCGGCATCAGTGTAGGTCTTATCCAGCAACCTTTTCCAGTCCTCTTCAGACTGTATGGGCGGAAGATCAAAACTAAGTTTATCGCTGGCATTGAGTTGTTCCCCCTGCAATACTTTCAAAACAGCGCTTATATAGTAATTGATATGATAAACTAATATTCCAATGGTATTGAAAGCGTAAACCCGTGTATTCGCTTGTTGCCAGTTTACATCTGCCAAACTATCTCTAAGGTTTACCGATGTCCAGTTGCCGCCAAAATAAACATCTCTTATATGTTTTGCAAGCTGCTTTGTTAAGTTCATTTAATTCTCTTTTACTGTAAAAAAGAATGTAGTGCCTTGTCCCTTCGTACTTTCTACCCACATCTTACCGCCATTCTGAATAACGAATTCTTTACAGAGTATCAGGCCAATGCCGGTACCTGTTTCATTGACAGTGCCTTTAGTGCTTTCATTATATGGCTCAAAAATATGCTGCTGCACTTCTTTGTCTATACCAATCCCGTTATCCTTTACGAAAATGGTGATATAGCCGGCACCGGTTTGTTGCATAGTACCAATCTCAACGCTGCCACCGGGGTTTGTATATTTCACGGCATTAGATACCAGGTTGCGCATAATGAATTTAAAATGGTTCTCATCAGCATAAATACGGGTAGTCGATTCAATATTGTTATGAATGGCAATGTTTTTATTTTCAGCAGCTGCACTATGTAGTCGCAACTCATTTTTAATTATAGCATCAACATCCAGTATCGTAGGGCTATAGATGTTGCCCTTTATCTGTTGCATTCCCCAGTTCAACAATTTCTCCAATGTTTCAAAAGAGGCCCGGGAACTTTCTTCAATCGTCTTTAGAATATGAATTTTTTCTGTTTCTGTGTTGCCTTCATTTTTATAGATACCAAGTAGGGCGGGAATATTACCGATTGGCCCTTTAAGATCATGCCCGATAATAGAAAACAACCTGTCTTTGACCGCGTTTGCTTTTTTAAGATCATGTTCCCTTACAGAAAGTTGTTTATTTAAATGTATGCTCCTGGTATAAAAGATCACAAGGGTAAGCAGCGTAAGCGCCAGGAAAACTGCAATTATGATGATGACGTTTTTCTTTTGTGAGTTCCTCTGTTCTGAAAGCTCCAGTGCGGCGAGCTGCTTGCTGGTCCTTTTCAATTCATACTCCGACTGCAGGTTGGCGATCTCTTTTGCCTTATTAATATTAAATATACTGTCCCTCAGTACTCTTGACTGTTTTAGCAGTGTTACCTCTTCTTTATAGTTACCTGTTCTATCTGCTGCATCAGCTAACGCAGAGAGAAACTCAGATTGCAACCTTTTGCTATCAATTTGTTTTGCTACTTCCAAACCCTCCCGCAAAGACGAGACATCGGGTGGCTTATTCGTGCTTTCTATCTGGCCTATCTCAAGCAATACCCTGCAAAGAGGCTCTTTTGTATCAAGGTTCCTGGCAAGGACCATAGCCTGGTATAGATATTCCAATGCCTTTTTATTGTCTCCTTTCGCATTATATATTTTCCCAAGATTGGTGAGCGGCGTTATACGAGCTTTTGTATACTGTGGTTTCCTGGCAATCAATTCTGCTTTTTCAAAGTAGGTAAGCGCCGTATCAAAAGCACCCTTCCTTGCGTAGTACAGGCCAATATTATTGTACAGGTACACAATGTTGGAAGTCTCTACAGTACGTAAGGATAGGTCAAGTGCTTTTCTATAATAGTCAAGCGCCTTATCATGGTTACCGTTAAAATCGTTTGCAGCTCCCAGCTCCAGGTATGTATTTATAATGTCTGCAGTGTCTTGTAGATGTTCAAAGTTTTTGAGCGCAGTTAAAAAATGTTTTACAGCTTCTGTATAATTTCCCAGGTAACTTTCTGCATTGCCAATAGCATTATTTGATTTACCTATGTATGCTTCATCGTGCAGTTCTGTAAATATTTTCAGTGCTTGTTCTCCTTTTTCTCTCGCTACTACCAAAAGCCCTTTTTCATTGTAAATATTAGATAGCAGCATAAGCATTACCCCTATGCCATGTTGATAACCACTTTCTGTAAACATCTGCAACCCCTGCTCTATATATGGCTTTGCAGAATCGCTGGCAGCACTTTTATAGTGGTTATAGATATTTCTGTAAACGGTTAGCTTCTGAGAATCGGTCTTTGCTATTGCCAGTTCATTGCTAAAGTTTGTTCCGGAAGGCTGTGCATAAGCAGGCAATGAGGTTATGAATATTATAAGTAAAAACAGTATATGCCTTTTGCCCATTCTTAGTATTTATTTCATTTTGCAATTGAATAAAGATAAACTTTTTAGTTCTATCAGCGCTGTTGCTTTGCATAGCTGATTCCATCGCAAACAATGGCAGCTGTATAGGGCGCCGGTAATTGCTGCATATAGTTGCTGATCCATTTGGTATCAGGTATTTTGTAAACAGGCACAGGGTCCCAAACTTTATACTCAGGGTTTACCTTCAATATCACTTCCGAGCATAACACATCCACTCCGGTAATTTGTTCAGCAGTAATTTCATTATCTATGATCTTGCCTGGTGCGGGGGCATCATTATTTCTTTTATCTCCGTCAACTGCTGCAGTATATAGGAGAGGTATTTTGCTAAGTCTTGCTTCTTCTAACGCTTTAGATGTGCTCCAATAAGTTTTGATGCGGTGACTGTATTCAGGATAAGTGAACCTGCCAATGCATGTAGTAATGATATTGCCCGCTAAGCCAATGAACAGACCAATGGCTATTATAGCAGCATACAATTTGTACGTATTGTTTTGTTTAAGTTGATTTAGACAGCTTACTATCAAAATAGCAATAGCAGGAACAGAATAAGCTGTAAGCCTTGCCACACCTCCTATCAGTTTACCCGATACAAGCAGGTATATAGTGATGATGAGTAAGAGTATGCAATATAATTGTATATACCATTCCTTACTGTTTGTGAATTTTTTTATAAGAGCCAGCTTGTATACGCCATAAAAAAATGACACGATACCCAATATGCCAAAGACGATCTCGTATACATATCCCG
>JABDFN010000084.1 GCA_013286485.1 Bacteroidota bacterium
TTGAATACTTTTCTTACTTTTTGTTCATACCTCAAGGCTAATGCTTCTGTTATTTGCATCATTATATTATTATTCAATTGCATGCTGATGAGCTTGCGACTTTGTTGCTGGGTAGACACAGCTGAGGATATTAATGCTTTCATATTGTATTGTTCTTATTGTTATAGGGTTTACTTCCGCTTTCTTCCGCATATGAAATTTATAATATGGTTGACTGGTAAGGGTTTGATGGGGGATGCTTCTGGTTTGGGAGAAAAAGCGTCCCGAATGTTCGGGAGCGGAAGTTGACACATTCCCTTTAAGGGGGGACAACAATAGTTTCGGTGTTAGGTAACGAATATTTTTTTAAAGAAGGTTTTGTTGATTGGCAAGCAATTACGCTAAAATAGTTGCGCTATTTGTTGCTCAAATATTGCTCAGTGGTTATACGATGTTGAGAAGAAATTTATTGCCATATGTAGGGTGCCGGATATACCTCCGGGCAAAGGGTTTTAGGTGGCACAAAGATACGAAATGGAGGACCCCGAAAACAAATATTTGTTTTGAGAATGGTTTGGTTTTGTGTGAATGAAGCAGATAATTGAATTGATAAGCATAGAAACATTAAAGTATAATCTAACAAATAAAATTGATTTGTATTTTCTATATATTTTGTATATTTAAATTATTAACTATATAGAATACTATTTAAAGAAAGCATTAGTATTTTTTATTTCAAGTCTGGAGATTTTTAGTTGACGGTTTTATATGGCATATATTATATCCTGTAATTTTTTATAAACGCGCTAAAAATGATTGTATGAAAAGAGGCGTATTCATTCTCGCGGTATTGGTAATGTGTAATTCCATTCTTTTTGCAGATTCTAAAATGGATGAAATAAAATCATTATTGCAACAAATGGGGGATAAAAAGAAACAAATAATGGATATGGAAACTCCTAAAGCCGGAGAGTTTAAAAAAAGGGAGGATGATATAAAATGGGCTGCAGAGCAAGCCGGAAAACAACAGCAAAAACTGAATGACCAGATTGCAGATCTTCAAAATCGTTACGCACCCTTACAGGCAGAGATAGACAAGCATAACGCCAGTCCTCCTGATCAGACATGTGAATCCTGCGTGGCTACATATAATGCTGAAAAAGCACAATTAGAAGCTAGGCAGAAACCTTTTTTTGATGAAAAGCAGCTACTGGTAGATAATCAAAGTAAAATTGACCAGATAAAACAGACTGCTATAAACCAGGCAAACGATCTTGATGTTGAAGAGCAGGTATACATTACTCAAATGAAGGAACTGATAGATCAATATAATGCATTTGAAAAACGCCTTGATGACTTGTACAAGCAATTAAATGATGATTGTAATAAAGCGCTAAATAGTCCAGTTGACGAACACTATTATGAACGAATACACTATGCGTGTGGAATTGATTTTGATGGGACTTCCATTGGTGTTCATGAACTAAATAATATTATGCCTGAGTTAAAAATACAGCCTAATACAGACGGGATAACGGTTGATGCTACAGGGTGGAATGATCTTACAAAAATTAAAAAGGAAGCAGAAATTAAGAAGCTTATTATGAATAACCAGCCTGTGAAAAAGCCACCTGTTGTTGTTCCACCTCCGCAAGTTGATAAGGGCCAGAATACAGAATCGGGCTGGACAGATAAGATAAAGAGTAAGTTCAATGAAATGAAAGATTATTATAACCGATTAAAACAACCCAAACGTTTACCATCAGGTCCGGGTGCAGTTAGAGGATAAAAACTTATACAATGAAAAAAAGAAGAGTTCTATTAATAATTCTTGTGATCATTGCTGTGATCGCTGTATACTATGTATATAATTATAGAAAAAAAAGTGAATTCCTTAAGGAATATGCTTCAAATGTCTTTTTATTTAAAAACTATTTTGTTTACTCAGTAAAAGTAAAATTTGACGACAGCAGCGTTCAGAAAATAGAAATGGTAAAATCTGATAAGGGTATTTTTGACTTATATGATCCCGATTCCACGCCGCTGAATGTGTGTATAGCAAATGCTATAGTAGTAGACAGCACTGGAAAATGTATTACCAGTAAATATGCAACCGAGCCATGGAACAATGCAAATGAGGTAAGTACATTGACCAATATGTTATACAAAGAAATGCATGATGTACCTGTTGTTAGTATAGCTGTAAGCGGACGTTCGGTATATATGTCTGTTATTTCGTCCAAAAGCTATATTGAAAATAATGGCCTTTCTGCTTCTGAACGTGAGATTGAATATACTTTACCTGATACTATAAACGCAGATGCTAATATTGCCTATATTATCAGGAAGGACGGAGGCAAGCCAATGAAATTGAAAAATATACACATCGGTCATACCTTATATAAAAATGCTTTCTTAATTGGGTATGCAAAAAATACTGACCTCAATAATCTAAATGATGCACCTTCGCCGACAATAGATTTAATAAGCTTTAAGAATACCAGCGTGACTGCTACCAGTGATGAGAACACACAATTGGATATGCCTGATAAAATACTTGCTGAGGGAGCACCTATGTTTGATAGGTCGGGCAATTTAGTAGCTATTAATACTGTGAGCAACGACTCGTATAAACCTGTTTTCGTCGATAGTGTTTACAATAGCTTACCATTGAGGATACCGCAAATAAATTACGCGCCTAAACAAGATGACAATACCCGTGCTGGTACAATAGGTGCCAATGATTGTGATGTATTAAAATCGGTAGATGAACCAACTGTTGTTGATGGAAATTTTGGTACAAAATATTATTTTCTCAATTCAGGGTCATCAACATTAGAAGTAACATGGACAATTGACAATACGGATTGCTTATACGATCAGCAAAAAAATCCAGTAGTTATACCACCGGGAGAAAAAGAGTGGATAGTTACAGTTGGCACGTGTAATTTTTCACTTGCACCTGTATCCTGTAAAGTTGTACAATGATTTACTTTAATGTATAGCAGAATATGAAAGGAGGCAAGGATACATTTTTTAGTAAGATGATGATGGGCATGAGTCACGGGTATTTAAGGTCGGACCCATTAGTAGTTAGAATAGTTGGGAATATTCTTCATGCAATCGTTTTGTTGTTAGCAATCGCAATTCGTATTGCAATATTTGGAGGTATAGTTTTTCTAATAATGTATTTCATATTTAAAGGAACATCGTCATCAAATGTGCCAAACATACCACCCCCAATAGAAAAAGTTGATCCATTAAAACAATTTTGACAACCTACAACCATTCTAGCACGATATGTTTTGAGAAAAGGCGACCATTCTTATTAGCGATATTAAAGTGGAATTAAGAGTAAAAAATTGGAACCCCATGCAATGAGACAGTAAACTATTAAAATGTATATAATGATGTGACTGTATTCATGATCTGCCTGATGGCATTAGACCTATGCTTTTTAGTTTTCTTCCTCGGTTTTAAATTGCAATAAAAATTTACCAGTAGTTCATGTTTTTGTTTCCTGTTCATAAGATCAGCTATTAATTTTACAACTTGCTATTTAAAAAGTGAATAGATTCTGATGTAAAGATGTATGCTTCTGCCCCGTATGTGTTACATAAGCCTGGAAAAAGGTTGCATCATTCACACATTCAATAAATTAAGCTTGTAAGGGATCGGCAGATATGTGAATGATGTAAACTATTCACATACTTATGTAATATCTCCGGATAAAAGAATGGGAAATTTGTAGCGGATAATTATGTTACGGAAAGCATGGAATAAGCAAGCGGAGGAGATAGGGAACCAGGTTTTTTTTATAAGCCGGTTTTCGCATAATGTATTCAGAAAAGGGTTTGAGTGGAATGAATTTCTACGCCAGTGTTATATTATCGGTTACAGGTCTTTCCCCCTCGTAGCTATTACAGGTTTTATATTGGGTTTTGTAATGACTCTGCAATCAGAGCCTACCATGAAAGATTTTGGGGCTCTCAGCTTTGTACCGGGCATGGTGGCTGTGTCTATTATACGTGAGATAGGCCCTGTAATTATCTCATTGATATGCGCAGGCAAAATAGCATCGAGCATTGGCGCTGAGCTGGGAAGTATGAAGGTGGCCGAACAAATTGATGCTATGGAAGTATCGGGCGCCAACCCCATACAATTTTTAGTAGTTACCCGCATATTGGCTTGTATCATCATGGTACCGCTTTTGACATTGATGGCAGACGGACTGGCCATATTCGGAGGCTATGTGGCAAGTAATATTGGCGGCAACTTAAGCCTGTCATTGTATTTTAATAAAGCATTTTCTGCTGTTGGCTTTAGTGACCTGTTGCCGGCATTTATTAAAACGATCTTTTTCGGTTTTGCCATTGGTTTTGTGGGTTGCTATAGAGGATATAATTCAAACAGGGGAGCAGCAAGCGTAGGGCTGGCGGCTAATTCGGCCGTTGTAAATGCTTCTTTGTGGGTGATAGTAATAGATGCCATTGCAGTTCAATTAACAAATATTATAGTGTACACCTGAGTATGGAAGAGCGTTTACATATTGCGGATAAGCATACAGAAAATATTGTTGTAGAAATGCAGCATGTAAAAAAAGCATTTGGCAGTAACGAGGTCTTATCAGACATCAATATGCAATTGAAAAAAGGAGAGAACCTGGTGATAATGGGCAGGTCGGGTCAAGGAAAATCAGTAGCTATTAAATGTATTGTAGGATTATTAGAACAGGATGAAGGTGGTTTAAAAGTTTTTGGCAAAGAAGTAAAAGACCTGTCGGAAAATGAATTGAAAGCGCTGCGTGTGAAAGTAGGTTTTTTGTTTCAGAGCGGCGCACTATACGATTCGATGACGGTGAAAGAAAACCTTGAATTTCCGTTAACAAGGGTTTTGAAATTGAAAGACGCAAAAGAAATTGACAAACATGTACACGAAGCACTGGAAGGTGTAGGACTGGTGAATGCAATTGATAAGATACCCGCTGACCTTTCGGGCGGAATGAGAAAACGCATAGGCCTGGCGAGGACATTGATCATGAACCCCGAGATAATGCTATATGACGAACCCACTACCGGGCTGGACCCTATTACCTCGAAAGAGATCAGTATGTTGATCATGAATTTGCAAAAGAAATATCAAACCTCCGCTATCATTATTACGCACGATATGGCATGTGCCAAAATAACAGCAGACAGGATATTAATTATGGATGGCGGAAAATTTATTGCAGAAGGCAGTTATGAGGAACTCGAAAATTCACCGGATGAACTGGTCAGTTCATTTTTTAAATGATTATTTATGAAAACAAATGTGTCACAGAAAATAAAGACCGGAATATTTACACTTGCCGGAATAATAGTGTTGGTGATAGGTATTTTTATTATAGGTGAAAAGAAAAATCTGTTTAGCAGTACCTATAGCATATACGGTACTTTTAAAAATGTGGGCGGCCTGCAAATTGGCAATAATATACGGTTTGCCGGTATCAATATAGGTACTGTAGACGATATAGAGATCATCAATGATACAACTATCAGGGTGGACATGCGGTTAAAATCAAAAGTAAAAAGATTTATAAAAAAGGATGCTTTGGCGGCCATTAGTTCTGATGGATTGATGGGTGATAAACTGATAACTATAACGCCCGGTACTGATAAAATGAAATTGCTTGGTAAAGGGGATCGAATACTAACTGTAGACCCTATAGAAATGAGCAGGATAATTACAAAGCTAAGCCAGGTTGCAGATAATGCTGCTGATATTACGGGTGCCCTCGCAGGTATTGTGCTACAGGTGCAACAAGGTAAAGGCAGCCTGGGAAGATTACTGTATAGCGATGAGATGGCAAAGGGTATGGAAAAGTCTGTAAATATAGCCAACCAGACAATGCAGTCTGTAAAGAAAAGCTCAGAAGGATTTAGTGAAAATATGGACGCATTAAAGCATAATGCTTTGCTACATGGTTATTACAAGAAAAAGAAGCGGGACGAATTAAGAAAGCAGGCGGCAATAGAGAAAAACAATATTAAAAATGATTCAACGAGGACGAAGAAAAGAAGATGATCACCAACTGTATACTATAACTACTACTATCTGAATTGTACGGGAATAGGCCCCATAGGCATATTGGCTTGTGGTGTTTTAGCACTTAATATAATAATGTCTCTAATTCCCTAAAACTTATTTTGATTTTATAATATTTATATTATCTTTAAGTAGAGTATAATAGAGGGGTATATAATAATTTAAAGTGAATCCTCTTATAATGAAGCGTTTTTTTGTTGCAGTTTGGTTGTTACTTATTTTCTCGGGTATCATCTACATATTCTGGTACACAGATTGGAGATACAGCTTGCCTACGCCTGTTCCCAAACAATATCATGTTATAAATACCGGCCAATATATTGACCTTGGCAATAAGCTGGCTATAGCACCTAACAAACCAGTATTCATCCATTTCTTCAATCCTACATGTCCTTGTTCGCGTTTCAATGTGCCTATGTTTATTTCATTGGCAAAAAAATATGGAGACAAGGTATCGTTTGCAGTAGTGGTATTGAGTAAAAGTAAATACTCGGTAAAAGATATACAAGATAAATTCGGGCTGGATATACCTGTGGCATTCGATTCGTCTTTGGCTGCGGCTTGTGGTGTTTACTCCACACCACAAGCTGTTCTGTTAAATGCAGATCATCAATTGTATTATCGTGGTAATTATAATAAAACACGCTATTGTACAGACCCCCGTACTAATTATGCGCAAATGGCTATTGATATGCTTTTGAATAAAGTAACGCATCCTGTTTTTGACAGGTACGCATTAAGAGCTTATGGATGTCAATTACCGGTTTGTACTAAATACTAGAAAATGGAACAAACAATAAGAACGAATACTACGACAACACATATTGATGCCTTTCTGCTGCAGATAAAAAATAAATCGGATGAGCTGATGAATTATTTTTTGATCAGCTTTTTTATAGTAGGGTTTGTGCTTGCTTTTTTCTACGATACATGGCTGGTGGCTTTTGGTGTGGGCTCTTTGTCACTTTTGGCATATTATTCCGTTAAAAAGTTGTTGCCGGATTCTAACCTGTATCAATATGTAGTGAGTGCTGTATTTGGAGTATTTATGGCACAATACATATACCAGATGCATGGCTTGTTCGAGATGCACTTTATTGCTTTTATAGGCAGCGCTATATTAATTACTTATCAAAACTGGAGGTTGCAGATACCCCTGGCCCTGGTAGTGATAGTGCACCACGCTTTATTTGGTTATTTACAATACATAGGGTATGATAAGATATACTTTACACAGTTGCC
>JABDFN010000085.1 GCA_013286485.1 Bacteroidota bacterium
CGAACTTATAAATGATATTAACGATCAGATAAAATATGCTGAAGGATTGATAGATGTAAATGGAAAACTGCTGCAAACGGGAGATACTAAAATAGCAGATTTTGTTATTGCTATTAATAATTATCTCGTTGCGAAAAATTTACTAACACAAAATAATATTAATCGAATGCAAATCATTAATCAAATAAATTATTGGAATCGATAAGCCATGCGATATAAAATAAATCTCCTGCTTTTCTTATTGTCACTTTGCATGATTACATTTTTTTCTTGCAAGAACAATGAAAGTAAAAAAGAAGAAAATGCTGCAATAGCGGAAGGTACTCCTGTATCAGTAGCCACAATTAGTACCGAACCATTATTGGAGTATGTTGATCTGAATGCAACATCGGCCTTTCTTATAAAAAGCTATATAAAAGCTAATGTGAATGGATATATTGAACGTGTAAACACACAGCCTGGTAAATATGTATCTGCAGGACAGCTTTTATTTGTTATAAAAACAAAAGAAGCACAAAATATAGGTAGTGCAATAAATAAATTAGACCCTTCGTTCAGATTTTCAGGCGTAAATAATATTAAAGCTAGTACAAGTGGTTATGTTACCCAGCTCAATCATCAGCAAGGCGATTATGTTCAGGATGGTGAGCAATTGGCGGTTATAAGTGATGCAGGAAGTTTTGCATTTTTATTAAATCTGCCTTACGAATTGCGGTCTTATGTTTCAGATATAAGATTAGTACAGGTAGTACTTCCTGATAGTACAAAATTAACAGGTGTTCTGGCTGCGTCAATGCCTACGGTAGACCCTGCCTCACAAACTCAAAATTATATTATTAAAGTTGCTGCCAATAATATACCCGAAAACCTGATAGCGAAAGTGAGGATATTAAAATCAAAAAAGGAAAATATTATATCATTGCCTAAATCTGCAGTACTTACAAATGATATACAAAGCGATTTTTGGGTAATGAAATTGATAGATTCAAATACGGCAGTTAAAGTGCCTGTTATTAAAGGACTGGAAACAAAAGATCGGGTAGAAATAGTATCCCCCGTATTTTCCGCGTCAGATAAAATAATAATTACAGGCAATTATGGCCTGCCTGATACTGCAAAAGTAAAAGTTATACCATGAAGAACTTTTTTGTAGCATACAAAAACCCTTTAACGGTAGTATTGGTATTGATATTGCTTGGAGGACTCTTTACTTACAGTAAAATACAAACATCCCTATTTCCGGAAATTACCTTTCCCAAGATCAAGATCATTGCAGATGCAGGCTTGCAACCTGTAAATAAAATGATGGTAACTGTTACAAAGCCGTTGGAGGCGGCTATAAAGCGTGTGCCTGATCTTAAAATGATACGCAGCACTACCAGTAGGGGCAGTTGTGAAATATCAGCATACTTGAACTGGAACGCAGATATAGACATCAGTCAGCAAAGAATAGAATCAAGAATAAATGAAATAAAAAATTCCTTACCTGCAAATACCCAGATATCTGTTGAAAAGATGAACCCATCTATTCTCCCGGTTATGGGTTATACATTAGAAAGCAATACAAGATCTCCAATAGAACTGAAAATATTGGCAAACTATACCATAAAGCCTTTTTTATCTAGGGTGAATGGAGTTTCTGAGATTCGCGTAATAGGTGGTAAAGAAAAAGAATACTGGATATTGCTCGACCACCAGAAAATGACAGCCCTGTCAATAACACCAGATTCCATAAATGCAGCGCTTGCACAAACTGACTTTATTAAATCTAATGGCTACCTCTCAGATTTCAGGTATTTATATCTTACTGTCACAGACGCTAGTGTGCATTCTGTTGAAGATCTGCAGAACGTTGTGGTGCATAATGATGGAAAGCGGGTTGTTTACCTGAAAGATATTGGTGATATACAAATAAAAGACGCTACTGAATACATAAAAATTAATGCCAACGGAAAAGACGGGATACTTATAGCAGTAATAAAACAACCCAATGCTAATCTGATAATATTATCTGCTGAAATGCAGAAAAGAATTGAAGAACTAAAACAAGTTTTACCCAAGGATGTTGCGATTAAACCATATTATATACAGGCCGATTTTGTAAGTGATTCTGTAAAAAGTGTTACCGATAGCTTACTCGTAGGGCTTTTACTGGCAATTATAGTTGCCATTATCTTTTTAAGGTCATTTAAAGCAAGTGCTACGATCCTTATAACAATACCCGTTATTATCTGTCTAAGCCTCATTGTACTGTATGCTATTGGGTATACTTGCAATATTATGACATTAGGGGCTATTGCGGCAGCTATAGGCCTTATTATTGATGATGCTATTGTTGTTGTAGAACAAATACACCGCACACACGAAGAACACCCGGAAGTAGAAACAAAAAATTTATTACAGAAAGCTATATCATATCTGTTCCCGGCTATGGTAGGCTCTTCCATAAGCACTATTGTTATATTTCTCCCCTTTGTATTAATGACAGGGGTTGCGGGTGCATATTTTAAGGTAATGACAAATACCATGATCATTACGCTTGTATGTTCCTTCTTTGTCACATGGATCATATTACCTGTTGTTTATTTACTACTTACAAAAAAAGGTGCTGTTGCTAAAAAGAAGATAGAAGCTTCACGGGAATTAAAACAACAGCGCTGGGTATCGTATTTTATACAAAGGCCGTATATAAGTATATGTATTGCTGCGGCTCTTGCAATGCTCATTATAATAATATTACCCAAATTGCAAACAGGCTTTTTGCCTGAAATGGATGAAGGAAGCATTGTGCTTGATTATAGCTCACCCCCCGGCACATCCCTTGAAGAGACAGACCGAATATTACGTGAAGTTGAAAAAATAATTGTTGCCACCCCTGAAGTTGAGGCCTATTCAAGAAGAACAGGTACACAAATGGGTTTTTTTATTACCGAACCGAATAGAGGCGATTATCTCATTCAGCTTAAGAAAAAAAGGGGAAGAACAACTGATGATGTGATAAATGAATTGAGGAAAAAAATAGAAACCACACAGCCTGGGCTAAGGATCGATTTTGGACAAGTGATTGGTGATATGCTGGGCGACCTGATGACATCTGTTCAGCCGATTGAAATAAAGATATTTGGCGACAACCAGCAAAAACTGCAAACGCTCTCAGCGCAAGTAGCCGATGCTATTTCTAACATAAAAGGCACAGCCGATGTTTTTAATGGTGTCGTTATCGCCGGACCATCTATTACAATTGTGCCCAATTATTCAAGGCTTGCACAATATGGTATAACTCCTGCAGGTCTGCAATACCAGTTGCAAACTTCATTAGAGGGAAATGTTGTTGGTACTTTACTTGAAAGAGAGCAACTTACAAACATTCGTATTGTCTATCCCGGGAACAGGAAAATTAGCACTGCAGATATTGAGCGGCTGCAGGTTTTTTTACCCAATGGTAAATTGATACCTATAAATCAACTTGCAACTGTTACTGTTAATAATGGTGATGCAGAAATACAAAGAGAAAATTTGCAATCGGTTGGCGTGGTTACTGCCCGACTCGAAAACCGGGATTTGGGCAGCACTATTAATGATATTAGAACCACTCTCGCATCAAAAATTATTTTACCACAAGGCTACCATATTGAATATGGCGGCTCTTATGCCGATCAGCAGCAATCATTCAGTGAATTGTTAATGATTCTTATTACCTCAAGCCTTCTCGTTTTCGGTGTTATATTGTTTTTATTTAGAGACTTCAGAATAGCTATGCTTATTATTATCCTTGCTGTTCTTGGTATTTCGGGTAGTTATTGGGCATTGTATATTACGCACATACCTTTAAATGTTGGTAGCTATACCGGTTTAATTATGATAGTAGGTATTATAGGAGAGAATGCCATATTCACATTCCTGCAATTCAAAGAAGCGCTGAAAACGAAAGGAGTAGATGAGGCTATTATATATTCTATATCCACGCGTTTAAGACCCAAACTGATGACTGCTTTGGGGGCAATAATTGCTTTAATGCCGCTTGCATTAGGTATAGGTACAGGAGCTCAATTACATCAACCTTTAGCAATAGCAGTCATTGGCGGATTTATTATTGCATTGCCTTTATTGCTTATTGTATTACCCTCCGGTTTGAAAGTCATTTACAGAAAGGTTGTGAGTTAAAATGATTCGTAAATGAATATGGTTAATTAATAAAATTATAAAACCTCCGTTTAAGGAGGTTTTATAATTAGGTATCTGAATTCGTCTGTTACTTACGAATAATGAATTGCTGCATTTGGGTTGTATTATCTGTTCTCAATCTTAACACATACATGCCTTCTGCAACATTATCTAAGCTAATGCGCCTGTTGATTATGCCATTATTAATGGGTGCATTATCGGAATATACTATCTGGCCAAGTTGATTAAGTATTTCAATTCGTGCTTCGTTATCTGTAATATTTCCAAACGTGCCTGAAATAGTGAAAGTGCCTGTATTAGGGTTAGGATAAAGACCTACATTATTGGTAGAAGTAAGAGACCCTACACCCACAGAAATAATATTACCAAGAGCAGAATCTGGTGACACACACATTGCATTACTATGCACCAGTACTGTCACTTTATCATTTACGCTAAGTGTATTAGTGCTGTACACAGAGTTGGTGGCCCCTGCTATATTTACGCCATTTACTCGCCATTGATAGGATGGTGCAGGTCCTCCATTAATTACATTAGCGGCAAACGTAAGAGTCTGGCCGGCTGTAAATGCCGTATTGGGGCTCACTGTAACAACAGCGGTAGGGGGCACAATAGGCAATATTGTTAATACCAACTTATTACTGGTATCCACAACAGGGCTAACACAATATGCATTACTTGTTAGAACACAATAAATAGTATCACCTGAGTTAAGATAAGGTGAAGCCCACGCACTGCTAAGAGCACCTATTTCTGCAGTACTATTCACAACCCATTGATAAGTAGGGCTGCTACCGCCGAATAAGATAGAAGATGTAAAAGATGCATTGTCTCCGGTACAAATTGTATCACTTATTACAGGAGCAATAGAGATGCTCGGTCTTGATGGCACATCTACTTCGGCATATATGCTGTCTTTGGTCTTACAACCATTTAAGTTTATCCAGTTATAGTAAATGCCGGTTGCTGTAGCAGGGGCTGCAGCAATCACAGGGTTTTGTAATGTTGATAAAAATCCGCTAGGGCCTGACCATAAATAACTCACACCGGCAGTTGTAGTTCTGGTATACAATTTCAGATCAGTACCCGCGCATATGGGGCCGTTTGTACTATCTACAGGTGCATTTGCAAAAGTATTGTTTATTACAACATTTGTAGTGGTACTATCTGCTGGACACCCGTCATGCGAGGTCACTATTTTATACGTGCCTGCCATGCTTGCTGTTACGGGAGTTATAACCGGGTTTTGTGCAGTAGCAGTATACCCCGTTGGTCCTGTCCATCTATAAGTTACAGGATTAGGTGCAGAAGTACTTACAAATAACTTTATACTATCACCAACGCAAGTGGGCGAATTGCTGCTTGCTGATGGGTTGGTTGGTACAGTAGGGGTTACATGAATTTTATAATATTGGTCAGGAGAAATAAATGCCGGATCTGAGGCGATTATTCTTATTCGATACCCATTGCCGCTTGCGCTGGCAGGAATTGTACATGAAATATTTCCTGAGCTTGTTGCGGTAGCGGTGCCTATAACAGTTGGTGTTGCAAAACTGCCGGTAGCACTTGATAATTGAACAGTGAATGTGTTGTCTGAATTAAAAGCATGACTTGCTGTGTAACTTACATTCCATATACTTCCTGGGCACAATAAAGTATCTATATATGGTTGATTGATGACAACAAAAGTATCAGGATTCAGTTTAAATATAAATGCGTCCCATGAACCGAGATGTGTAGTTCCAAATGTAGTATCATAACCATAACTGGTGAATGAATCTGCACTGCTGGTAAAACCACTTACATATATAGCGTCTTCACTCGCAACATAGGCAACGCCCTTGCCTTCATCATCGCGTTGTCCGCCCCAATAAGTGCCCCATAAAAGTCTTCCTAAAGGGTCAAACTTAGTTAGAATAATATCCTTGCCTTTATTGAAGGCTGGTTGGGCTGCACTTGCCGTATTTATTCCAACAATTGCTATAGCATTATTGCTGCTAGTATTGCCAGTAAATATTACATTGCCCCATGCGTCAAATGTCATGCCGCCATTGTTATAATCAAATCCGTTTCCTCCGTAATAAGTCCCCCATTTACGCACCCCTGAGGTATCAAATTTAGAAAGAAATATATCGCCAAATCCACCACCTATACTTGTTTGATAGGCATTGGGCGATGCTATATTGCTATTTGAAAAAGTGTATCCCGCAAAGTATAAATTATTCACGGTATCAATTGCTATGCTATAACCGTATGAGCCACCATCACCATAATAGGTTGCCCATCTGCGTGTTCCTGTTGACCCGTCAAATTTTACTATTAAGGCGCTTTGAACAGTTCCAAATCCTCCTGTTGTAAATGTTGTTTGATGAGCCCCGCTACTTGCTAATCCGGGACTGGTTGAGTTCCCGATAATGTATGGATTACCTGCAGCATCAACTGTAATAGCATATGCTTGGTCTATTCCTGTGTCACCATAATAAGTAGCCCATGTTCTGGATCCGGATGAAGTGAATTTTGCCAGGAATATATCTGTTCCACCTCCGAATGATGTGTCATAACCATTACTTGTCGCCATTACTGTTGCAGAACTGGTCAGGCCGCACATGTACACATTCCCGTTTTTATCGCAGGCTACACCATAACCGCCATCAGAATGCGGACCGCCATAATATGTTGACCACAAAAGAGTATCGTCTGTGCTAAATTTTGCAAGAAAAGCGTCTCCTGTTCCAAACCCTGTAGACCCTCCATGATAGGTAGTGTCATAAGCAGTTTTAGTTGCCATCCCGCTGCTTGTTACGCTCGATGTATATCCGGTAACATATAGGTTGGTACCATCATAAGCTATGTCTTGTATGGCATCAGTACCACTGCCCCCAAAATAAGTACCCCATGTAAGTGTTCCTGATGAATTATATTTTGCTATGAAGCAATCATAGGTACCTCCACCGTATACGGTTTGGTGCGCTCCTGTAGTAGCTATACTTGATATGCTGGATGTGTAACCGGCGATATATACATTGCCTGAATTATCTCTAACTGCTGTAGTAGAC
>JABDFN010000086.1 GCA_013286485.1 Bacteroidota bacterium
GGAGCTGCAAGCTTTTGGCAATTCATGCCTGGCACAGGGCCTAAATACGGATTGGAAATAAATGATGAGGTAGATGAACGATATAGTATCTATAAATCAACAGAAGCGGCATGCAAATATTTCAAAGACTCTTATCAGAAATTTGGTAGCTGGACAGCAGCTGCGGCATCATATGATTGCGGGCAAGGAGGTTATACCAATTTCAGTGATTATCAGGGCACTAAATATTATTATGATCTTGCTTTCCCGGAAGAAACCAATAGATATGTATTTCGCATATTGGCATTAAAATATTTATTAAGCCATGCCCGCAGTTATGGTTATATGGTAGATGTATCAGATGAGTATAAACCAATTCCTACTAAAAAGATAACTATCAGTTCAACAGTTACAGACTTGGCCGCTTTTGCCAAAGAAAATGGCAGTACCTACAAGATGTTGAAATTGCTGAATCCTTGGCTTCGCAATCATTCACTTACTGTTAAAAGTGGGAAAACCTACGAAGTAGAATTGCCTATGTAGTATGAATGGATTTGTGTAGTTTTATTAAAACTTTTATACATGCGCGTATTGCGTGCACTTGTTTTTATACTCATTACAGTTGCCATTATCTATTTATTAAACAACCCTATTGGCACACTACCTGCCATAGGTAAATTACTCGACCCTGTAAATGGCTGCTGGACGAGTGCCGAGCCATTCCACAAGAATTTTTCATCTTCCTTTAAATCATCTCAATTAATATCTGGCGTAACTGTATGGTTTGATAATCGAATGGTTGCTCACATACATGCCAATAACGATCATGATCTGTATTGGACACAGGGATATATACATGCTTATTTCAGGCTCTGGCAAATGGATATTCAAACAAGAGCTGCTGCTGGTCGTATAAGTGAAATGCTCGGTGAAAAAACTTTGAAGTATGATCGTACACAAAGAAGGAAGGGTATGGTGTTTGCTGCTGAGAATTCTTTAAAAGCAATGGAACATGACCCGAGGACAAAAGGGATGGTAGATGCTTATACAGAAGGTGTGAACGACTATATTGCTACTTTATGTTATCATAATTATCCCCTTGAGTATAAACTAATGGGTTTTGCCCCTGAACGATGGACAAACCTGAAAACAGCTTTATTGTTGAAATACATGGCTGATGACCTCACAGGTAAAACAGATGATGTTGCATTGAGCATTTTAAGAGAAACATTGCCATCTAAAACTTTAGATAGCTTATTTCCTGAACATTTTCCGGGTACCGACCCTGTAATTCCTGAAGGTACTACCTACGAACCCGCTATTTTAAAAATACCTCAGCCACCTGCAAGCGCCGACAGTTTATTCCCTAAAATTTCTAATGTAATAGCCTTCAAAAATGATCAAAGCGATACAAGACAAACAGGTATTGGCAGCAATAACTGGGCGCTGAGTGGTGCGCGTACAAAAGCTGGTGCTGCTATATTATGTAACGATCCCCATTTGGGTCTCAATCTTCCTTCGCTTTGGTATGAGATGCAGATGCAGGCCCCGGGTATAAATGTATATGGTGTGTCATTGCCGGGAGCTCCGGGTATTATCATTGGCTTTAACGATAGTATGTCCTGGGGTTTGACAAATAACTACAGAGATGTAAAAGACTTTTATTTACTTAAAACAAACAATAACAATACGTACTTGTTCGACGGTAAGCAACTGCCTTTTACTAAACGGGTAGAGCGGATCGCAATAAAAGATAAAGACACTTTCTCCGAAGCTGTGAATTATACGATTCATGGCCCTGTATCATACGATGAACATTTTTACGATGATAAAGGAATAAAAGCACCTGTAGCTATGTGTTGGATGGCGCATAGGGGTACAAATGAATTGCTTGCCATTTATTTGCTGAATCGCGCAAGAACTTATATAGAATTTACAGACGCCATTCAGCATTTTGAATGCCCTGCGCAAAACATGATCTATGCCGATAAGGCCGGTAATATTGCTTTGTGGGGGCAGGGTCAGTTTATTAATAAATGGAAAGATCAGGGCAAGTATGTAATGGATGGCACAACCAGTAAAACATTATGGGGCAGTGATATACCAATGAATGAGAACCCGCATTGCATAAATCCCTTACAAGGCTACCTCGCATCAGCTAACCAAACGGTAACAGATACTACATATCCATATTGGTACAATGGCAATTTTATAGAATTGCGTGCGTGGCGTATTAACTGTTTATTAGACTCGCTGCATGCTGCAACTGTGCAGGATATGTTTCATATTCAAAACGATGTGTACTCTGTATTGGCGTCAAACATATTGCCTGTCATGTTAGAATATATTACGTCTGAAAATGAGAACAAAGAAAAAGATATGTTGAAAGAATTAAAGAAATGGAATTATGATTTGGCTGCAGATAGTAAAGCCGCTTCTTATTTTCAGGTTTGGTGGTATTATATGAATGAAGAAATATGGCATGATGTAGGTAAGAGTGGTTTATATCCGCTAAATGAAAGAACAATGCAGCTAATGGTATGTGATTCTGTATTTGCTGGTAATTGCAAAGCCGCTATCAACCACAGTTTAGAAGAATGTGCAGACAGTTTGTCGAAAATAAAGAACAAAGAATGGTATAATGTAAAAAATACTACTGTTAAACATCTTGCCAAACTCATGCCATTTAGTTATACAGATCTGCAGATAGGTGGTTGGAATAATGTGATCAATGCTGCTACAAGTGACCATGGTCCTTCATGGCGGATGGTTGTCCAAATGAGTAAGGATATAGAAGCCTATGGTGTATATCCCGGTGGACAATCGGGTAATCCCGGAAGCAGGTACTATGATGATTTTATAAATAATTGGGTAAAAGGAGAATATTATCGTTTGCTGTTCTTGCCAAATGTACCCAAACAAAGTAATTCTAAAATAAAGTATACCTGGAGTATAGAACCATAACCATGCGCTCATTTATTTCCATATTGATCATTGCTTTCTTTTGCCTGCTGGCAGAATATTATTTCTCATGGTGGAGTATTGCAATTGTATGTTTCCTCGTAACTTTTTTATTTAAACTAAAACCGGGAAAAGCCTTTTGGGCAGGCTTTTGGGGTGTTGCCATACTTTGGCTAACAATTAGTCTATTTAAAGATATTCCCAATCATCATATTCTTTCTCAAAGAATGGCAGGTTTATTTCATTTGCCCGGCTACTCTTTATTTATCTTGGTTACTGTGCTTATTGGTGGCTTGATTGGCGGGTTAGGGGGGTGGAGTGGAAGTGCAGTACGAAAGTTATTTTGAGCCATAATAATCTAATTTTATCTTTACCCGGCAATGAATCAGAATCCCATACGCATACAGCGGTATATAGCGCTTGTTTCTGTTATACTTTTTCTAGGTAAAATATGGGCGTATTACATTACCCATTCAGTTGCTATTCTTACAGACGCTTTAGAGAGTACAGTAAATGTAGTGACAGGCTTTATTGGCTTGTATAGCATTATATTAGCATCCCGTCCAAGAGATACAAATCACCCATATGGTCATGGCAAAGCTCAGTTCATTTCATCTGCAGTAGAAGGTGCTTTAATTTTTATAGCAGGCTTATTTATTATCTATGAAGCGGTTGCACGATTTATAGAATTGCGTCCTATACATAGACTGGATACTGGTATTTGGCTTGTTATTGGCACTGGCGCCTTGAATTTTGTATTTGGAATGTATGCAGTTAATAATGGCAAAAAAAATCGTTCAATTATTGTAGAATCCGCAGGCAGGCATTTACTGTCCGATGGATATTCTACATTGGGTATAGCTATCGGTCTTGCGGTAGTTTATTTTACAGGCATATTATGGTTAGATAGTGTCGTAGCCTTAATATTTGCAATTGTAATTATTGTTACGGGTTACAAGGTGCTCAGGCGCTCTATTGGTGGCATTATGGATGAAGCTGATGAAGGCCTGCTGAAAGAAGTGGTACAATTACTACAGCAAAAAAGAAAACCCAATTGGATAGATCTGCATAACCTGCGTGTCATACAATATGGAGAGGTATTACATATAGATATGCACATGACCTTGCCCTGGTATTACCGTGTTGTAGATGCTGAAAAAGAAATTCACCTGCTTGAAGATATGGTACGCGAGCACTTCGGCAATAAAGTAGAATTATTCATTCATTTGGACGCATGTATGCCATATTCATGCAAACTTTGTGCACTGGCAGATTGCCAGGTAAGAAGAGAAGCATTTAAAGAACAATTGGAATGGAACCTGGACAATGTATGGCTCGATTCAAAACATGGCAAACCGGGTACTGTGCTATAGTAATTGGTCATCTGTATTCTTCTCAAACCCCTCATCTATAAGCCAGTTGCCGCTATCTGCTGCTGCCGTTGCAAGTTCGTCGCAGCGGTTATTCATTGGGTTATCAGCATGCCCTTTCACCCATACAAATTTTATTTTGTGTAGCTTATAGTATTGCAAAAATATTTTCCATAGGTCAACATTTTTTTTGTCTTTAAACCCTTTTTTCTCCCAACCAAACAACCATCCTTTTTCTATTGCATTCACAACATAAGATGAATCACTATATATAGTAATGTGTACATTGCTTTTTTTCAGCGCTTGTAAAGCAGCTATCACTGCCATTAATTCCATCCGGTTATTAGTGGTTTTTCTATACCCTTGCGATAGTTCTTTTCTTGCTTTGCCCCATAGCAAGATAGCCCCATAGCCACCCGGACCTGGGTTTCCCCTTGCAGACCCATCAGTATATATTATGAGTTCCATATCAGCTATATATCATATTTACTTATTAGTCATTATTTAAAGCTTATAACGAAGGCCTTATCTTTGCGCCCAAAAATAGGCACTTGGGTTCCAAAATAAAAGTTGCGGCGGTAAGTTATTTAAATACTAAACCTTTATTATACGGTATTGAGCGAAGCCCGATAATAAATGAAATGGAACTATTGCTTAATTACCCCTCTCAGCTCGCAAAAAGTTTACAGGAGGGGAGTATAGATTTGGCATTACTGCCCGTTGCTGCCATTCCATCTATCAAAAATGCACGTATTGTGAGTGACTATGGTATAGCGTCCGATGGTAATGTTGCATCTGTAGCACTGTTTAGTCACGTGCCAATGGATGAAATAAAAACTGTTTATCTCGATTATCAATCGCGTACCTCAGTGCGGCTTGCACAATTATTACTTGAAAAATATTGGAAGAAGAATGTTGAATTTAAGAATGCCACTGAAAACTATATAGAATATATAAACGGCACTACAGCGGGAGTAATTATCGGAGATAGGGCTTTAGTGCAACGCACTAATTTTAATTATATTTATGACCTCGCTACTGCGTGGAAGGAATACACAGGTTTGGATTTTGTGTTTGCTGCTTGGGTAACTAATACTGAATTACCCGAAGACTTTTTACAGACCTTTAATCAGGCAAATGCAGAGGGGTTAAAACATATTGATAAAATAGTGGCAGAAACATCATTTCCTTACTATGATTTGAATACCTATTTTACTGATAATATTAAGTATTACATAGATGGGGAAAAGATAAAGGGCATGAATAGATTCCTTGAAATGATAAATGACTTTTAATTAAACACTGCATGACAAAAGCAATAACACTGGTCGAATGTCCGCGTGATGCAATGCAGGGCTGGGGGCATTTTATTCCTACGCAAGAAAAAGTGAAATATTTAAATGCCCTCTTAAAGATTGGTTTTGATGTGCTTGATTTTGGTTCATTTGTTTCAGCAAAAGCCATTCCTCAGTTGGCAGATACCAAAGAAGTAATTCCTCAGTTGGACCTAAGTAAAACCAAAACAAAGCTATTGGCTATTATTGCTAATACACGTGGCGCCGAAGATACCATACAATATGATGAGATCAGTTACCTGGGTTTCCCTTTTTCTATTTCAGAGACATTTCAGTTACGCAATACAAACAAAACTATTGCTGAGTCATTGAAACAGGTAGAAGAAATACAGACTTTATGTATTAACCATAATAAGGAACTGGTTATTTATATATCTATGGGCTTTGGCAATCCATATGGAGATCCCTATAACGCTGAAGTTGCAATTGATTGGGTGGGTAAACTCACGAAACTGGGAATAAAAACAATTGCTATGGCAGATACAGTGGGTATTGCAAAGCCTGCAACGATCGAGTATATCTACAAAAATCTTGTTCCCGAGTTTAAAGACGTTCATATAGGCGCACATTTTCATTCCACACCCGATAAGTGGGAAGAAAAAATACAAACAGCATACGGTAATGGTTGCCTCAGATTTGATAGTGCTTTAAAAGGCATAGGGGGCTGTCCTATGGCGGAAGATGAATTGGTAGGTAACATTGCCACAGAAAATATTGTAGGTTGGTGTGATGCTAATAAGATATCACTACACATTGACAGGCAGGCATTTAATGAAGCGTTGCAAATAGCAAATAGAATATTTATATAAACTGTTTTAGTTAATTTTACATTTTTCAAAATAGCCCCGCTGGGGTTTAGGTATGACCATACAAGGAGAAGAAATAAAACGCGTCACCACACATACACTGCAAAGAATGAAGCAGCATGGAGAAAAGATAAGCATGCTCACTGCATACGACTTTTCTATGGCTCGCATTTTTGACGATGCAGGTATCGATGTGCTGTTGGTCGGTGATTCTGCATCCAACGTAATGGCAGGTCACGAAACTACTTTGCCTATTACAGTTGACCAGATGATATATCATGCACAAAGTGTGGTGCGGGCTATAAACCGCTGTTTGGTTGTTGTAGATCTTCCTTTTGGCAGCTACCAGGGAAATAGTAAAGAAGCGCTGAACACTTCTATCAGGATAATGAAAGAAACAGGTGCGCACGCTATTAAATTAGAAGGTGGTGAAGAAGTGGCCGACTCAATAAAGCGAATTATTAGCGCAGGTGTTCCTGTAATGGGGCATTTGGGCCTTACGCCACAATCAATATATAAATTTGGTACGTATGCGGTACGTGCAAAAGAAGAAGAAGAGGCTGAATTATTGGTTCATAA
>JABDFN010000087.1:0-3235 GCA_013286485.1 Bacteroidota bacterium
CCAGATGATAAAAGAACTGGACTACCTGAAAGGATTTTTGCAAAGTGTAGAAAAGAAACTGGGCAATGAGCGTTTTGTACAAAATGCAAAACCGGATGTGATAGAAGTAGAACGTAAAAAGCAGGCAGACGCATTAGCTAAAATAAAAACAATAGAAGAGAGCTTGAGTTTATTATAATGATTTAATTGTCCAGACCTTTAGGTCCGGTAGCTATAAAAAAACAAGACAGGCTTTAGCCAAATCGATAAATGTAAAATGAAACCCGGTTATAAAATAGTGTTGGTTGTGTTTGGGTTTTGCCTGGCAGTATCTTTATGGGCGCAGCCTAAAGTCGCGGTATCTGATAACGGAAAGGGGGATACAACAAAAAAGAAGAAAGAAACACCCGTTTACCTCGGGCACACACGTATTAACGGTGGCAATATTTCCCGTTCCCTTTTCGATTCTCTCATTAAGCAGGGCATAGTAGCAAAAGATTCCGCTGGGCATACTTACCCGATAGATGGCTTTTTATTTACTTATGCCGAGTTGAGATTGTACACAGATTCTATGGCTAATCTTATGTGGCTCACTGACTATGATGCAGAATATTGTAACGGAGATACGCTGACAACAGATGCTGCTGCGGCCATTTATGATCGATTAAAAGTGGGGGATACACTCTATTTTGACAATATATCCATCAATTATGGTAAAGGGGCTATTGTTACTAATGGCAGGCCTATGCGATTCGAGATCACTTCTAAATAATTAGTTCATCAATAGCAGGTTCACACTGCGTTGCAAAATATGAAAAGCCATTTCAGCCATTAAGTTCTCTTTGTCCAATGTTGGGTTTACTTCAGCAATTTCAAAACAGCATATTTTATGGTTCTGCATAAAGCTCGCTATCAGGTCTTCTGCCTCACGTTCACGCAGCCCGTTGCTCACAGGTGTCCCTGTCCCCCTCGATATGGAACTGTCCAGGCTATCCACGTCAAATGACACATAAATATCATCACAATTGCTCAGGTGCATAAATGTTTGCCTCGCTATTTGTTCCACACCTTTACGGCGCAGTTCTGCAACCGTTATCACTTTCATCCCGTACTTCTTTATCAAGTGTTCTTCCTCCCTTTCAAAATCCCTTAGCGAAATGAATACAATATCTTCTGGCAATATCTTGGGTTGTATTTTACCTACATGTTTCAGTTTGTCCCAAAGTTCCACAGTTTTTGGGTCCGGGTCATGCACTTTGTTCTCAATATTATCTTCACCCAGTGCTACAGAAAGCGGCATGCCATGCATATTGCCAGATGGGGTAGTGTATGGAGAATGCATATCGGCATGGGCATCTATCCATATTACACCCAGCCTGCGTTTAGGTCTTGCCATTTTTATGCCTGCTATCGTTGCCCCTGAAGAGCTATGGTCACCCGCAAGTATCACTGGGAACAATCCGGATTTTATTGTCTCGGCTACACTTTTAGAAACCCGCTCATACATGGTAAGAACACCTTGTATGCGCTTGGCATATGGCGAGGCTACAGGTTCATATAACAACTTGTTTTCGTCAGGTAGGTTCTCAGATGGGAAATGCACAAAAAAGCTGCTCATAAAGTCAAGAGCGGCTATTTTAATCGCTTCTATACCCAGGCTTGCCCCCCTTGTTCCCGCTCCTATTTCCGATCTTACTTCTATGATCTTGATATTACGCATAAAAAACAAAGGTAATAAATGCCCTCTGGGGCGCCAAAACAACTATGTATTATCAGAAAGGATAACCCAAAGCAATGTTGAGTATCAGGTTATTAGCCCGCCAATTGGGGCTGGAGAAGTCTATGTTTCTTATCACCCAGCCTCCATTGGTCAATACATAAGGCTCTTTTACCGGCATGCCCAGATCAAGGCGCAAAACGATAAAGGTGGCTATCTCGAAGCGTGCACCCACGCCCACATCAGCAGCAATATCCTGTCCGAAAGTAGATATATTCAATTCCCCTCCGGGGTAATCCGGAGATTTTCTTGCCAACCATATGTTGCCGGCATCGGCAAAAAGAGCGCCATCCATTTTTATGTATCCGGCAAAAAGGCTGGCAATGTCAAACCTGAATTCGTTGTTCAGCTCCAGTTTAATATCACCAGTCCTGTCTATAAAACTGCTGCCGGATGTGTCCAGCGAACTGCCTGGCCCAAGCGTGCGAACCCGCCACCCTCTGAGGCTATATGGGCCTCCCACAAAATATTGTTTAATGTAGGGTAAGGTAGTGGATTGTCCGTAAGGCAAGCCAATGCCGCCTGTAAAACGAAAAGCCAATTTGGAATGGCGATAAGTAAATTGGTGCTGTCCGTCAAAGTCGAACTTGGTGTATTGTGCATACTGGCTGATACTATCGTTCAGCGCTTCAACAATTTTTCTTACACCACCTAAGAGTCCACCTGCTTCTTCAAAACTAAGTCGTGCATAGGAATAGTTGCGGCCACCCTTTTTTACCTGGTCAGTAAAAGTGAAAGAAATATTTTCACCCTCAATAAAATTCTCTTTATAGCTGTTCTGTAAGAACTCGTTGCCGTTGAGTCTTAGCTGAAATGCAGGCGATATTGTCGGCAGGCGAATAATATTGACGAATGCAGGAGATAATGTCCAGTTTTTTGTTGGGGACTCTTTCCAGGTATATGAAAAAGATGCGTTATTATTTACTAACGTAAAATAATCTATACGATCAAGTAAATTAGAACCAATACTTACAACTGTATGCGGAACATTGGTATTAGAGAAACTGCGATCAGAAAACGGTGCAATAAATTTAGGAAAATCAATACTTGCATTGGCACCGTAATACTTTGTGAGGATCTGAAAATGTTGAAAAAAATTGTGCCCGATAGTATCATAATATGGCATTTCTATTCCGCCATTTGCAGTAAGCGTAAGCAAATTTGCACCCTTGGCAAGATTGATATCCCTGAATGTACTTGTTAATGCAGTGCCAAATGCATAATTAGAGCCGTTTGAAAACTCTATACTCTGTGCAAAATATTGTTTCTTGCTTTTGGTCATTTCTATTCTGCATACCAGGAAATTATCACGTGCACTGTCTGGCTTAAAGCTAATGCGGACGTATTGAAATATGCCGAGGCCGTTCAACTGGTTAATAGTATTATCATAATCAGATTGCGAGTAATAGACGTTTGGAAAGATATAGGTATGCTTTAAAATAACCTTATCACTTACATAATAATTATGGTATTTTATAA
>JABDFN010000087.1:3245-6812 GCA_013286485.1 Bacteroidota bacterium
TTATAACAAGTCCGCTTATCTCTTTCACGATCATGTCGTTCTCATTAAAATTACTGGAGCCGGTATAATCGGGATATATCTCCACTTTACTGATGCCATATCTTTTAAAAGCGTCAGGTTCATCCTCTTTGCTGATAATAACCTTTATATCACACGTAGGTCGTTTCTTTTTTTGCTGTGTTAAAATAAAATTGATTGCACCTTCTATA
Organism: Bacteroidota bacterium; assembly: GCA_013286485.1. Classification (GTDB taxonomy): domain Bacteria; phylum Bacteroidota; class Bacteroidia; order Chitinophagales; family Chitinophagaceae; genus JABDFN01. The sequence continues at coordinate 3,455 of JABDFN010000087.1, forward strand.
GGGTTGTCGGCATTCTGGAACAGCGTTTTTTTAACAGTATCAAGCTCGCATGAAATATTATCCTGTGTGAATTTGTAATAGCCATTGTCTCTCAATAGAGCAGTTATGCGGCTGCGTTCTTCATCCACTAAGCCAGTAGTGAATGGAGTACCCTTCCTTAATACAGTGTTGTCAATGTCATCCTGTATAATGTTGCGTATGGTGCTGTCTTCAATACCTGATACGAAATCTACTTTATTGATGATATAGCTGGCGCCTGTATTTATTTTGTATGTAACATATGCACGGTTCTTTTTAAAATGAACTGTATCTGTCACTTTTGCGTAATAGTATCCCTGGTTCAATAAATAATTTCTGATGTTTTGGGCTGATTTCTCAAGAGCCGAACTGTCATATATTACAGGTCTTTCTACGGTCTTTGATTTAAGCTGAAAGTTTTCTGTATTTTTTTCATACTTAGCAGGGTTGATGTTGTATAATATAAGTTTTGTAGGAACATGAATGAGGGGAATGCCGGTATAGTAGTTGGGTTTTTGTATAAGTAAGCGTTCTATATTGTCTTTAAGTTCCCCCTGTCTTGTTAAGAGTACGTCAGATTTTATTTTAAGTGTATTAGAGCGGAGCAAGTATTGCCCTTTGGGAACATTTTTGGTAAAATTACAGCTTGTCCATAAAAAGGTAGACAATAAAAAGAGTGCACAGAATGCTTTATTTCTATGGCTGTCGATTCTGTTCTTCATTCAATGTATGGACAATTAGTATAGCTTTGCACCGATGTTATCTAAAGCACAAAATAAATATATTCGCTCGTTAACACAGCAAAAATTCAGAAAGGAATATAGTGTTTTTATTGCGGAAGGTGAAAAAATAGCGTCAGAATGGCTTAATTCGGCTGCTCATATAAAAATGATTGTAGCTACCGAGTACTGGATAAATGTAAATAATTCCCTTATCAGCAAGCACAGTGAAGCAACTGTACATACCGTTAGTGAATCTGAACTGCAGGCTATTTCCAATCTTCAAACACCTAATAATGTGTTGTTGGTAGTTGCTGCTCCTAAAACGGAAGAACTTCCAATTATGGAGGAGTGGTGCATTGCTTTAGATAATATACAGGACCCTGGTAACATGGGCTCTATTATTCGCATAGCAGACTGGTTTGGAATAAAATATGTAATTGCATCTGCAAATTGTGTTGATTTTTATAATCCTAAAGTGGTGCAAGCTGCAATGGGGGGGCACCTAAGAGTGCATTTATATGAAACGGATCTGGAGCAATTTATAGCTAATTCAAAAGCGCCCATACTAGCAGCCACACTTGACGGAGAAAATATTATGAATATCAAAAAACTTAAAACAGCAATATTGTTGATAGGAAACGAATCAAAAGGGATATCCCCGGACTTATTAAAAGAAAAAGTACGTAAGATAACGATACCTGGTAAAGGTGGGGCTGAATCGCTAAATGCGGCTGTGTCTGCAGGTATACTTTGTGCTATGTTAATGTCGTCTTAAATATAATTGGCATTAAACTTGTTTTTAAAACATTAGTCCTAATATTGATAAGGACGTATAGCGCTATTATGAAAAAAATACTATTTCTTATATGCATTTTTTTTGCTGCTTTGCAGGCAAATGCTCAAAGTATGCTTCGTGTTACAACCACCGATCATATTATGATACAGGTATCTGTTGATAACAGGTATTATAATAAGCATAGTAAAAGCCTGATGATAGGTGATTTACCTCCCGGGAAGCATTTTATACAGGTATTTGCATATTCAGGTGAACAACGTGGGCGTCGTTTCAGAAACATGATATTTGAAGGAAAAGTAAAAACGCACACGAATGAGGTGACTACTTGTGTAGTAGATGCAAATACCGGAAATATTAATACTTATACTGACAAGGCAGATATGCAATCGAATGCGCCCAATAATACGGACGATGTGTATTTTGGGCCTAAACGCAAGATAACGCCGGTAGATACTACGCCAAACATACCAGCAGATAACGCCAGCGCCATAGGGGATGATGAGGTAACAAAGCTGGGTAAAAAAGTATCTGATAAGCTGACAGATACTGATAAAATGAAAAAAATGAAATCAACTTTAAAAGGTAAGGCTGTTACAACAGCGCAAGTTTCAACTATGATGGGCTGGCTGAATTTTGAAACTACCCGTCTTGAATTTGCTGAATGGATATATCCGAATACTACAGATAAGGATCATTATATGGAACTGGAAAACAAATTCACTTTCAGCAGTACTAAACAAAAACTAGAAGAATATATCAGCACCAAAAAATAGATTATTTTAATCTAAAACGACGGTTGAATATCCATCCTACCAGGCAGCCAATAGCTACGCCTATAATACCTCCGCAAAAGATATCTAAGGGGAAATGAACACCTACATATACCTGTGAGTAGGATATAGCGCTTGCCCAAAGTAATGCAACTGGCCATACCCACATTGCCTTTTTCTGTAAAGTAATGGCACTAAATATGCCAAGCGCAAAATGGTTGGTGGCATGTGAGGATGGAAAACTATATCCACTTCCACAAGGTACTAACAGGTGGATCATATTGATCAGTCCCGGGTCATTACACGGCCGCAGTCTATGCACAAATGGTTTTATTAAATGAGCGCTTACCTGGTCGCCTATTGCAAAACATAGCAAAAATGCCAGGCACCACAGCCAACCTCTTTTACCAAAATTGGAAGGCATAAAAATGAGCAAGAATAAATACAAGGGCGTCCAAAACCACTGGTCCCTTAAATACGGCGCAATTGTATCCAGAAAGCTGTTTTGCCACAATACATTAATCCTGTACCATATACTATGGTCATAATGAATGACAAAACGGTGGAGTTGGTGCATAGACAGAGCAAATGTAGTAGTTATATTTATTTTATGGTTTGGTAATGCATGTCATATTGTATTTTATAACTTATTAAATCATTCTGTAAAGGCCTATCTTTGCACACCAATTTTAAAATATGAATACTTTTCGCCGATTTATAGTTGCTTACCGTTTACCCCTTGCAGTGCTGTTACTATTATTAGGATTTTGGCTGGGTTTTAAAGTAACCTGGTGGGTAGCGTGGATTCCCTTTTTAATATCTGTTGTATTTGTACTGGCTTATTTTATGCTGGGACCAATGACCCTTATTCAGGGCTATATTGAAAATGGAGATATGGAGGGGGCCAAGAAGTTGCTTGATAAAGTGAAATACCCAAACCTGCTTTATAAACCTATACGCAGCACTTATTATATGCTTCGCGCTAATTTTTCTACGATGAATGAAAACCTGGACGAAGCTGAATCTGACTTGCGTAAAAGCCTGGCAATGGG
>JABDFN010000088.1:0-445 GCA_013286485.1 Bacteroidota bacterium
GCAACTTATTATAGATCATAGAGGAGAACGTATCATTCACCGCACGGGGAGCAAAATGTTGCTCCTTTATGGCCTTCATGGTTGTCTGCATAATCAACACCTCACGCTCTTCGGTAGTAGGGTCGCCTGCATATTTAAAAGAAAAAAACGCCGAAAGATATTGTAATGAAATTTTGAAGAGGCCCTTTACGTTTACCGGTGATGATGAAGTGCAATTATATGGCGATAAATTGCCTTATGCACCTGATTCAAATGGTGTTAAACAGCGCTGGTATAGCTATCTGAAATATAGTGAGCTTACCAAATACGTGGATCTGAAAAACGACCAGGATAAACGCAAGGAAAATAAAGACACCAGCCTGCATGTGATAAAAACAGATGCACAATTGGAAGCAGAGGCGCGCGAAAAAACAAAGAAGAATAACGATGCCTATTTTAAACGCTT
>JABDFN010000088.1:455-6625 GCA_013286485.1 Bacteroidota bacterium
GATTTTCATTGGATAGCCTTCCTCTTTTACAGAAAAAACGGAAGACGGAAGATGCCTATTTTAAACGCTTGCATAAAATAAAAGAGAGCGACCGCTTTACAATGTATATGAATACCATTACACAAAGCGAAGATCCACATACAGATTATTTCCCGCCAAAGGAGAAGCGAAGCTTTGACGAAGAAATGTCGGGTACATTTTTTGGTATTGGTGCTGTACTTAGCCCGGGAGATAGAATAAAAATAATAGAGATATTACCCGGAAGTCCTTGTTATAAACAAGGTGAACTGAAGGTGAATGACCTGATATTGAAAGTTGGGCAAGGAAGTGCTGAACCTGTGGATGTGGAAGGCTGGGATATTGCGGATGTGGTAAATCTGATACGTGGTAAAAATGGAACAGAAGTAAGACTAACAGTAAAGCAAATGAGTGGCGCTATTAAAGTGATACCAATAATACGCGGACAGGTACAGGAGGAAGGTAAATTTGCAAAATCTGTTATTATCAATAGTAAAGACGGGCCGGTAGGTTATATATTGTTGCCCGAATTTTATTCTGATTTCCAGCACATTAACGGCCGTCGTTGTTCTGAAGATGTAAAGAAGGAAGTATTGAAGCTGAAAGCTGAAGGTGTAAAAGGTATCATACTAGACCTGCGCATGAATACAGGTGGTTCGCTGACAGATGTAGTGGATATGGCTGGCTTGTTCATAGATCATGGCCCAATAGTGCAGGTAAAGAGCAGCGACGCAGGACCTATGATGCTACCCGATAATGATAATGGCACTATTTACGATGGCCCTATGGCTATAATGGTGAACCAGGAAAGCGCATCGGCAAGCGAGATAATGGCTGCTGCTATGCAGGATTATAAACGTGCGATAATTGTAGGTACTACTACATATGGTAAGGGCTCTGTACAAAAAATAATTTCATTGGATGAGTATTTGGATATTCCTACTCGTATGAAATTGAAGTTTGATAATAATGGAAGCACGTCTAGTGGTAAAACTGGAAATACTACCTTAAAGAACAATAGCCAGGATGACGATGGCATAGGCTCTATAGGCGCATTAAAAATTACCATACAGAAATTTTATCGTATCAATGGCGGTTCTACACAACTAAGAGGTGTAACACCTGATATTATATTACCTAATCCGTATGAAATGACAGATGAGGGAGAACGTCATGAAAAATCTGCTTTGAAATGGGATGAGATACCGCCTGCTCCGTATAAAATAGTTCCTAACCCTGTAGATGCTGCTAAACTGGCTATGCTCAGCAAAAGCAGGATTGACAATAATCCGGGCTTTAAAATAATTGAAGAGAACGGAGCACACATTAAAAAAGAACAGGAAGATAATAGCTACCCGCTGAATGAAGTGAAGTACCGTAAAGAAATAGATGATAATAACGCGCTTGCTAAAAAACTGGAAGACCTGCAAAAGGCTACAACGCCTTATGAGATATTCAACACAAAAGAAGATAAAGAACGTATCAGTTCAGACAGTGCTTTAACAAAGCGTAATACTGACTGGATCAAGAATTTGAAAAAAGATATTTACCTGAACGAAGTGGTGAATATTATTAATGATATGGAAATGCAACACTCAGGTGTGGACATGAAGACAGGGATGAAATAATGCGGGAATGAGCTGATAAATAATTGGATATAAAAGTCCTGCTTCGGCGGGACTTTTTATTTACTTTTGCAAAGTTTATTGGGTATCAATGCGGAAATATTTTTATAAGATCGTTTTATTGCTGGCATGCTTTGGTGTGACAATATGCGAGGCGCAGGTGAATACTGCCGATACTACATTAAAAAAGGTAGATACAAATACGGTTGCGGCAGCACCTGCCGAAACTGCTACAGATACCATAGTTGCCACTCAAAAAAAAGCATTTGAACCCAACCCGAAAAAGGCAGGCATGTACTCTGCATTATTACCCGGTGCTGGGCAGTTTTATGATCATAAATATTGGAAGATACCTGTAATATATGCAGGTATAGCAACAGCCGTCTATTTTATCCAGTACAACTATTCAAAGTACAGCGACTACCATACTGCTTATATCAACCGCATATCAAACCCGTATTATACTGATAAATACAGCAACGTATATAGTATAACAGATATCAAGACATTGCAGGATGATTATAAAAAATACCTTGACCTAACAGTGCTTGCAACAGGCATTGGGTATGTGCTGCAGATACTCGATGCCGTAGTGTACGCCTACTTAAAAAACTTTGACGTGTCGAGAGATATATCTTTTCATATGCACGCCATACCCACAGAAGCGGGAACAACAGCCGGCCTGGTGGTGTACTTTAAATAAACAGGAGCAGCAATTTCTTTTCTGAATGCTTGACTATTTGACCTAATTTTGTAAAATGTTGCACAGTAAGCCCAAAGAAGATAATTACCTGCATAAAGGATTAAGAAAACAGCTTGTACAAACACTTAAGGAAAAAGGAATAAAAGACGAACGTGTACTGGCAGCAACCGAAGCTATACCTCGCCATTTCTTTTTAGATCAGGCTTTTGAAAGACGCGCCTATGAAGACAAAGCCTTCCCTATAACAGCGGGTCAAACTATTTCTCAACCCTATACTGTAGCGTACCAGACACAGTTGCTGGAGGTGAAAAAATTTGATAAGATACTGGAGATAGGAACAGGCAGCGCCTACCAGGCTTGTGTATTAGCTGAATTGGGTGCAACGGTATATACTATAGAAAGACAAAAAGCATTGTACGATTTCGTGAGCCAGTTCTTTTTTATTAAAAACTATTCAAGCATCAAACGTTTTTATGGTGATGGCTATGAGGGCTTGCCTTCCTTTGCACCATTTGATAAAGTGATAGTAACAGCAGCAGCGCCATTTATACCACCCAAATTAATTGCACAGCTAAAACCGGGAGGTATTGCTGTAATACCTGTAGGTGATGATAGCGGCCAAAAAATGCTGCGCATTACTAAAGACAAAGATGGTAGTGTGCACGAAGAAGAAATGGGAGATTTCATCTTCGTGCCTATGCTAAGCGGTAAGAACCCACTAGCGCCTTAAAATGAAATATTTGTAGTGTTCTATTTATATGCAGTTGTTACCTGCTCATAAAAATACTGAAACAATTAAGAGGGAAGCCGCCAGGCTGGGCTTTATGAGCTGCGGTATTGCTGTTGCTAAACAACTTGATGAGGATGCACGCAGATTAGAACAATGGCTGAACAAAGGTTACCAGGGTACTATGCAGTATATGGAAAATCATTTTGATCTGAGAATAGACCCTTCTAAATTGGTACCGGGTGCAAAATCAGTGATCACATTATTGCTCAATTATTTTCCATCAGAACAACAACAAACTAATACACCGCATATTGCAAAGTACGCTTACGGAACAGACTATCATTATGTAATAAAAGACAAACTGAATGAATTGTTGGCGTTCATCAAGGCAAATATTGGCGAGGTGAGTGGAAGGGGGTTTGTAGATAGCGCGCCTGTATTAGAACGCAGTTGGGCAGTGAATAGCGGACTGGGTTGGATAGGTAAGAATGGCAACCTGCTTACCAAAAATAATGGTTCTTATTTTTTTATTGCAACATTGATAACTGATCTGCAGTTAGAGGCTGATGTACCTTTTGCTACTGACCACTGTGGCAGTTGTACAAGATGCATTGATGCATGCCCTACCGATGCGATAGTAGATGCAGCAACTGTTGATGCATCTCGTTGTATCTCCTACCTGACCATAGAACTAAAAGATGCCATGATACCATCTGAGTTTCACAGTAAAATGGACGGCTGGATGTTTGGCTGCGATATTTGCCAGGATGTATGCCCTTGGAACCGTTTTGCAAAGCCAAATACAGAACCTGCTTTTGCACCTATACACGAAGTGCTGAATTTATCTTTGGCTGAATGGGAAGAAATGAGTGAGGATAAGTTTAGAAAACTGTTTAAAAACTCAGCTATTTCAAGGCCTAAGTGGAAAGGAATACAAAGAAATATTTTGACAGTAAAACAATAATATGGCATATAATGAAAAATTAGCAGCGAGAGTAAGAGAATCATTAGCAGAGCTACCTAAAGTAGATGAGAAAGAAAAAATGGGCGGACTGGTATTTATGCTGGAGGATAAATTTTGTGTGAAAGTACATAACGATGACCTGTTGTGCAGGATAGATCCTGCTGTATATGAGGGTGCGTTAGAACAAAAGGGCTGCCGTGAATGGATATACAAGGACAAGCCTATGAAAGGCTGGGTAATGGTAGGTGCTGAGGGAACTAAAAACAAAAAAAACCTTGATTACTGGATGCAGTTAGTTACATCATTCAATGTGAATGCTAAGTCGTCAAAAAAGAAGAAGTGATCATATTGCTCCTTCAATAAAATACATCCTCAACTCGCCTTTGTTCTTAGCTGTGATCTCGCCACGGTATGTACAGTTGAATTTATCTTGTATCAATTCGTAAGCCGTTTGCGAAATATTTATCTTCCCAGGTTCGCTGTTTTGTTCCATGCGGGCGGCTGTATTTACTGTATCGCCCCAGATATCATAAGCAAATTTTTTAACACCAACAATGCCAGCCACTACACTGCCACTGTGGATGCCGATACGTACTTCAAAAGTCTTGTCGTTTAATCGATGCTTACGCTCTAACATGAATTGCCTGATCTCTATTGCTGCTCTAGCTACATTCGTTGCATGTTCTTCATCTGTAACAGGAAGCCCGCACACGGCTAAATAAGCATCCCCGATAGTTTTTATTTTCTCAATATTATGTTTTGAGATGATCTCATCAAATTCCTTAAAACATGTATTGAGTTCATCTACCAATTCCTGGGGGCTCATTCTTTCACCTGCTTTAGTGAAGTTCACAAAATCGGTAAAAAGAACTGTAACATGGTCGAAGAATTTTGCAGACGATATGCCTTTCTGCTTTAGTTCTTCAGCTACTTCTTCCGGTAATATATTGTGAAGCAGGTCATCGGTCTTTTTCTTTTCTGATTTTAATTCTTCATGCTGTTTGGCTATCTGTGCTGTTCGCAGTACTACTTCTGCTTCCAGTTTCTCATTCTGAGTTTCCAGCATGCGTTTCTTTTCCTGTTCCTGCTCTAATGTTTTTTCAGATAATAATTGCACACGTTCCAATTGCAGTTTCAGATCCCGGTTAATACCGGAAAAGTTCCATGCAAGATATACAGACATAGATACAGGTATACTTAATACTGCTGCAGCTAACAATAATTCAAATACCCTTCCTGAAGTTGTTCTGTCGTCAAAATTGCCATGCCCTAATGCAGCTAATATTATCATTAAAAGCAGGAAAAGAGTAAAAAATAAAATACCAAAACCAATTATTCTTGCTCCTTTAATTTTTTTGTAAATAGCCATAATAGTAAGTATTACAGCTTCCAGTAAAACTATAATGATCAATACTAAATATGCAATAAGCCCGACATTTTTTGATACAAACATTAACGCAAACGCAACAATGCAAAGCACTTTTATGATACGAGCTCTAATGCTTTTTCTATTGCCAAACAATTCGTTTATCAGTCCGCTTAATGAAGAACAGGCAATAGCTGTAATGATAAGATCGGTAAAACTACTGTCAAATTCAAATGCTACTGAATGAGAAGTTTGATGTACAAACATTGCATAAAATATGGTAGATATTGAAAAACAGAAAATGCTGAAATATAAGTTGGACCTTACTTTGCGATGATAGAGGTATAAAAATATATGCAGGAATGATAGCGTGATAAAAATGCCAAATAGTAAAATGAAAATAAAAGTATTGATCGTTAGCTGATACTCTCTCCAGTAAATCAGATTATTAGTTTCGCCAATTCCCATAAAGAACCCGGCCATGTTCTGGTTGTATCGTTTATTGTTCCTTTGTGCATTATAATTGGCATATCTTACCGCTATAATATGCATGCCGACGGTCTGGAGATTTATTATAAATGGGGTGTATTTGGGATTATAATATTCACTGCTGTCTTTCCCTTTTATCGTTCCCCATGATTTTATTTTTTTACCATCAATATACACTTCGCTTGCTCCATAATGTGTCATCTCCAACGCCAATGGATGATTTGCAACTGTGGTATCTATAAGCAGGTGAAGCCGTAACCAGCATATGCTGTTGA
>JABDFN010000089.1:0-3369 GCA_013286485.1 Bacteroidota bacterium
TATGCAGCAAAAGCTTTTTCAGGAGATTTATAATCATAGCCATCTATTTCCTCCAATGTATTCAGGCAATTCACGCCTCCTATTTGTAATATAGGGTGTATCTCAAAAACATGTGGTGGATTTGTACCTGAGAATTGATATTTGCCTCCCTGTGCATGTTTTTTCGGGTCATAATTCATTTTATTATCACCTTTTTCTTTTACAGTATGTTCTGCCCAAATTCTCCAAACACCTGTTATGGCAACTTGTTTGTCGGTGCCTGCAGTAAAATGTGTAAACTTTACAGCTTCTTTATTGTCTTTTGCATTCATTATTTCAGCTACTATCGGTAAACCTATCTTTTTTTCCAGGCAAGACATATGCAGGTCCCCATCTTCGGCAGCCGGATGTGGTTTTTCAGGAGCAGCTACCAATACAAATTCACCGGTATAGCTTACCCTGTCCTTCATGCTGTCTATGAAACTCTTTCTTAAAATTATTTCTACCTGCGCATAGTTGGTGCAGCTTGAAAAAAGAATAAAACAAAAGAACAGACAGATTATTTTGGCCATGGTTTATGATTTTCAGAAGGATAAAAGTAATATAAATTCCTGCAAACGGTTGTTTGAGGGACAAGACGGCTTTATACTTTTTTCTCTTTCTCCAGCGTGAAACCAAATGAAGAACCCACGCCGGGCTTGCTTCGTACGTTTACGGTTTGGCCATGTGCTTCAATAATATGCTTTACTATGGCAAGCCCCAGGCCGGTGCCACCTATAGACCTGCTTCTGCTGCGGTCGGCACGGTAAAAACGCTCGAATATTCTGGAAAGATGTTCTTCTGCAATTCCTGGGCCGTCGTCAGATATTTCTACATAAATGCTGTTATCATCAATTTCATAGCAACCTGTTGTAATGCTACCACCTTCATTACCATATTTCAATCCGTTTTCTACCAGGTTCACCAGTACTTGTTTTATTTTTTGTTTATCAGCATATACTTGTAGCGGCCTTTCCGTTCCTTTCTTAAAACTGAGCTGGATATTACGCTCCTTAGCCATCAGCGAAAATTCTTCATATGCATCTTTTACAAGGTCCTGTATCACGAATGACTCCTGTATAATAGGTATTTTACCCGATTCCAGTTTTGATATTTCATCAAGATCATCAACAAGGCGCACCAACCGGTCAATACTTTTAGATGCATTATTCAAAAACTTTGTATTTACAGCAGGATCCGCCAGTGCACCACCTAATAAAGTATCCACATACCCCTGTATAGAAAAAATAGGGGTGCGCAGCTCGTGTGCAAGATTCATCAGGAATTCTTTTCTGAATTGCTCATTGGCCTGTAATATTTCTATTTCATTACGCCTTTGTATCGCCCATTTTTCCACATCATCACTCACTTCATCCATCGACTTTTGAGGAAGTATATTGTCGTAAAAAAATTCTTCTTTTTTGGTTGCCTTGGTTTGGTAAATGAATTTGTAAATGAGCTTTATTTTCCTGTAGATAAAGCGTTGCAGGGTGAAATAATAAACATAATAAGTGACGATGAAGGTAAGTACAAAGACTATTAGTGAAACATATAAACCTGTTTCCGGCCGTACTATTGCTATGATAAGGGCATTGACAAATGATATGATCAATCCGGTATAAAAAGATAATGCCTTGGGAGATAAATTTTTGGTTTCCAGAACTGACATAGGACTAAACTACGCCATTTCGAATTTATAACCTACCCCCTTTACAGTAGTAATAAGATCTACTCCTACTTTTTGGCGTATTTTCCTGATGTGAACATCAATGGTGCGGTCGCCTACAATTACATCAGTTCCCCATACCCTTTGCAATATTTCATTTCTAAGAAAAACCCTGCCCGGTTTGGATGCAAGAAGAGAAAGCAATTCAAATTCTTTTTTTGCCAATAATATTTCTTCTCCTTTATAGGTAACTGTATACTTGGTCTTATTGATCTCGAGATCTCCGAAAATTAGCTTTTGTTCCTGTTCTTCATCTTTTCTGAATCTGCGAAGAGCGGCCCCTATGCGAGTGGCTAATAGTTCAGGTTTTATCGGTTTTGATATATAATCATCAGCACCCAGGTTCAAGCCCTCAATTTCAGACTTCTCATCACTCCTTGCAGTAAGAAATATGATCGCAGTATCCTCAAAATCAGGTATTTTTCGCAGGTCGCGTAGTGTTTCTATACCGTCTTTATTGGGCATCATAATGTCTAATAGAATAAGGTCAGGATGAAAATCCTTTGCTTTTCTAATGGCTTCTGAACCGTCTTTTGCTGTGCCGATAAGGTAACCCTTGCTCTTTAGATTATAGCTGATAAATTCTACTATATCCGGTTCGTCATCAACTATAAGTATTTTTCCTGGTAACACTTCCATAATATCAATATCTCAACGATATCGGGCACAATATTAGGTTAGCCCATGTAAACTAAAAAGAAATAGCACATTATGTAATTGTTAACATCACACAATGTGCTATAAAGCTACTAAATCTTATTTAAGAGTTACGCTACCGCTACCTATTTTATAACCGCCATTATATATCTCTATATTGTATTGTCCGCGTTTATAATCATTCTCCTGGTGCCAGTCTACGGTTACGTCTTTCACAGGCTGGCCTGTTTGTAAGGCTATTTCCTTCAATAAAGTGTAATTCATACTACTTCCGTCGCTAAGGGTGGTATTTCCTGAACCGTAGGCAGCATTGCTTAGAAGGCTATTGTCCGGTCCTGTTATCTTTAAATACAGTTGTTTCGTGCCATTCTCAGCTATTCGGTTTTCATCTATATCAAAATATACTCTCAATACGTCCACTTTTTTTGCTTTACCGGTTTCTACTTCTTTTTTACCACCATGTTTCAGATGCAATGGTGTCATGCGTATGTTAGATGCATGTAATACCGAGCCTAGTTGTTTGATCTCCGTATTTTTCTGTGCTGTAGAATCCCGTTCTTTAGCCAGGCCTTGATTTTGATTAGTAAGCTGGTTATTTTGATTTTCCAGCTCTGCTATTCGTTCTTCGTAAGTTTTCGTTTTGGCATTCAGTTCATCAATAAGCTCTTTAGCTTTCTTAAGTTGAGATGCAGAAGCACGGCTGTCACTCAATATACCGCGTATCTGGCGTTTTAAGTTTTCCACTTCGCCGTTTTTGTCGCGTATCATACTGTCCATCTGCGAGTTCTTAGATGTCAATTCATCTAACCTGGCAATGGCAGCAGCATAATCGTTTTTAAGGTTATTCTTGTCAATTACAGCAGAATCGCGCTGTATTGCCATGTCCTGGCTTTGCTGCGAAACATTGTGTCTGCTCACTGCCAGAAAAATAATGATGATCACTAAAATAGCAATGATACCAAGGTATA
>JABDFN010000089.1:3379-6554 GCA_013286485.1 Bacteroidota bacterium
AAGGTATATCATGCCATCCCGGCGTTTTGCCTGGGGATTTGTATCGGTAGGCTGATTCTGATCGCTCATAAGTTTATTTTTTTTGTTTACATTTCGGTACAAATATAATCATGCCAGCTTGCTAATGGAACACCTTAAGAACATACTTTTCATAGATATTGAAACTGTGTCAGTTACGCCCGATTATGATACGCTCTCAGAAGGCATGCAGGCTGAATGGAACAGGAAGGCGAAAAACCTAAAAAGTAGTGCCGAGCTAAATACAGACCCCGCAAGCCTTTACAACGATAGGGCAGGTATTTTCTCAGAATTTGCCAAGGTTGTCTGTATTGGTTTTGGAAGCCTTATTAAGCAGGAAGGGTGTTGGAAACTGCATCTTAAGGCTCTTACGAATGAAAATGAAAAGGATTTGTTAAATGATTTTTGCACCATGCTTGCCCGTTTTGAACAATATTATCCCCAGTTTAAGTTTTGCGGGCATAATATCAGGGAGTTTGATATTCCGTTTTTATGTCGTCGCATGATCATCAACGGTATAGGGTTACCCGCACCTATGCAATTACATGGTAAAAAACCATGGGAAGTGCAGCATATAGAAGATACGTTGGAATTATGGAAGTTTGGTGATCATAAAAACTATACTTCGTTAGCTTTGCTCGCGGAAGTATTAGGAATACCTTCTCCCAAAAGCGATATGGACGGTAGCCTGGTAAGCGATGTATTTTGGAAACAAAAAGACCTGCAACGTATTGGTGCATATTGTATAAAAGATGTGCTTACCACGGCTAAAGTATATTTGAAGCTGAAAGGCATAAAAGACGAAGGAATAGTGTGGGAATGATACCATTGGAATTTGTTATTTGCGATTTGGAATTTTAAAACATGAATGCGGAGTTTAAAAAATTATTTCAGTCATTACAGAAGGGGCAATTTGCACCTGTTTATTTAATTGATGGGGAAGAAGCTTATTATTTAGATAAGGTCACAGAATTTTTCGAAGAAAATATTTTACAGCCATCAGAACGTGATTTTAATTTATTGGTACTGTATGGTAAAGATGCACAATGGGCTGATGTTGTAAATGCCTGCAGGCGGTTCCCGATGTTTGCCGATAAACAGGTAGTAATTTTAAAGGATGCTGCCTTGCTCAAAGATTTCAACGAATTGGCAGGTTACCTCGAAAATCCTTCTCCGTCTACAGTTTTGCTTATAGAACATCGTTTTAAAAAAGCAGATGGACGCGGTAAAGTAGTGAAGCTGGCCAAGGATAAAGGCTTTTATTTTACTTCAGATAAGTTGCGTGATGAGAAGATACCCGAATGGGTAGAGGGCTATGGTGAAGATATTGGTTTTCATATTGGTGAGCGCGAAGCGCAGGTCATAGCAACTTATTTGGGTAACGATCTGCAACGTATAGCAAATGAAATAGAAAAAGTACGTATCAATGTTCCGCAAGAAAAAGCGTTGACTGCCGAATTAATACAAAAATATATCGGCATCAGTAGGGAGTATAATGTATTTGAATTTCCCGAAGCGCTTACTAATGGTGATAAAGATAAAATGTACCGCATGCTTTCTTATTTTATCGCAAATCCAAAATCATCGCCTATGCCTTTGGTAATTGGTTCTTTTTATAGTCATTTCAATAAATTATACCAGGCACATTTTCTAAAAGGCAGAAGCGATAAAGAAGCCGCCGCCGCGTTGGGTACTTATCCTTCTAAAGTCAGGGAGATCATGTATACTGCGCAACGCTGGCCTTTACCCCGCATTGAATATTGCATGATGTTGCTGGGTAAATACAGCACAGCTGCTGTAGGTATTGAAAGTAATGTGAACGATAGGGAATTATTAAAAGAGATGGTGGGTAAGATGGTTATCTGAACTTGAATTAATGCAAAGCTTGCAGGGTTTTTTGTTTGTCTTTATGTAACTGTGCTTTCAATTCATCAATAGAAGCGAATTTTTCCTCTTTTCTAAGCCATGCAACAAATTCAATTTCAATTTCCTGGCCATAAATATCTTTATCAAAATCAAACAGGTTCACCTCTATCTTTATTTCTTTACTATCTGTAACCGTTGGATTATAGCCTATGCTCATCATTCCATTTAGCTGTTGGCCATTTATTTTTGCCCGCACTGCATAAATGCCACGTGCAGGTACCACTAGTTCAGCTTCAGCAGGTATTATGTTTGCTGTAGGATATCCGATTGTCCTGCCAAGTTGGGCTCCCTTTGTTACGCTTCCTGTTAGTGTATAATTGCGCCCGAGCATATGTGCTGCATCTTCTACATGCCCCCTTTCAAGTGCTTGTCGTATTTTGGTAGAGCTTACAGCGGCTTGTTCTATAAGTTGTGCAGGTATTTCTACTACTTCAAAATGGTGCTTCCCGGCATATGCTTTTAGCATGTCAATATTGCCTTTTCTGTCATGCCCGAAATGATGATCATAACCAATGATGATACTGTTCGGATGAAAATATTTTACCAGGAATGATTCAATATATTCTTCTGCAGTAAGTTCTGAAAAAGCCTTGGTAAATGGGGCGACAACAATATGTTCAATGCCAAGTGCTGCTATGAGCTGTAATTTTTTATCTAAGGGCGTAATAAGATGTATAGGCTGCTTAGGAAACAATAATTTCCTCGGATGTGGTTCAAAAGTAATAAGCACACTTTCGCCTTTTACTTTTTTGGCATGCCGCGCTACCTCTTGCAATATAGTTTTGTGTCCCTGGTGCACACCGTCAAATGTGCCTATGGTTACAACTGCATTACGAAATTTCGGTAATTGCTCTATATCAAAAAAAACACCCATTCTTTATCCTGCTATGCCATTTAATATTTCGTAAAAACGGTAACAATCTTCAAATGTATTATACAGCGGCACAGGTGCTATGCGTATCACATTAGGTTCCCGCCAGTCTGCAATTACGCCATTTTGTGTCAGTTTTTCAAAAATACCTCTGCCATTTTCATTAAATAATAATGATAATTGACAACCTCTCTGAGTTGGATTGGATGGAGTGATGATATTAAATGAAAGAGCAGATAATTGATGTAGCAAAAATTCCATATATGCAGTCAGCTTTTCGCTTTTTTCGCGTAATGCAACAATGCCCGCCTTATCAAAAATATCAAGCGATGCATCATGCGCTACCATGTTGAACACGGG
>JABDFN010000090.1 GCA_013286485.1 Bacteroidota bacterium
GTCATTATTTTTCCCTGCTGTTGGGTTCAATGCTGCTTACTACAGGGCGGATGGCGGCAGAACGGTAAATTTGCCGATTGGGGATCTGCTAAACCCAGTTTATTCAACGTTAAATCAGCTTACTGGCAGCAATCATTTCCCATCAGTCCAAAATCAAAGCATATTATTTAACCCCGATAATTTCTATGATGCTAAATTCCAAGCAACATTGCCAATTATCAATGCCGAAATATTTTACAACCGGAAAATAAGATCCCAGCAAGTATCACTTCAGCAGATCGAAATAGATATCTATAAACGAGAGTTGGTATTACAAATTAAAACGTCTTACTATCAATACTCTCAGGCCGCAGCAGCTGTAAAAATTTATGAGAATGCTTTAACACTTGTAAAGGAGAGTGAACGCATCAACAATGCATTATATAGAAATCAAAAGATCAATCGCACTGCGCTTATCAGGAGTACGAATGAAAGTAATAAGGCACAGGCAAGCCTGATCGCTGCACAACAAAGCCAAAAAAATGCTTTGGCATATTTTAATTTTCTTCTCAATAAACCACTTGATGCCTTTGTTACGGTTGACACGAGTCTTGCAATTTCGCAATTAATATTTGTGGCTGACACAAACAATATTTTGAAGAGGGAAGAATTGAAGAAACTAAATACTGCTTCTGATATCGCAGCAACCTCAATAAAACTATCCCATTCCTATCTCATTCCCAAATTCAGCACATTTTTAGACCTCGGATCGCAAGGGTTTGATTGGAAATATAACAGTGGTACACAATACTACTTCTTTGGAGTAACCATGGACTGGGCACTTTTTGCTTCAGGAAGAAATATATATAAAACAAAGCAGGCCCGTGCAGACCTGGATATCTTAAAATCACAAACAAATTATACAGAAGAGCGTCTGCAACTGCAACTAAGTACTAACATAAATTCATATGCAGCTTCGCTGAATAATTATAAAGCAGCACGCTCACAGCTTGTTTCTGCCGAAAAGTATTACAACGATATGCTGAAATCATATAGTGAGGGGCAGGCATTATATATAGAGCTTTTAGACGCGGAAGATCAATATATAAATTCTCAATTACAAGTAAACATAACATTTTACGATTTGCAAATCAAACAAGCGGAAGTTGAAAGAGCAAACGCAGGCTTTAACTTAAATAATTAAAAAATGAAAAACAAAAAACTACATCTGGTTATGGCTGCAGGAGCCTTTTTGCTATTGGCTTCCTGTAAACATGCTACTACTGAAAAAGAAACTTTACCGAATGCAACTGAAGCGATCCCGGTTAAAATAGCTGAAGTTAAAAATGAAAATTTCTCAAGAGAAATAACAGCTACCGGGTTGCTTACTACCGAAAATGAAGCAAAACTATCCTTTAAGATCGGTGGCGTGATAGATAAAATATTGGTAAATGAAGGACAGTTTTTTACAAAAGGGCAATTGTTGGCAACACTTAAGATCACAGAAATAAATGCGCAGGAACAACAAGCTGTTTATGCATTAGACAAAGCAAAGCGTGATTATGGGAGGGTGAGTGATCTGTTTAAAGATAGTGTAGCAACCCTGGAACAATTGCAAAACACACAAACAGCCTTAGATATGGCGCAAAAGACACTCGATCTTGCCAGCTTCAATCGTAAATATGCTTCTATATATGCCACCGAAGATGGATTTGTAAATAAAAAAATGGGTAACGAGGGAGAGATAATAGGACCGGGAACACCTGTTTTAACTATTAACGAAATAGTTGGCAGTGCTGATTGGATATTGAAAGTAGGTGTAACAGACGAAGAGTGGGGAAATATTGCTGTGAACCAAAAGGCAACTATAGTATTTGATGCTTTCCCGAATAAAACATTCAATGCGTATGTGTTCAGGAAATCACAGGCGGCAGATCAGGCGGGTGGTTCATTTCAGATAGAATTAAAAGTAAAATTTGAAAATGAAAAACCTGCGATAGGGATGTTTGGTAAAGCTGCTATACATATGGCAGGAGAGGGTACTGCGGTGGTAATTCCTTATGAAGCTTTAGTGCAGGCTGATGGCAGTAAGGGATTTGTATTCGTACCGCAACAAGATAATAGTGTAAAGAAGAAAGAGGTTATTATTCAATCATTCAACGAGAATAAAGTAGTTATCCAATCCGGTGTAGATCCGGGTGACAAGGTTATTATTTCGAATAATGCGTTTTTAAACGAACAATCCAAAATATCAATAGCTGAATAATTATGAAGATCACAGAATATGCTGTAAAAAACTATTCATTAACACTGGTGATGGCTGTTATGGCTGCGGTTGTTGGTATAGTTACTTTATTTACCATGCCACGTGCAGAAGATCCGCAAATGCATCCGCCAAGTTTTGCCGTTGTTGCGGTGTACCCGGGTACCAGTCCTAAGGACATGGAAGAACTAGTGGTAAAACCAATTGAGAAGAAGATGTATGATCTGGAAGATGTTGACAAATTAACCACTACTATCCAGGATGGGCTATCTGTAACACGGGTAGATTTTAAATACAGTACTGATTGGGAAATAAAGTACCAGGATGTGGTAAGAGAAGTAAATGGTTTGCGCAAAGAATTGCCATCCGATTTGTATAGTCTCGAAATAAAAAAGTTTGACCCTTCTGAAGTAAATGTTTTGCAAATAGCAATAACGTCTGAAAATGCTTCTTATAAAACATTACGCACCTATGCAGACAACCTTAAAAAAATGCTGGAAAAGATCCCGGCGCTTAAAAATGTGGAATATGCAGGTTGCCCTGAAGGTATAGTAAGAGTAGACATTCATTTAGATAAAATTGCCCGCTTAAAAATACCACTCAATACAATTGTAGGCAGTATTCAAAGTGAGGCAGCCGATATTCCCGGCGGCAGTATTAATGTTCATACTAAATCTTACAATATAAAAACAAGCGGTAAGTATGAAAATGTAGAGGACATTGCCAATACTGTGGTATATAATGCCAACGGTAAAATTGTTTTACTCAAAGACATTGCCGATGTTGCTTTTAAATACGAGGAAGAAAAGCATATTACACGTATCAATGGCCATCGTTGTGTGTTGGTAGATGCTGATCAGAAAGCCGGTGAAAATATTGCCGTAACACAAAAGAAATTTGCTGTGGTAATAAATGAATTTGAAAAAACATTACCGCCCAACATTAAACTCATAAAATATTTCGATCAGGGCAATAATGTTTCCAATCGTTTATCTGGTTTGGGTGATGATTTTCTTATTGCAATATTGTTGGTATTAATTACACTGCTTCCCCTTGGTTTCAGGTCATCATTAATAGTAATGATAGCCATTCCTTTGTCGTTGGCATTAGGTGTTGTTGGTATCAATTATTTTGGTATCTCATTGAATCAAATGAGTATTGTAGGCCTGGTGGTGGCACTAAGCTTGCTTGTAGATGATAGCATAGTTGTGGTTGAAAATATAGAACGGTGGATGAGGGACGGATATAACAAAAAAGATGCCGCAATTCTTGCTACTAAGCAAATAGGATTAGCGGTTTTGGGTTGCACGGCTACACTTGTTATTTCGTTTCTGCCGCTTATTTTCTTGCCCGGTGGCCCCGGTGAGTTTACTAAGGGATTGCCGTTAGCTGTAGTTATGTCAGTGCTTGCGTCCCTTGTTGTATCTCTTACAATTGTTCCATTCCTGGCAAGCAGGGTATCAAAAACACATCATAATCCCGATGGCAACATTTTTTTAAGAGCACTCAAAAAAGCAATTAGCAAAACATATGCCCCGCTTTTAGATAAAGCGCTTAAGCGCCCAAAACTTACATTACTCATTGCCTTGGTTCTCTTTATTGGTTCAATGGGATTGTTCAAAGTAGTAGGATTTCGTTTATTTCCTGCTTCAGAAAAACCTATGTTCTTAATAGATATAAGGCCATCGTTACAATCTAATCTATACGAAACAGACAGTATCACAAAACTGGTAGAGAATGAGGTCGTAAAAAGTAAAGGGGTTAAATATGTAACAAGCAATGTGGGTAAAGGAAATCCAAGGGTATATTACAACATTGCACAGCAATCAGAAAAGGCCGACTTTGCCCAGCTTTTTGTTCAAATGCAGGACGATACAAAGTACAAGGATAAAGCCAAGCTGATCGATGAATTAAGAAACAGGTTCAGCAATTTCCCCCTCGCTAAAATAGAAGTAAACGATTTTGTACAGGGCCCGCCAATGGAAGCTCCGATTTCTATTCGTGTATTCGGAGAAAATATAGATTCACTTAGGGATCCTGCTTTGCAGGTAGAGCAAGCGCTTTTACAATGCAAAGGAGTGGTAAATGTAAATAACGATCTCAATTCATTAAAAACAGACATCAGGGTAAAAATAAACAGGGAAAAGGCAAGAACACTCGGCATATTAACTGCAGATATAGACCAAACCATCCGTCTGGCAATTGCGGGACTTACTGTGGGCTCCTATACAGATGAGAATAGTGATGATTATAATATCGTATTGAATGCACCCAGGGACAAATTTGCTACTTTGAACACCTTTCAAAATGTGTTCGTAAATAATGTCATTGGCACACCTGTAGCTTTAAACCAAGTTGCTAAACTTGTTTTTGAAAGCTCGCCTGCTGCTATTAATCATTTTAATAAAAACAGGTACGCGAGAATTACAGCCTCTACGGCAAATGGTACGTTGGCCAATAATGTACTGAAGGAATTGATCCCTAAACTCAATAAGATAAAAATGCCTGCAGGGTATTATTACAAACTCGCAGGGGAAGCAGAAAGTGAGGACGATGCCTTTGGAGGCGGGTTTATGACTGTTGTAATAGCAACCATTTTCCTTTTTGTTATTGTGCTGATCTTACAATTTAAAACCTTCAAAGGGTTATTGATCGTTTTATCAGTTATCCCTTTAGGTGTTGTAGGCGGTGCCGTTATACTATTTTTCACAGGGTATCCTATGTCATATATCACCATCATTGCTTTTATAGGCTTAGCAGGAGTAGAAGTAAAAAATTCAATACTACTGGTCGATTTTACCAACCAGCTCAGGCGGCAAGGGGTCCCCTTAATTGAGGCTATTGAAAAAGCAGGAGAGATACGTTTCCTGCCGGTAGTGCTTACTTCTCTTACAGCTATTTGTGGTTTACTTCCTATAGCATTAAACCCTAACCCGCTCATTTCGCCATTAGCTTTAGTGTTGATCGGGGGGCTTATCAGCTCTACTATTCTTTCAAGAATTGTAACCCCTGTAGTATACAAATTACTTCCTCCCAAAATTGAAACAGATATAAATAACAAAACAACTCAATTCACCAAAATTTCAAAAGAAGCATTAAAAACAGCTAATAAAGAATTGCTTGAAAATGCGTCCGCTATTCAAAAGGAATGGAGCAAAGTGGCCGAAAAGACAATGACCGCAATGAAAGCTTACCATGAAAAATAAAGCCCCTATTAGAAGTATTTTTCATTCTGCGTACAAGAGTCTCAAAAAGAAGACTCTTGTAAGGGTAGCGCACTCACATCAAATTGAGGCGAGTAGTACTTCTTCAGGCATTTATTTAACCAGTTCAACCTGAAAGTTGTATGCACTAATAATGGTAGCAGACTGATGAGTTAGTACCCAATGGTAAATTGCTTCTGCAGAAACCGTTTATTTTCAATTTCATCAACCAATGCTGCTGCATAATCCTCATATGATATCTTACTTTCGTTATTAGCGTCAAAGATCATCATATTAGTAGCTCCAAGCCGGTATTTACCGGTACGTTCACCAGGAGCGACAAACATTGCAGGGCTGAAATAAGTCCAATTTAAGGCCGAGTTTTTTATATGGTCAAGGACTCTGCCATGACTATATATATCCGGCTTCCAATCTTCGGGGACTTGATCCATAAGGGGACTATTCATCGCCCTCACACCAGGCATAACTTCTGCATTACCTGCGCCGCCAACAAATATTACTCTTTTGTCTGTTTGCCGCTCCGAAGCTGCGATTAAATTATGGTTGGCTTTTTCGAATTGTTCAATCCCTCCTGCCGCTGAGACCGCTGAAATAATAACGTCCGGTTCTTTTAAAAATGCGGGTAAAGTAGTTTCATCCAACAGGTCTCCTTTAATAACTTTAAGGTTTGGGTGTTCTACCTCCAGCATTTCCGGGTTTCGCTGCATAGCGGTTACATTGTACCCCTTATTCAAAGCTTCTTTTAATATACGTTGTCCAATGTTGCCGGTAGCTCCGATTATTAGAATTTTCATTTTTTTTATTCTTAATTGTTATAAATGTTGTAGAAATTAAATAGC
>JABDFN010000091.1:0-5301 GCA_013286485.1 Bacteroidota bacterium
TTCGCCCTGGTGCATTTTTAAATTAGTAGTATCGCCCCCTCCCGGGATGCCACTAAAGTTTTGATACTTACCATAAATACTGTCCATAGTTTCACTCGGAGGAAAGAGGCCGCTATTTATGATATAACATTTGGCCCGGCAGTCTAAAGTACCAAGTCCCAGGTAAGCAGCCGGAATATCAGCTGAACTGCCGTCAACGCCTGTTGCAGAAACCAATACTCTGTTTTGAGGATTTGGCAATTGATATGCGATTGCATTGTCTGTTGTAAATCCAACACCGCCTACTTCAGGTTCTGTATTGTCGGGATCCAATGTTCTTTGATAATATACACCTCTTCTTATACTTACATTAGCCGTGTTCACGAGTGAAACATAAGTAGTGAAAAACACCTTGCTGGTATCCATCAAGGTTACCTGTGTTATACGTATACTGTCCCAGGTACCTTGCCAAACGCCATCTATAAACCTCGTTCCGTTTGTATCGTATCTTATATTAGTGCCGTATCCCGTTCCCCCATAAGCAGCAGTAACGGTGCATACCCCACATATAGAAGACGTACACCCGTTGCCATTAAAATTATCTGCCTGTACACCATCTGCTTCAATGCTCCAGCCCTCCTGCGGTGTACCGGGTAAAAAATAATCTCCGTAATAAGGATATGGAGTACCCACTGTCCAGCCATCTCTGTCAGGGTCTGCAACAAAGCCTAAACCTACACCACCGGGCGGGCAATAAGTATAACTACCACATACATCATACACAGAGCTTGCGCCTTTAGGATGATATGCCGTTCCATTATAACCTGTCGGTGGCGTGCCTACGCTGCTTCCATAAGCACCGTTATAATTGATACCTACTTCTATATGGGTACCTTGTAAAAAAACATTACAGCTGTCCATCTGTGCATATAAATTTTGCATAGAACCGGAAAGCAGTAAGACTATTAAAATTTTGAGTGGGTTAAGGTGTTTCATACAATGTATTTTATGTGGGTTTTTTATAAAAATGAGTTTTAATTACCGGAATGTATTTGTGACGTTTCTGCTTGCTTTTGAAAATTTATTGTCTTCGCTATCTTGCTGTCTGGCCCGTAAATTTCCATTTTATAAGTCCCTGCCGATAAATTACTGATGTCAAAACTATGTCCATAACGATTGCTCTTTTGTGAGGGCATCCAATTCATCACAGTCTCACTGTTCAGGTTCAGTATCTTCACCATCATCATCATTGGATCCGGTGTATTCATCTGCATGTTTACACTGTTTACAAACGGTGGTGTGGAAAGTGAATAGTTTACATTGATCTGCTCCTGACCTTTGGCAGTATTTGCTACAACATAAAAACTTCCGGAATATGGCATTTCAGATTGCCGCCTCGCGGTCTGAGCATAGTTGAGTGTACAGATTGTACAAAAAACCAGGGATAGTGTTATTTTTTTCATAAGGTTTTGTTTTTAAAATTTATAATGGCACGCCGGGTAGAGCATGCGGTTTAGTCGTTTTAATATGCAACATTTATTAACATTATTCTTCTTTATTCTAAGACAGTTTTGTATATGCTATTCGTTGGTAAAACAGCTCTTCTATTTCTATAAATAATACAATTTTTAAGGCAGATGCACACATAAAATGCGTGCATCTGCCGTATATTTTATCTTATTAATGTCACATCTCCTTTCTCTTCTATTTCTTTACCATTGCAATCATAGAAGAAGAACCAGAAGTACGTATCTATATCCTGTGGCACACCATTAAATGTTCCATCCCATCCCTGGTTTTCATCATTACTTTCATAAACAACTTGTCCATACCTGTTCAAAATTTTAAAATGATAGATATGGTGGTGCCCTATTCTTATAGGTTTAAACACATCATTTCTTCCGTCTCCGTTCGGTGTGAACGCGCTTGGGAAAGAAACTGTGCAACATACTTTCGGGTCAAGTGATAAAGTATCATATGAAGTGCAGTTATACTGGTCTAATACCTGCAGGTATACCTGCATGCTTAGCGGTACTGTGAACAATGCGTAGTTGCTGTGGCTATGAGCTGTGTCTACCAACCTTGTAGGTGACCAGAAATAGCGGTACATATAGTTATAATCTGCTGTGAATGTAAGTGTATCGCCCTGGCAAATATCATGGCCAGGTGCATTTATATGGACTTGGGGCGAATTATGCACCGTTATCGTATCGCTGTATGGCGCTGCGGTACACAATAAATAATCAATAGTAAGTGTGACCACTTTTGTGCCACCTGAATTATAGGAAACAGCTACATTTCCGGAAATTCCTTTACCGCCGCTAAGTTTAGTTCCGCCGTCAAAATTCCACATTAGACTATCTGCGCCATTCAAACTGTAATCGGGCACAACAATTCCTGTTGCCTGGCCTACGCAAATATCTTTAAGCATATCAAAATGTACAGGTGGCGCGAAAATAATAGGTACCGGTTTGGTATCTGTTGATACACATCGCCAGTTTTGTACACGAAGATTTATTGTTTTGGTTCCTATGCTATCCCAATTAAGAACAAATGGTCCTTTCAAAGTGTCTGATATTTCCGGGGCTAATGGTGTCGAATTGTCAAAATCCCATTTATAATGTGTATTGGTATCTGGTGCCCGCCCAGCAAAATAGATCGGGTAATCAGCACCAAGACATGCATCAGGTTTGTAAGTACCTATTTTAGCTATCACCGCATCTACCAAAACATTTGTGCTTGTTATTTGCGGTGGGCAACCCGGGATAGAATCATACACCGAGAATAATCCTGAGTCTGCCGGTTGAATATTATATTTTACGGGATTTGGTAATGTACTTGCAAATCCATTCGGACCTCTCCATGTAAAATATGAATTAGGTATGCCGTACGCATTCAATAATAACGTGTCGCCAATACATAAAGGGCCATTGTTGGTAACATATGGTGGTGGCGGACTGAAAGGGTGTAAAATAATGATCTGTGTATCTGCTCCGCAAGCAGGTGTATGCCCAATCGCATAGATAATTGCAGTGGTGCTATCGATAGTTACGTAATTAATAAAGCCTGCAGTATCTTTTAATTTATTGCCTGTTGGCGATGCCCATGTCCATTTAAATCCGCTTCCGTTTATTAGCTTTATTTCTACATCTGTTCCGGTACATACTTCTATAGAATCACCGGAGGTGTGCGGAACTGAATCGGCAGCGGTAATAGGTTTCCATTTAGGTTCTGTAGATAAAAATGCCGAATCAATATCCTGGCGCCTGAGTACATACGCATACGCAAATGTTACACTATCGCTTGGGTCTATATCACCTAATTTAAAAACAAGGCTTATGCCAATATCTTGTTGAATAGTATATCCGAGCGCATAAACAAAATCAGAAGTGTCTCCGGCACCACCATCTCCGCCGTACATGCTATCCAATGTGGGCACAGTATAATAATAAGGCCCGGGGGCTGCGGTATAATAAGTAGGGTACAAAACGGTATGAGAAGTTGTTGCACTTCTGCTATAATGAATAAAGCATTTGGCGCGGCAATCTTTTGTTCCCAAGCCAAGAAAAGCGCTGTTTACAGGCGTATTACCAACAAGGCCAGTTGCAGAAACCATTACTTTATTATCCACATTAGGTTCCTGGTACTCTATTTTATTAAATGTTGAAAAGCTACCTCCAGAATCCGGTTCACTGTTATCCGGGTCAAGTGTTCTTAAGTAATATGCATTTCTTCTTGTATTTACATTTGAAAGATTGACCATTGAAACATAACAGGTAAAAAACACCTTGCTGGTATCCATCAATGTTGTTTGTGTGATCCTCATGCTATCAAATAAGCCTTGCCAAACAGCAGTAATAAATCTCCCTGATGTAGAATATGAAATATTGCTCGCGTTTGTTATGTTATAAATAATGCCCGGAGTCGTACCACAACCGCCACCATTGTATGCCCAACCCTGTGAGCCATCGGCTTCAACTGCCCAACCTTCCTGTGGTGTGCCCGGAAGAAAATAATCACCAATATATCCCCAAGGAGTAGTAGAGTTGTGTATATACCATCCATCTTTATCCGGGTCAGCAACAAAGCCAAGGCCTGCCCCAAACGGCGGGCAACCACCGCCGCATGTAAGTGAATTGCTAACAGAGCTCGCACCACGCGGGTGGTAAGGGCTATCGCAATATCCGGCAGCCGGTGGCGCAACACTACTTCCAAACGCACCATTCCAGTTAACGCCTATTTCAATACTTGTGCCTTGCATGAAAGCATTGCAGTTCGTTAACTGTGCAAATGAAGAAAAAAATGAAAATAAAATCGCTGCCAGAAGCAATGCAGATTTTATCGGGTTAAAGTGTTTCATTGTATAATTTTTTAAACATTACTTAGATATCGTAGTATTGTTTGTTGCAGTTGCTTGCCCTTTTGTAAAACTTACAGCCCTTACTATTTTTTTATTATCAGGGTTATATATATTCAAATTATATTTTCCTGCTTTCAAATTAGTTATGTCAAAGCTTTTATCACAAGTGCGATCTGCTTGTTCTGCTAACCAATTTATAACGGCATTGCCGTGCGCATCTGTAATTTTAATTGCAAATATCATAGCTATTGGTGTGTTCATGTATAACCGTAATGTCGAGGGGTTTGCAAGAGCAACAGAATAATTCACGTTAATGTGCATCATTCCTTTTTCTGAATTTCTCAGAACTTCAAAATTGCCTGAATTTGGGTCTTTGGATTGATTTGTGTTTTGTGCATGACTAATTATATACATGCAGCAAGCAAACACTATAAGTGCTAACTTTTTCATAAGGTGGTTAATTTTTACTAAACGGGGTATAGGATTGCTAAGCAACCCATAGTAAAGTTAGATATTTCTTTTTTAAAATATTACATTTTTGGCAAAAAAATACCGGGGCTTGATTTCCCCGGTATTTAATATATGAATTTAGTATATAATATTCGCCTGTGTGCACTTCTATGCTTCTGCTTTTAGCATTTTCTGGTACTTTTTACGGTCTTCTTCGTCCAGCATTATTTTGCGAAGGCGTATGCTTTTAGGGGTTACCTCTATGCACTCGTCCTGCTGAATATATTCCATACATTCTTCCAGGGTCATTAATATTTTTGGAGTTATGCGTACAGAATCATCTGTACCACTGGCACGCATATTGGTAAGTTTTTTAGTTTCAACTATGTTTACTACTAAGTCTCCCGGTTTTATGTTTTCTGCTATTATCTGGCCTGCGTAAACTTCGTCAACAGGATCTATAAAAAACGAACCCCTGTCCTGCAATTTATCAATAGAATAGGCTGTAGCTG
>JABDFN010000091.1:5311-6227 GCA_013286485.1 Bacteroidota bacterium
TTCCTCCTTGTTTTGCTATAAGCACACCATTATTTCTACCGGGTATTTGCCCCTTCCATGGTTCGTAATCTTTAAAGCGATGTGCCATTACAGCTTCTCCTGCTGTCATTGTCAGCATTTGAGAACGTAATCCAATTAAGCCTCTTGAAGGTATTTCAAACTCCAGGTGCTGCATTTCGCCTTTGGTATCCATTACATGCATCTCGCCTTTTCGCTGTGTAACAATGTCTATTACTTTTCCGCTATATTCAGAAGGAACATCAACCACCAATACTTCATACGGTTCGCATTTTTTTCCGTTTAGTTCTTTTGTAATAACCTGGGGTTGGCCAATTGTTAATTCATATCCCTCACGACGCATTGTTTCTACTAACACACTTAAGTGAAGAATACCACGACCATAGACTAAAAATTTATCTGCATCTTCCGTTTCAGTAACACGTAACGCAAGGTTTTTTTCCAGTTCTTTCATCAACCTGTCGCGTATATGGCGGCTTGTTACAAACTTGCCTTCTTTACCGTAGAACGGAGAATTGTTGATGCTGAACTGCATGTTCATGGTAGGCTCATCAATAGAGATCACCGCCAATGCTTCCGGATTATCGATATCTGCAATCGTTTCACCGATCTGGAAACCCTCAATGCCAACCACCGCACACAGATCACCGGATTTTACTTCGGTTACTTTTTTCTTGCCCATGCCTTCAAATACATACAATTCTTTTACGCGGCTACGTTCAAATGTGCCGTCTGCTTTGCACAAAGTGATAGGCTGATTTTCTCTTATAGTATTTCTTGCAACTTTGCCAATAGCGATCCTGCCTAAAAATGTAGAATAATCGAGCGAGGTGATCTGCATTTGTAAGTTACCTTCTGTAATTACGGGTTCCGGCACTTTTTCAAGTATCATGTCAAG
>JABDFN010000092.1 GCA_013286485.1 Bacteroidota bacterium
TGAATACAATAGAACAGAATTAAAGTCATTAAGATTTGTACCGGCATTGCCGTAAGTTCTACAAAAGAAAAAGCAGAGGCGTTAACCCCTGCTTCTTTAATTGTGTCCAATGTTTTACATTTTTACAAACGGCCGTGCAAGAATGATACTCTGATCAGTTCTGATTATTTGTATAAAATAATAACCAGGCTGCATATCAGAAATATCATACGTTATTCTCTTTGAATTGAATTGCCTTTCTGACACTAACTGTCCGAAAGTATTTATTATCCTTACCCTATTAATAACATTGTCTCCTTCATCCATGATATTTATTTTGTCATAAGCAGGATTGGGGTAAATACTAATAGCATATTTATTGTCCGGATGACTGACACCGGTAGGATATTTGGCTAATGCAAAGAAAACTGAATCACAACTATCTGGACTGAATGTTACAATAGAATCTGCAGGTGTTATTGCAAAACTTAAAACGCTGTCATTGTTCCTGATTAAATTGGTATCTATGACATCAACGTTTATCCTTTCATGCATGACACCCTCCGTATCATTACAGTATGTTCCTCCGTTCACATCAGTCTTTATTATTCTGATAAAAGTGGGAGGTGCATAATAGTCTACTGTGCTCGTATGCAGTATAAATGAATCGGCTAAATAGTTATTAAATGAAGGCAGGTAATGAAGTGAGTCCCCCTGGTTATATTTATGGAAAGAAAGTACATTACCAAAAGTATCTACTCTTAACAGTGCGGGACAGAATGGAGCCCCGCCAGGTGTATAGAAACCTTCTGCAAAACCAATCGCTGCTTCATCCGTATTCACAACATTTTTTATTGTGATAGGAGGCCTAATATAATTGAGACAGTTTGGCACATAACCTGTGAAAGCCGGTGCTGCGGGATTGGCAACCGGGAATTTTGCATACATGAGCGTATGAACAGCACCAAACGGATTACAACTGGTAGGGCCGGAAAAAGTATAATCTGTCAAAAAAGACAAATATGCGTTATTGGTATTGCCCTGCCCCTCTATAACATCACTTACCCATAAACTACCATAAGGGGATACAGGCATATGGTACCGTATCATATTTGAAAAAGAAGTTAATGCCAGATTAGAAGTGAAATAGAATACTTCATTAGGCCCGCCAGGTATAGTATTATCTGCAAGGCTGCCGGTAACTGTCAATATATTATTAGCCGGAAGATAACTGATAATATTATTTTCCCAATTATTGATCACAAGCCCAACATTCATCGCAGTTCGTGCTGCAACAACCACGTTACCTGTCACATCGATCTTTGTAACAGACAATTCATTAAAATTGAAGCTATGCTGAACCCCGGTACAATAATTAAGCATATAATAATCCTCGTTTGTACTGTTGGGCACTGCAACAATACTTTGCGCATCGATTGCGGGGTTATTTACGGTCAAATCATTATATGGGTATCCCCATAATAGTTTAAACCATACCCTGTTTAGATTCTTATCGTATTTCGCAAAAAAACCGGTGTGTATGCGAGAACTTGTAACCGGGTACTTTGATGGTCTGTTACCTATATAAGTACCTATAATGACATAACCGGTATCGTAAGTACGGATGATAGATTGAGGGATCAATGTGTCTGTTGTATCAATAAGTATTCTTTTAGCAAGTTTGTATTTGCCTTGTTCATCTACTTTTAATAAATGAATGTCTTTTGTATTGATGGACTGGTCAATTGAAAACAACACAATATTTCCCTTGGGGTCGCTGGTGATGGTCTGTGTACTTACACATTCAAATGCATAATTACCGACATGATGATTAAAGTACTGCGCGTAACCGCAGGTAGCTGCCAGGAGCAGCAGGACAGTTAAAATTCTCGTTCTCATATATTTTAGTTTTTAGTGACGTTTCTAAAGTGATAGGTATATTTATGGTATCTGCAATTTTTAAATAGGCATACCAATAGCACTATCTCCAAAATACGCATGACCACAACGATCACAGCGCATGATATACTTTTAAAAACACAGCCTTTATTTATATTACTCTCTAAGCAGGATATCTATTATCCTCTGTTTAATAAATGTATTATTGTTGTCTTAGTTTGTTGTTATGCTCTTTTTATCTTAAAATTATTCTTGATTAATTTCTTTAGCTACATCATTAATTGTTGCCTTGATTTGCAAGGGTCTCGGAAGGGGAAGACCATTGCGTGGCAAAAGCATACCAACCCAAAGTGATATTTATCTTTTTTCATTTCGCTTAGTTATAATAGAATTATAAAAAACAGTATCTATTATTCTGATTAATTTTGAAGGGTTTTTCAAGCTATCAATGAAATAAGTACATTGGTAATACTTATATTGATTATTACTGATAACCTTGAAGGTATAGTAGTGCCCCCAATCATAATTTACTTCAGTGCCTATCGGCTTAATAGTATCATTATTATTTAAGTTTATTAGGAAACTATTTATCCAAATTTTTGTAAAAGGCGGTTTTACAATAAAACTTGCATATGTTATTGTGCCATCCGTTTCAAAATGGCTATCACTTAACACCCCATGTGGCAAAATCTTTCCTGTTTCAAAAACAATCTCTTTCCCTTTATATTTTCTTAGAAATACTGTATCTCCATACGAATCGTGGCAGATATATAATTTCAATCCCGTTTCATCATATATCAAATGACTACCAGCTAATTTGTTATCACTGTAATACATTTCTTCTATTGATTTCCCGTGTTCATAATAAGTAGCTTTACCTTCTTTTATCAAAGTATCTTTTCGATATGTAACAATGGATTGCAAAGTATCCTTCAGAAATTCTTTCCTTACTATTAAACTATCTTTTGTCAAAAATATATTCTGTATGTGCTTTTTTATCGGACATGCAAGAAAAAAACAACATAATTGTACAGGCTAATACGTTCATTTCCATCATTTTTCTTTTCATGATATTTTTATTGGTGTTGAGTAAAATCAATAGTATCTACCTTTTGCCCACTTTCCGGTTTCTTTTCAGTTGTTTTTCCATTTTCAAAGTATTGGCTACAAGTTGAACAATATTTGATGTTAGTTTTCTTTTTTTCTCCAGAAGACGCATCAACATTAATTATTCCTGCTTTATCTTTGTCTGTAGCAAAATCAGTTCCCATTTCTAATGAATTGTTTAAATCTTCAAGTAAGTCAACAATGCTTCCAGGATTCTCCCTTGTAAAGCCTTGCAAAGCGTTCATTGTCTTCACTATCGTTCCATAATCAACATATTTACTGCCAGGACCAGCTTTGGGCTCATATTTATTATCTTCACCTGGACCATCACCTGAAGTTCCAATCCAACCTCCAAAACTTCTTGTGTCTTTTACCTTTCCATCATCATGTATTTCACCAGCTTTAACCATTGCCCCATGTTCATCTTTAGTAAAAGTGCTTGTCCTATAAGTTCCACTCGGTTTAGGATCTGAAACTTTAATTTGTGGCTTGCCTGTTTTATCTACATGGAATGTTATATTAACAGAATAATCCTGCCAATCATATGTTGTAAAAATGCTTCCTTCATTATTGTATGATGTCGGATATAACCCTGGACTAACAATTTTTAGATGATATGTTACTCCGGTTCTTTCATTTACATAGTCAAAAAAAGTAGTCTTTTTATCTCCGCCTTTATCTACATAGTATATAGGATTATCTCCTCCAAAAGCATAGGGGCTTTCAGAAGGAAATTTATTAAATAATTTATCTCTACTTCTAAATCTACCAATTCTTGTATCATCCATTCGATCACCAAAATCTTCACTATTTCCTACTCCTGCCCATTCATTATCCTTTTCTTTGCCGTTAAAGCCGAACCTATAATAATCCTTAGCCTGGTTGCAGACAGTTTTGGTAGTAGTGCCCGGTACATAAATAAGGGTTTTGTAGCTTGGGTTTGCCAATGTAAGAACACCCGGAGGGCTTACTGACTGAAATTGCAAATTAGCGGTTGTACTCGGTGATACAAAGTTTACAGTATAATTACCCGTGCCTTGTATGGACTGGTTTGCCAGCAATACCATGTTTGAATCGAATATAGATGCAGAATATACCCCTGCCAAAGTAGTAACGCTAATTGCCAATGTGGACGCACCGCCAACACTAAGGCCCGTCAAATTATAACTGGCGCCACCGCCCGGCGGGGAAGTAACTGTAAGGGTGGTAGTTCCCCAGGTAAGAGTGGCAGGGCCCATTGGAGTAAAACCGCAAGGTATACACCATGCACCAATTGGGATGTTGGTATTCACCCATTCGGGTATAAGCATGGTTTGAGTAACCAGTGCACAGTGCTGTGCAGTGTCTGCTATATACCTGCCCGGCATGAGCATACCGAACGGATAATAATCGTATGCTGCCGGTATTGATGTGCGGTATATATCTATAACAGTATCACCATTAAGATCTATTCCGCGCTTTGCATCGCTTATAGTGGCCAGCACATTGCCCAAATGATCGGTAAGTTCATATTGTCGCAGGCCTATAACATGCTCTGCCATAGTTGCATCAGTAGCAGTATTGCCATAAGGTGTGGTACTGGTTGGTGCAATATCATCCTGGTATTCTGCACTGTACCAAGGCTTGCGCACCAGCAGACGTATTGTATCTATATAGGCAGGTGCTGCCGTATAATCCCAAATTGAAGAAAACTGTGAGGGCCAGTATTTTTTTATGCCCAGCCTGCTGCTGCCATATATATGGTGCTCCGAGAGTGAGAAAGTTTGCCCCGAGAATACAGAAGTATATGTACCCGGGTCTGCAACAGAGGCAACACCGGTGGCCGATGCCAATCCCATAGAATAACTGGCAGCATCAAATGCCGGCACCGCAGCAATAGCAGTATCTATGTAGCTATCTCCCATGATGTCTGATACACTATTGATATAAGCTTCTGCAGTATCATCGTAACAAACCCTGAGCATAGAAAGTGTATCCGTTGCTTTCTTAAAAAGTGCCGGGGCGCCTGTCCATGAGTCCATAAATGCAGCCACATGACCCGTATCTGCGTACGCATTGATCAAATGTTTTAAAGATGCATTGAGCACTCCGCCACTGCCTACGTAAAAGCTATCGGTAAATACTGTAGCATCTGTAGCCAATATGCCGACGTAGTTATTAAATAAAACCGGCAAACTATCATTTAGTTTCTTCAGCGTTAAATATAAGGGGTAAGGCTCCGGCAGGTGTAGCAGCATAGTATCTGCTGTTGAATCGCAAGAACCAAACATAGGCGAAGAAACAAAATTTGCCATGACATTGGTAAGCGTGTCGCTTCCTGTACTGCACATTAAGCGTAGTACATGCCTTTTCATTCCTGCATCCGGGTGGCTGAATAACACGTTTACAAATTCAGTCCCCAAACTTACATCATCATTGTTAAATGCACCCATAATACTTGGGGTAAGTACGGCATTCGGATTGGAGCTTTCGTAAGAGCTTAGCGGGATAATATAATTACTGCCCGCACTTAGCGTATTATTATATATCTTACTACTGCGTGTAAGATAGAAAGACAATGGTTTGCCGGTGAGCATATTACTAACAAACTGCGAAGAAGTAGCAGACGCACTTATGAGAGCAGCAGAAAAATGAGCATCTGTGGAATAGTAGGGCGCTGTCCATTCATGATTGAAATCGTGGCTACTAACACCCGATGAACGGTCTGACAAATTTATATCTGAGACCTGGGTATTAAAGTAGTTGACATACTGTGTTTTATACCCTCTACTTAAGTCATATACTGCAAGGATA
This sequence comes from Bacteroidota bacterium, assembly GCA_013286485.1. GTDB lineage: Bacteria > Bacteroidota > Bacteroidia > Chitinophagales > Chitinophagaceae > JABDFN01. Next base: position 5,779 of record JABDFN010000092.1, read on the forward strand.
TTGCCTTGTGCATCACGCACATAAAACTGATCTTGTTCTATGCTGCCGGTGTCAGTATTCTGAGTATAATATTTCGCTACTCTGTTACCCGCACCATCATAAGAAAACTTAAGCAGTATTTTCATTGCTGTATCGCTCGCTTCGGTCACTTTATTATATAAGTTCCACTTTACCGTATCCTGCAGGCTCACGAGGTCTTTAGTGGTATTTCCTATCGCATCATAAATGTAACGTGCCTTGCCGGTATCGGTGTAGTTCTTAATATCGTTTACATAAGCGGTAACATCTGTTGCTGTATCTGTTACATCAACCAGCTGATTGTTAGGAG
>JABDFN010000093.1:0-706 GCA_013286485.1 Bacteroidota bacterium
ATACTACTTATGGAGAAACCTTTGGTGGTGGCCGCTATATAGATATGGATATAAAAGAGATCACAAATAATCGAGTGATCCTAGATTTCAACAAATGCTATAATCCATATTGCGCATATGCAGATCGTTACTCCTGCCCGATCCCACCGAGAGAGAACGATTTGAAAGTAGCTATAAGAGCCGGAGAAAAATTATTTGGTAAGAACAACTATCAATAATAAAAGCCCCACTGAGCAGGGCTTTTGAATTAACTTTATTTCGCATTATTTGGGGGCTACTAACCCGGCATCACCTTTAATACCCAGTTTTGCTTTTACAAATGGCATAATATTGTCGCCGTCTTTTGCATACAATATACCCTGTGAAGCATCAAATATATAATCGTAGTTCTTTTCTTTAGCTACTTCTTTAATTGCCTTGTCAGCCTTATCGAGTATAGGCGTATATAATTCCTGTTTCTTCTGAGATACTTTATCCTGGGCACTCTGCTGCACTGCTTCTATACGAGCCTGCAGATCTTGTATTTCTTTTGCCTTTACTTCTTTCATAGCATCGGTCATTGTCTTTTCAGAACTCTGATATGTTTGTATTTTACCCTGCAGGTCTTTCTGCATAGTTTCTATTTCATCAGAAAAATTCTTAGCATATTTCTGAAGTATAGTGTCTGCTTTTGCTCTCTCGGGCATCAACATCAGCAATTCAGTAG
>JABDFN010000093.1:716-5923 GCA_013286485.1 Bacteroidota bacterium
TTCAGCGTTTGGGCAAATACAGATACACTCATCAGCAATCCGCAAGCCAGCAACATGGTTAATTTTTTCATTACTATTTAATTCTTATTGTTTTAAAAAGGATTTGCAAAGTAAAGACCATTATTTATTTATTCCAAGTAATTTAAGCACATCGTCGCTTTTATCCAGCTTGGGATCAGCATAAAAAAGAGTTACTCCACCTGCCTTATCAAATACCATATCATAAGAATGCGTAGTAGCCATTTTCTGTACAGCATTATATACTTTATCCTGTATAGGTTTTACCATTTCCTGACGTTTTTTAAATAGGTCTCCTTCATAACCAAAGCGTTGTTTTTGAAGGTCTTTGGCGGCTTTTTCTTTTTGTACTATTTCATCTTCACGTGTTTTCCGCATATCGTCTGACAGCATAGCTCTTTCAGCCTGGTAGGCTTTATACATCTTATCTACTTCATCCATTTGTTTGTCAATATCTACCTGCCAAGCCTTAGACATAGCATCCAATTTAGCTTGCGCATCCTTGTAATCCTGCAATTTTTCCAGTATATATTTGGAATCAATAATGCAGTAATGTTGCTGTGCCTGCACTGCAGTAACAGTCATTAATATAAGAGCGGCACTTACAATTATCTTTTTCATAGACTTTGTTTTATTTATTATATAAAACGTTTTTATTCAACAATTATTCCGGTTCAAAACCAAGCATGAATGTAAATTTAGCCAATCCTTTTAAACCCGTTACACCATTCAGCTGATCGTATTTATCAAAACCGACCCCATAATCAAGTCCCAACATACCAAACATGGGAAGAAATACCCTGACACCCAAACCCGCATCACGATTCAACTTGAAAGGATTATAATCTCCAAATGTTTCCCAGGCGTTGGCCGCATCAAAAAATGCAAGGCCATAAATGGTAGCAGTTGGGTTCAACGAGAACGGATATCGAATCTCTGCTGTGTATTTATTAAATATGGTCGCATCTTGTATATAAATATCATAACCACGCTGAGAAATAACATCCCTTCCTATGATAAATGAGTAACCTGATAAGCCATCGCCACCCAGTTGGAATCGCTCAAACGGAGAGAAACCAATGTCTTTGTTGTAATAACCCAGGAATCCGTATTTAGTAATCAACCTTAATACTAGGTTGCCCGTAATACGCTTATACCAATCTGCTGTAAACCTGTATTTATGATACTCTATCCACTTATATTTATCAGCAGGCGCCTCAGCACTGTAATCCTGTCCGCTGAACATACTAAACGGCGGCGTGAACTGAAGTGTAAGGCTAATATTAGAACCACCTAATGGATATAAAGGACGATCCAACGAACTGCGTGCAATAACAAATTTCGCATATAGGTTATTACTAAACCCATCTGTAAAATCCGAAGTAAGTGAATAGTTATGTAGTTTATAATTATTATAGTACAAACCATAAGTAATTACAAAATAATCATCAGGCCATTTTACACGCTTACTCATTGCAACACCTCCACCAAACACACTTAAATAAGACGAGTTGGGATCTGCACCAACAGCTGCTCCTGAATACTTACTGTAAAGAAGATTGGTAGTAAGTGAATTCGGTTTATGTCCGCCGAGCCATGGTTCTGTAAATGCCACATTCAGCGAGTTATAATACACACCGTTTGATGCATAGTTAATAGAGAATTTTTCACCATCCCCTACAGGTAATGGTTTCCAGAATTTTGGTTTGAATATATTATGAATAGAGAAATTGTTAAATATCACACCTATGTTACCATAAAAATTAATGCCACCACCAAAGCCTGCTGATAACGACAACTGGTCACTCGGTTTTTCTACTACAGAATAATCTATATCCACTGTTCCATCTTCAGGGTGTGGTTTGGGCTGAATACCTATCTTTTCCTGATCTATAAAACCCAACGTGGCAATTTCGCGTTGAGAACGTATGAGGTCCTGGCGGCTGAATTTAGCGCCGGGCAATGTGCGAAGTTCACGGCGAATTACATGTTCGTTGGTACGATCATTACCGGAAATGTTCACATCTTTAATTGTAGCCTGCGGCCCTTCAGTTACGCGCATTTCATAATTGATAGTATCTCCAACTATAGATATTTCTGCTGGATCTATATTAAAGAAGAGATAGCCATCGTCCATATACAAGCTGCTCACATCCAGTCCACCTTCGGGGCTCAGTTGTTTTCCTAATCTTTTTTCCAACAGGTCCTGGTTGTATACATCACCTTTCTTGATATTGAGTATTTCAGTTAAAACAGAATCACTGTATTTTGTGTTTCCTCTCCATTTTATATCTCCAAAATAATAACGATGTCCTTCTTTTACTTTTATATCAATATTCAGGTTGCCATTCTCTACATTGTATACAGTGTCTTTGATTACGGCTGCATCGCGATAACCAAGTGTATTATAATATGCAGCTATTGATTGTTTATCCTCGTCAAATTTTTGCGGGTTGAATTTCGAAGACGTAAAAATGTTTAACCTGAAATAAGGATTAATTGCCGACATGGTTTTAGATAGTGATAAAAAGCCCCAGTCGTGCATATACTTGCCAAAAGAGCGGCGATTCTCAGTATATACGCTTATTTTATCAGCAGGATACAAAGACATGCGCGCCATTTCTTTAGTGCTCTTCATAGCATGCTTCAACCTCATTGCTTCTACATGGTCATTCCCTGAAAAATTGATCTGGTTGATATGTGTTTTAACACCCTTGTCTATTATAAAAAATAACATTACCGAATTTACAGATACAGTATCCGCCTTCTCTTTAGTACTTACTGTTATCCTGCCAAAACCTTTATCTAAATAATATTTGCGTATACGTACTTCAGCTTCCTTCTTAGTAGCATCTGTTACCACCTTACCTTTTACAAGCCCCAGTTTTTCTTTCAATTCTTTTGCTTCATTACTCTTAATTCCTTTAAAAAGAAAGCGGCTCAGGCGAGGGCGCTCTTCTACATTTATCACCAAAAACACTTTATCACCTATTGTCTTGCTAACGCTTATTGTCACATTGCTAAAGAGCTCCTGTTTCCATAAATTTCTAATGGCTTTTGCTACAGTAGCATCATTGGGTAAATTTACTTTCTGGCCTACGCTCAAGCCGGTTACAGTTATCAGCAGGTCCTCATCCAGATATTTAGTACCCGTTACTGATATACCTCCTATCTCGTATTCTTTTTTCTCATCAGAGGCTTGCTGTTGTGGCACTCGTTTATTTAGGCCCAGCCCACTTTGCGCAATAGCCGCGCCCGTTATTAACAGGCAAAACAATAAATAAATATATCTGAGGGAATGTTTAAGCATGTTGGGCTGTGTTCGTTTGAATTTGTTCGCTTGTTTTGCCAAACCGGCGTTCGCGTTGTTGATAGTCGAACAGCGCTTCGTATAGCTGCTGCCTGCGAAATGCCGGCCAATGCACATCTGTAAAATATAGCTCGGCATATGCCAATTGGTATAGTAAGTAATTGCTAATTCGGTGTTCTCCGCTGGTTCTTATCATCAGTTCAGGATCAGGGAAGTTTTTAGTAGACAGGTAAGATTTAAAAAGCCCATCAGTAATATCAGCCAATTTTATTTTTCCGTTTATGGTATCTGCTGCTATATCGTGTACTGCTTTTGTTATTTCCCATTTGCTGCTGTAGCTCAGTGCCAGTACCAAATTTAGTCCTGTATTAGAGGCTGTCATTTCCATAGCCTCATTCAATTCTTTCTGGCATATAACAGGCAAACTGTCAAAATCGCCAATTACATGCAAACGGACATTATTCTTTTTAAGTTCTTCTGCCTCTTTACGTATAGTATTTACCAGCAATTCCATCAGGGCATTCACTTCTTCTTTAGGACGGTTCCAATTTTCCGTACTGAATGCATATAAAGTAAGGTATTGAATACCTATCTCGCCACAACATTTCACTATTTCCCGCACACTTACTACCCCCTCATGATGCCCAAAAACACGATCGTGCCCCCGCTCTTTAGCCCAACGTCCATTACCATCCATAATAATGGCTATGTGCCGGGGCAGCTTATTGCGGTCGAGGCTTTGCAAAACATCCATATTCAGAGGCTGTACCAAAAGTTTTAAAAAGGTGTGCGAAGTTACAAAAATAGAAGCTTGAAACGTTAATAAAATATAAGACGTATGGTTTAACTCGATTTTAACTGCTATGTATAAAAAAGCTCTTCATCAATTGAATACACCCTTTGATTTGACTTGAAAACACTGTGAAGGTTTTGTCCCATTAATATTTTGTTTTAATACTTGTATAAAATATTATATATTAAAACGCTCTTGAGTTTGAATAATTAGTTTATAAATGCATGTGAAAAGGCAAGGTACGTGAATAAAAAAGTTTTTTATGTGGTATTGATGTGAACATTTTTAATATAACTAATTGATTATTAAATATTTATAATAAATTTTAAATATCAAAATGTACCCAAAGAATGCGAGTAAAATATTATGTATTTAGTAATGTAAATGAACTGAGAAGGAACAAATAATAAGCATTTTAATAATTGACAAGTCTTAGCAAATTTACAACTTTGAATACTTGAAATAAAGATATCCACATGTATTATCTTTATATACAACCATAGCTTGTACATGAAGATACTCATTTGCATAGCATTATTTTTCTCTTCGCTTATTACAACCTATGCGCAAGTAAAAGTCAAACCACATACAAACAAAAAATATGTGCTTACCATGGTAGAGAGTATGCCTGAGTTTCCGGGAGGTAACCGTGCCATTGGCCCTTATATAGCCTCACATATTGTATACCCGCAAGAAGCAATAGATAGTAATATACAAGGCAAGGTAACGACACGCTTTATTGTTGACAGTACAGGCAAAGTAACAGATCCTGAAATCGTAAAATCCGTTCACCCGCTTTTAGATAGTGCAGCAATAGAAGTGATCAGCGGTATGCCAGACTGGAAGCCGGGTGAGGATAACGGCAGGAAAGTAAATGTCTTCTTTACATTACCAATTACTTTTCACTTGGAAGACGATACAAAGAAAAGCATCCATAAAAAAACTACCTCACCCCAAAAGTCAGCACCTGTTAAACACACGCCAAATAAATAGCGGATGAGCCCAATGTTAAAAAATTATTACGCCCTTGATTAAACCAAAAAGGTTTTTGCTGTCTAACCAAAAAAGTATCACCAGACATAAAAA
>JABDFN010000094.1 GCA_013286485.1 Bacteroidota bacterium
GACGCGGCGATTGTGAGGCAAGAATGATCTTATACATGTACCTGGAAATAATAAATTATTAATGAACTAATACCCAATACCATGATCAGCTTTATTCCGTTACTGGCTTTGTGATAATGCGCTTTTGTTGCTTCACGCTGTAAAAACACCAGCCATATAGCTATGGGCACAACCAATACCACTATAGTATATACCCCTAGCAACCACCAGGATGCTTTAAAAAGTTTTACAGCGCCAAATAGTAGCGGTATGATCACCAGTAAGCCGAGTACCTGGGTGAACCTGATAGAACGTTTCAAACCCCATTTAATAGGCATGGTAATACAACCTTCTTCTGCATCTCCTTTAAAATCTTCCATATCCTTTACAACCTCCCGCATCCATGTGAGCATAAAAGCAAAATAGGTGTATATACCCAGCACCCAAACAGGATTGGGGGCGTATCCATTCATTACTTTAACAAAGCCCGTCCTGAACCAATAGTAATGGATAGCAGGCTCATATAGCATGAATACAATAATGGTAAATGCAGTAAGTATTGCCACCACAAAATTGCCGATCACAAATCGCCGTTTAAAATGAGTAGAATAAAACCAAAGCAAAGCCGTACACACAAATTGAAGTAGCAACCACTCATAATGATGCACTTGTTTTGCAACAATGGCTGCCAACACTATTCCTGCAACATTGAGGGTTGTGTGAGACACAATAGCTGTTTTAAGAGATATAGACCGTTCCAGCACTACCTTTTCAGGCTTGTTGATGACGTCAATTTTTATGTCGAAATAATCATTAATGATATACCCTGCGGCGGCTATTAATATAGTAGAAATTGTAAGCAGGCTAAAGTTGAAGCCATTCAATAACATGGGAGATTCGGTGTACTGCCACATGGGTAACATAACACATGCCCATACCAATAATTGTGTAAGGTAAATGATGACAAGGTTTTTCCATCTTATCAATCTTAACCAGGCCATATGCTACACTCCATTTTTAATGTAAATATTATCTGCCCCAATTGGCAGGGTCTATACGCCACTGTTGCAGTATATCTTTTTGTTCTGGCAGTATTAGTTTTTGTTCTTCTACTACTTCCATCAATGCATTATAGTTGCTTATGGTATATAATGGTACTCCCGCTTTTGCAAAAGCCTCATCCGCAACGGGAAAACCATAAGTAAACAATGCGCACATCCCGGCTACTTCAGCGCCTTGTTCGCGCAATACATCAACTACCTGTAAGCTGCTTTTGCCTGTAGATACAAGATCTTCAATCACTACAACTTTCTGTCCCCTTTCCAAAACCCCTTCCACCTGGTTACCCATGCCGTGTTCTTTAGGCTTGGACCGCACATATACAAAAGGTAGTTTCAGCAAATCAGCAGCCATTACACCGTGCGCTATACCTGCAGTAGCTACGCCGGCAATTACTTGCGCTTCCGCGAAATGCTCTAAAACCATATTGGCCAGCTCACTTTTTACAAAATCCCGTACGTAAGGATATGATAATACTTTGCGGTTATCGCAATAAACAGGTGAATGCCAGCCTGACGCCCATGTATATGGCTTTTGCAGGTTGAACTGTAATGCCTTAATTTGCATCAGCTTTTCGGCAAAATATTTTTGAGTACAAAATGGAATTAAATCAAAAAATATATTATAATAACAAACCGCTCATTCTTACAACCAATAGTAAGAAGTATATAAAGAACCATATTGCTGGTGAAGGTTATTTATTACTAACCGGAGCATTTCAAAGAAATTTCAGACTTGCAACAGAACATATGGATAAACCCGGAACATTGGGTGTGATCATAGAAGATGAGTCAGGAAAAGCTTTGATAAAAGAATTGGAAAATATTTATGAACCCATTGATGCAGGTGGAGGGGTAGTATTTAATGAAGATAAAGATATACTCATGATCTATCGCAGAGGAAAATGGGATCTGCCAAAAGGTAAACGTGATGATGGAGAAAAAATTGAAGATTGCGCTATCAGAGAAGTAACTGAAGAAACTGGTTTGAAACAATTAACATTGGGAGATAAGATTTGTGATACTTATCATATTTATGCACAAAACAATAAAAACTTGTTAAAACATACTGTTTGGTATAAGATGCAGGGGACAAAAAAAGAAAAGACAGCACCTCAAAAAGAAGAAAACATAGTAGAAGCACGATGGGTAAATGAAAAAGCACTACCCCCCATTGTATTCAAATCTTATGATGCCATAAAAGAAGTTTTGAAAGAAGCCGGCATACAATTTTAATTACCCTTTGATTCTCTTTTATTGTTAATGTCTAATGTAATGTAGAAGGTAGTACCCATATCTTTTTCACTTTCCAGCCTTATTCTTCCTTCATGTGCTTCTACTATATGTTTTGCGATAGATAGGCCCAAACCAAAAGATTTTTCTCCATAAGTACCCTGCCTTTTTGCTTCAGTAAATACATCAAATATTTTCGCTTTCAGATTGTCAGGAATGCCAATACCATTATCATGAACAGACAGCTGTAAGGTATCCCCGTTTTTTTCTAAAATAACTTTAATTATTGAACCGGATGGGCTGAATTTTATTGCATTAGAAATAAGATTGACTATCACTCGCGACATCTTCGCTTTATCTATAAATAATTGCAGATTTTCAGGTGGCACTTGAATAGTTATTCGTTGATTTTTTTCCACTGCTTTCGGGCGCATTAATTCAACTGTATTACCAAGCAATTGTAAAAAATCTATTTTTTCTATTTTCAGATTCTCCTTTCTTAAAGATGATGCAGCTTCCAATATATCTTTACTAAGATCCATTGCATTTACACAAGCTTCTTTAATAAGTGACAGGTATTGTTCCTGCTCTTCATTAATAGTTCCTGATGCAGTTAAAATGAGTTCTGACAAGGCCATAACAGAAGCAATAGGACCCCTCAAATCATGAGCAGCAGCTTTTAATATCCTATCTTTCTCATCATTTGCATTTTCCAGTTCCAGCTTTTGCAGTTTTATTTGTTTATTGAGTGCAGTTAATAAATCAACATTCTTCCTCGTACGTTTAAAATTTTGATAGATCAGTAACACAATAACTATAGACAAAACTGCTATCAAGACTGAAAGCGTCAGGTAAGTTTCTCTGAGTTCATTTTGCTTCTTCAAAAGCCCTATCAGGTATTCATTATCACGGGTTCTTACCCTTTGGTCTACATCTATACCCCTCAGGGCCTCGATATTATCTGTAATGGAATCTTTTAATCCTGAATAGCGAGTTAAATATTCTAACGCTTGCGCCGGTTGTTTTACCTGAACATAATATTTCCACATCAGCTTTTGCCACCGCATCTCAGCTTCTTTATCATGTAGAAAGTTAAGCACGTTCTGCACTTTCATAAGCACATCACGCATATCATCATATTTACCTTCTATAAAATAGGTTTCAGCTAGTTTAATAGAAGTATATTGCGCATCCAGCAGGTCGTTACCTTTTCTTGAATTGATCTCAATACTTATTTTAAACCACTTTTCAGCAAGTGCGTATTCTTTTTTATTAAAATAAGACGCGCCCATGTTGCCATATATCACGCCTTTAGCCTTTTCACAACCGTTCTCACGCCTCGCCAAATAATCTGCACACCCTTCATCTATATAAGACAGGGCCTCGAGGTAATAGGCAATAGAACTATCATACTCTCCGATCTGTGAAAAACACAACCCGATATTATCTATTACTTCTTGGTTCCGGTAAAAGAAATTAAAATCTTTTTGACAAACATGCCCTTCTTGTAGTGTTTGTTTGAAATTGGTTATTGCATTTCTAAACTGTTTTTGTTTATATAGCATCATGCCCATACGGTAAGCATAATATGCCATGATACAAGTGTCGCCGTTATCCTTTGATATACTTCGCGCTTTATAATAATAGTCATATGCTTTATCATAATCGCCTAATGCAAAATGTATATCCCCTTTAATATAATTCGCATGCGCCAATTCGGTGGTCATACCATTTGTCGCATTCTCTTCAGCAAGTGTAAGCATGCTATCCGCATATATCATGGCATTATAATAGTCCTTGATGCGTGTAGTATACATGTCCGCATAATAATTAAAGCGCCTGAATTTGTCTATTTCGCTTGCTTCTTTGTATAATGGAGTTATAGAATCTAAAAAATGGAATGCCTTCAGGGTATCTCCGGAATCATAAATAATAGCTGCTCTTTCTAATAAATTATCATAATAAGGAGTAGTTTTCATCTCGCCATTCTTCTTTATTTGTCTGCACGAAACAGCAAGAAGGGCTATACACAGCATACCTAATGCAAGAAAGCGGGGGCGATAAAAATTTTCTTCTTTTCTGAAAAGCATAATTTATTTAAACAAATACATCAAACGTACTGCAAACAAATTATTATACTGTTCGCCCCTGAAATAAATCTCCGGTACGTTATGACGGATGGGTATCATTGAATATTGAAACCTTAAATTAAGAAAAATACCACCATATATGTGAATATTCCCCCCCAACAAAAAATTAATATCAATTTTATTAAACGGATATTTTTCCAGGTTATATGCCTTTGCAGGATCTGTCTCTAACTCTTCTCCACTGCTTGCTAACTGCGAATAAGAAAAACCTGCGCCACAACCACTCTTCCTTTTAAAAAAATAATTGATCATGATCGGCACCTCGGCATAATTCAGGTCTATTCGGTAATGAGTAATATCTAGGCCCGGTTCCGCTTCTACGGGTCCTTTAGAGCGGCTTCCTTTTTGAGAGTAGAGTATCTCCATACTTAAAGCAAAACCCTCATCTATCTGCGCAAATACAATACCCCCAAAATTGGCACCTATTTTGGCATACCCCCTGTAGTCGTCGCCATCTACCTGTGTAAAATTTGCACCTGCTACCAGGCCACCATAGAAAGTACGTTCATGGGGTATATAAAAATTGTCCTGTGCCCGGGCTATACTACTGTATAAGCAGAGCAGTATTAATGCAGCTACTATTTTATTTTTTGTAACTAAATGCATAAAATTGAATACTTGTAAATATACGATAGTAATAAAATCAGAAGTATATAAAATATTACTTTAAAAGGTACATGAGCCGAACTACCCAAAGATTATTATATTGTTGCGCCCTTGCATAATACTCCGGTATATTTGTTCTGATCGGCAGTACAGAATATTGAAACCTAAGGTTCAGAAAAAGGCCTTGCCACAAATGTAGATCGGTGCCTATTAGAAAATCCACATCATATTTTTTAAAAGGATATTTTGTAAAATCAACAGTCATAGAAGGTGTAGTAGAAATATGTTCGCTACTGTTAACCAATTCTGAATACGATAACCCAACTCCAAAATGGCTTTTACGCTTATCAAAGTAATTGATCATTATGGGTGTTTCTGCATAATCTACACTAATACCATAATCATCAATATAAACGGCCGCACCATTATAATTGATGAGCCTTGGCGTATTTACCTGGCTGCTTACACTACCCTTTTGAGAATATAATATTTCCATACTCAGTGCAATACGTTTTGCTACCTGAGCATATACTATACCCCCCATATTTGCTCCCGTTTTATTATAACCCGCAAAATAATCGCCATCTTCCAATAAGCAATAGCCCGACGCGAAATTTCCTTTTTCATACCTGATAATATATCGCGCTTCTTCGAATAGCTCTTCCAGTTTTTTCAGCGTGTTTGGTGTATATTTGAAGCTCATTGGTAATTTAGTTTCAATGGCTAAAA
>JABDFN010000095.1 GCA_013286485.1 Bacteroidota bacterium
TTTGTTGGGTGTCAATTGCATCCCACGAAGTAGTAGATACATCCATTTCTATTGCGGGTAATTTAAGGTCATCTGTGTTTGAGACATATTGCACATCACGCAATATCTGTAAACAATGATTCCGCATTAAAATGTATAGCCAGCCTTTAAAATTATGTATTTCGCCTGTCGGGAAATGAGTAAGTGCTTTTAAAAATACCTGTTGCACGGCATCTTGTGCGGTATCTTTATCCTTTAGGTATTTCATAGCTACACCTAATAATAATAAAGTATATCGCTGCAATAAATAACCCAGCCATTGATTATCGCCGCTGCTGCGGTAAGATCTAACCAGTTCATCATCGCTCAGGGCGTTATGTTTGGTGCTGTTTTCCAAGTATGGATGTTACAGTAAAGATGAAAAAAAATAAAGATTCCATAGATAGTGAGGTCGTTTTTTATTAGGTTTGCACCGTTATTTTCAGCACACAACAATATTTAACATAATATGAATTTTCAACTCAGCGAAGAACAGATAGCTGTACAAATGGCGGCCCGCGATTTTGCAAGAAATGAGCTATTGCCGGGCGTGATAGAGCGTGATGAAAAAATGAAATTTCCTACCGAGCAAATAAAAAAATTGGGCGAACTGGGATTCCTGGGAATGATGGTTGATCCGAAGTATGGTGGTTCCGGCATGGACACAGTTTCTTATGTGCTGGCTATGGAAGAAATATCTAAAATAGATGCTTCTACTTCTGTATGTATGAGCGTAAATAATTCACTGGTTTGCTGGGGATTGGAAAAATATGGTAATGAAGAGCAAAAGCAAAAATACCTCACCAAATTAGCAACAGGTGAAAAACTCGGAGCCTTTTTACTAAGTGAACCTGAAGCTGGCAGTGATGCTACTTCTCAGCGCACTACCGCAGAAGATAAGGGCGACCATTATATATTGAATGGGACAAAAAACTGGATCACAAACGGCAGCTCTGCATCTTATTACTTAGTGATAGCACAAACATACCCTGAGAAAAAACATAAAGGCATTAACGCGTTTATAGTTGAGAAGGACTACCCGGGTGTACTTGTAGGTGCCAAAGAAAACAAACTCGGAATTCGCGGTAGTGATACGCACAGCATTATGTTCCAGGATGTATGGGTGCCAAAAGAGAACCGTATTGGTGATGATGGTTTTGGTTTCACTTTTGCCATGAAGGTATTAGCAGGCGGTCGTATTGGTATAGCTGCCCAGGCACTGGGCATTGCAAGCGGAGCATACGAGCTGGCGCTTAAATATTCTAAAGAACGAAAAGCATTTGGCACAGAAATATCTAATCACCAGGCTATCGCGTTCAAGCTTGCTGATATGGCAACAGCCATAGAAGCCGCGCGCTTACTCTGTATTAAAGCAGCATGGGTTAAGGATCAGGGAGAAGATTATACTTTCTCTGCCTCTATGGCAAAACTCTATGCTTCTGAAATAGCACAATGGGTAACCAGCGAAGCAGTGCAGATACATGGCGGATATGGATACGTAAAAGAATTCCATGTAGAACGCCTGATGCGTGATGCCAAGATCACACAGATATATGAAGGCACTACAGAAGTACAGAAAATGGTCATCAGCAGAACGGTATTGAAAGGATAATAAAAGGAATATTACTACTAAAAGGTCAAACTTTTAGTTTGACCTTTTTTATTGGCATATAACCTTACCCGAAAACACCTCTCCGTTTATTTTATTTGACAGCCTATAGAAATACAACCCCGGAATAGAGATTTTATCGCCGATTAAATATTCATCTTTATTTTCAAAAATAGCATTGATGACAACTTGTCCAAATTGATTGTAAACCATTAATTGGCCTGACTGAATTGTATTTGGAAAAATAATTTTAGTATTTATATTGGTAGGGTTGGGATAAACACACAATCTTTTAGTTATTTTATTTACTGTTTTAATGTTTGTTGTACAACTAATCACATTGTCAAAACTATACGGATCAACTGGAGGGTTTATACGTGGTGTCATATTATTATTTGAGAAGCAATACAATACCCAATAATTTTCAGGTTGCACTGGGTATAATGGGAATAATGGACCTCCTGTTGACCCAATGCCTTCAATAATATTATAGTCAGCAGGATACAACGATGGACGACTCGCATGAATACCCTTAAAATGCCAAACCCGGTATGCTATTGCATCTATGTATGTTGAATCTATTTTGGTAACAATATGCCAAAAGCTATCATAATATGGAAAACCGACTTTTGTTGAAAAATGTATTACGGTATCTCCCAATTTAAGATTATAATCCATCAATACCTCTTCAACAGTATCATTAATTTTTACAATTACTTTATGAGAGAAGGTGTCTTCCCAAATATTAGCAGTTGAATCCATACCAATCCCGTCACCAGTTAAGACATTGTAAATAAATGTGCCTATAATTGTTGTTCCGCTATAATATTGTCTGGAATAATATTCCCCTGATGGCGGACCAATGATGCCATCAACAACTTTCCATTGATTGGTAATATCCGTAAATCTTATCTTCTGCGAATATGCTTGCAGCGAAAGGAAGATCAATAGTATAGCACATACTAACTTTTTCATGTATAGGCTTTCATTGTAAAGTTATTAAATAATTATTACGATACATCCTATATGATTTAGCATTTGTATATAGCTTTGCAGACAAAACGCACCATGGCAAAGCAAAAGATTGTGATCTTAGGCGCAGGTTTTGCCGGCTTACAAGCAGCAAGAAGAATAGGTAACCAATTTGAAATAACCCTTATTGATCAATATAATTTTCACCAGTTTCAGCCTCTATTCTACCAGGTAGCCACCGCCCGGCTTGAACCAAGTGCCATCTCCTTCCCGCTCAGAAAAATATTTCAGCACAAAAAGAATATGCATGTGCGCATGGCACATATAGAAAGCATAGATTTCAATAAGCAAGTTGTGATCACAGACGAAGGCCTATTTAATTACGACCAATTGATCATTGCCACAGGATGCCACACTAATTATTTTGGCAATGAGAATATAAAGAAGCATGCGTTTGCTATGAAATCTACCACAGATGCTATTGCATTAAGAAACCGTATACTGCTGAATTTTGAAGATGCTCTGAATGCTAATGAAGACGAGCTCGATGCTATTATGAATATTGTAGTGGCGGGCGGCGGGCCTACCGGTGTTGAACTGGCTGGGGCATTAGCCGAAATGAAGAAATATGTACTGCCCCGCGATTATCCTGATATGGATTTCTCCCGCCTGAATATTTACCTCATCGAAGGAAGTGATCATACACTATCAAACATGAGCGGGATATCTCAAAAAAAATCGCTGTATTATTTAGAGAAAATGGGTGTAAAGGTTTTGCTGAATACGCTCGTAGCCGATTATGATGGTGACACCATTCAATTTAAAGATGGAAAAACATTAAGAACACAGAACCTGATATGGGCTGCGGGCGTAACAGGTAATATACCAAATGGCATACCAAAAGAATGGCTGGTAAGAGGTAATCGCATAAAAACAAACGAGTATAATTGTGTAGAAGGAATGAACAATGTATTTGCGATTGGCGATATCTCTTATATTGAAACGAAAGAATGGCCAAACGGGCACCCTCAACTGGCAAATGTTGCTATTAACCAGGCAAAACACCTTGCTAAAAATCTGGAACGGCAAAGAAACCAAAAAGTGATGCTGCCTTTCCACTATAAAGATCCCGGCACTATGGCCACTATTGGTAAGAAGAAGGCTGTTGTAGACCTTCCATTCATCAGCTTCCAGGGATTTTTTGCATGGGTAGTGTGGATGTCTTTACACCTGATGTTAATACTAAGTGTAAAAAACAAACTCATCATTTTTATAGAATGGGCTATCAGCTATTTAACAAATGATACTACCCTCCGACTTATATTATTACCTACCAAAAAGCAAATTGAATTGGCCACTGAGCATCACGACCTCGAAAACAATTGATCAGGCCGCTTTATCTACTGTTATCACTTTGGCAAGCATACGCTTTGCTACAGGCAATAAAGTTTCATCAAAAGGTAATTGAAGCGGGGTTTCCACGCTAAACACTGCAGGGTTGGGCAATGTGCGTATAGAGCGGATGATCTCGCGTTTTATCTGCTCGTATGTATTGGATATATTCTTTTGCCAGCTGCTGATGTATTGCACCCTGAGCCCTTTGTAATTGGCAGCATGGTGTTCAAATAACGTAATATTATAAGCGTATGCGCGCACCTCTGAATAATTGCCATAACTCAATAGCATATAGCCTTCATCTTTATAGAGTGGCATAATGCCCACAGGCTCTATACGCAAATTCTGTTCTACTTTATCATATATCTCTGCACCGTTTCCAATGACCATTTTCATCTCTTCGAGTGCGTATAAGGTGATATTTTCCAGTTCCTTCATAAGCTCATCATCCGCAAGCATTTTTTCATACAGTAGTTCCAGCTTGTTGATATCTACCTGGCTAATGCGCTTGGGAAAATGATCCTGCAGAAACTTTTTATTATCTCTGAAAGAAATAAGATTGTTGTAATGGAATATAATATCTGCCAGTTGCGGATATAATTTGGCTTCAGTGAAAAAGTTATTCACTTCCTGCAGGTATGCCAGCAGGCGGTATTTCTGCAGTTCAAAATCTATATACCCTTCTAAAAACCATGTTTCGCTCAGCTTCATAGAAACAATGTTTACCGAATATAGTAAATCAAAAACGATGCCATTCACACATATTATTCACAACTGAGCATAAAAAGAATTGCTAAAATTGCAGAGAGTGTTATATTATCAGACCATATAACACCGGGCTTTTAAAATACCAGCAAACGATGCTGACCTGCGGTATGAATATCACGCCAAACACGGTTTATCTCAGCACGCTTATCGGCAGCAGATAGCCCGCAAAAAGGATATAATTCATTAACTGCATGCCTTGCAGTTTGTGCTAGCATTCTCGACGATACACTTACTATATGCTGCAATTCAGGCGTTATCATTTTATGTTTTACACAACATTCCCATGAATGGTCTAATGCGTGATACATATTCATTCTTGCTTCTGCTAATTCTTTTTTAGCCTTTTGCAAAGCCGAAAATACCTGCGCATCATCTATCAGGAATGTATTGTCTTTGTTTTCTTTCACAGAGAACAATTCCTCGCACAAGTCCAGAAAATGTATGGCCATGCCCGATATATTTGCTGATAATGTTGTTTCTGCGAGTTGCAAAAAAGGATAGTGATACAATGGCCTGTCAATATGCAGCACGCTGGCATCTATTTTAAAAGCCCTGTTCGAAGGAACGAGTATATTCTTCACCTCGTATGGAAAGCTTGCCGTTGCTACCATACCCATAGCATGCCATTCAGGAATAATGACGACCTCATTTTTTGCAAATGCAAAAGACAAAACAGTATCCTCTCCTGCAGCATTTTTTATTGTCCTACCATTTTTTGTCAATAAACAGTTTGCAGTAAACACTGTAGCATGTGGCGCACCTGACGCGTGCAGCCATCGTCCATTTATGCTATAACCGTCTTCCACTATTTCAGCAATACCCGTCACTGCACCACTGCCGGCAAAGCATACCTTATCGTTTTTAAATACCTCTACTGCGAATTCAGGGATCAAAAAACCTCCAAACCAACCGGCTCCTGCACATAATGTCACAACCCATCCCAAACTGCCGTCAGCCCAGCTG
>JABDFN010000096.1 GCA_013286485.1 Bacteroidota bacterium
GATGCTGTAAAAGACGGTGCAGGAAAATATAATACCAATCAAAACTTATCAGTGAGTGCGGGTATACTGTTTGGTATAAAATAAAAAGTGGTTGACTTACATGTATCATTACCCCTCACATTTAGTGGGGGGTATATTCTTTCCATATTCTGAAATTAATGCGCAGTTTTTTATCTGTTAATAATGTTTTCCAATCTATAAAAAGAAACATAAGGAGCAAGAAAATACCAAATAGTGTCCCGGCAATTGTTTTCCACGATAACAGTCCATGAATTAATTGATCTGCGTTTTCTGCAGCCACATCACCCAGCAATACCATCACCATATCGCTTGTAAACTTACCAATGAAAAAAGCAGGCAGAATATTTACTGATCTTATTCTTGCCATGCCCGCAGCAGTAAAAAGCGGTGTAGACGGCAATGGCACTAATGTATAGAGTAAAACAAATAATTGAACTTTCCAGCTGTTTCCGGATAATTGCTGACCTATAAATTGCACATCCTCATTTTTTTGGTGATTGATAACTTTAGAAAACAAATAAGGAACATATTTGCTCAATATATACCTGCCTAATGTAGAGCCCAAAACACCCATAAAAAGTACCGGCCAGATGTTGAGGCCAAAATATATTTTGCAGAATACCATTACTGTCCATGCGGGCGGGCCAACAAAGGGAAATAGGTCAACTAATAATGCTAAGAGGAACACCCATACATATGGTAGCCACATTCATACAAAATAATAAAAAAACGGGATTACTATAAATGATTTTTATCAGCAGGATTAATTAAAGCTCATCCTGATCACTCCACCGGCTATCACATCATCACCTTCGTAGAACACTGCTGACTGACCGGGCGCAATACTATTTACAGCATGATCGAAATGAACTTTTACTGTATCACCCTGCGGATGTAATATACTTTCAGTGCCAGCATCCTTGTATCTTATCTTGGTTACAGCAGGCATGTTTTCTTTTATAGCATCATACTTTATCATGTTCAGTCCGCTGACCGTCATTTCTGATTGCTGCAATTCATGCGCTTCGCCCAAGACAACTGTATTTGTTTCAGGAATTATTTTAGTTACAAACATTGGCTTGCCCAAAGCAATATCCAGCCCTTTGCGCTGACCAATTGTATAAAAAGGATAGCCCCTGTGTTTGCCAATTTTTTTACCATCGGTCAAAACAAAATCACCGCCTTCTACTTGCATTTCCAGTTCGGGAATTTGTCTCTTTAAAAAACCGCGGTAATCATTATCAGGTACAAAACATATTTCGTAGCTCTCAGATTTTTTGGCGAGTTCTTTATAGCCCATGTCATAAGCAAGCTGGCGTACTTCTGTTTTCAGCATATCTCCCAGGGGATAAATGCTGCGACTGAGGCAATCCTGCCCCAGGCCCCAGAGCACATAGCTTTGATCTTTAGTAAGGTCCCTGGCTTTTGAGATAACGAAGCGTTTATTTTATTCACGCACTTTTACATAATGGCCTGTGGCTATAAAATCGCAACCTAAAGCATCCGCACGCTTTAGCAATGCAGCCCATTTGATATGCGTATTGCATAGCACACAGGGATTGGGTGTGCGGCCGGCCATATATTCCTCTACAAAATTATTGATGACAAAATCGCCAAACTCTTCGCGTATATCTAATATATAATGCGGAAAACCATGTTCCACAGCAGCCATGCGGGCATCGTTAAAAGAATCGAGGTTGCAGCAACCTGTTTCTTTCTTACCTCCGCCGCTGGTGGCGTAATCCCATGTTTTCATGGTAATACCCACCACTTCATAGCCCTGGTCGTGCAGCATAAGAGCGCTTACGGTACTGTCTATACCGCCGCTCATAGCCACCAAAACCTTACCCTTCCCGCTCATAAGGTGGCAAAGGTACGAAGAAGCCATTAAGTGGCACGATTTCACCATCTATAAACCAATAGAATGTATATATACGGGTTGCAAGCAGTAAATTTGATGCCCAAATGCAGTACACGCTTACATTCCCGTCAGGAGAAGTACAATACCATCTCAATAGCTCCTTCGGGGCCTTAGATATGCTTATTGATACTAAAAACTGCATTTTACTCACCGACACCAATATTGCGGGTTTGTATCCGCATTTGATAGCAGGACACAAAACAATCATCATACCCGCAGGGGAAAATAATAAAACAATAGAAACGGTTCAGTATATCACCGAACAACTAGTATGTCACCAAGCGCATAAGAAAACATTTTTAGTGGGTATCGGGGGCGGTGTTGTAACTGATATTGCAGGCTTTGCAGCAAGTATTTATATGAGGGGCATTCCATTTGGTTTTATACCCACTACCCTACTGGCTATGGTAGATGCAGCCATTGGCGGAAAGAATGGTGTGAACACAGGGCTGTACAAAAACTTGTTAGGCACTATACGACAGCCGCAGTTTATTTTATACATGCCTTCTTTTCTGCAAACGCTTCCTGTTGAAGAGTGGAACAATGGTTTTGCAGAAGTGATAAAATATGGCTGCCTGTTTGATAAAGAATTATTTGAGGAACTGGAACAAAACAGCATTGAATATTATCAAGAACATTCAGAAGCACTTACTGCGTTAATAGCAAGGTGTACAGACTGGAAAAATAAGGTAGTGCTGGCAGACGAACATGAGAAAAGCGAACGCAAGCTTTTGAATTTTGGTCATACCGCGGGACATGCTTTTGAAATATTATACCATCTGAAACATGGCCATGCTGTAGCACTGGGTATGATAGTAGCTTGTGTTGTTTCTGAACAAATAGATGAGGTGAATGAAGCTGTTAGAAAGCGGCTCATTTCTTTACTGAAAAAGTACAAACTGCCTACACAATTAAAGTTCGACATGAATGAAGTAATGAATGTACTGAAATTGGATAAAAAAAGAAGCGATAACAGTATAGACTATATTATTTTAGAAAGCATAGGCAAAGGAGTGATAAAAAATATTCAATTCAGCGTTATTGAAAAAGCTTTAGCAATATTTGCAGATGCAGGCAACGATTAAACCCGGTAAAATAAGCGGATCTATAAAAGCACCCGTCTCTAAAAGCATGATGCAACGCGTGTGTGCTGCAGCATTGTTACATAAAGGCAAAACCATTATTCACAATCAAAGCTATTCTGAAGATGATAAAGCTTCGCTGCATATTATTCAGCAGTTAGGAGCTAAGATAATCTCACAGGATGCACACATTCTCATTATTGAAAGCGATGGGGCTACCCCCGTAAGCAATACAATAGATTGTGGCGAAAGCGGCCTCGCTGCAAGACTATTTACACCTATAGCAGCACTGGCAGGCAAAGAAATAACCATTACGGGCAAAGGCAGTTTATTGAACAGGTCGATGGATGAATTTGAAACTATATTACCACAACTGGGCGTTGAATTGAAAAATTTCAATGGCAGCTTACCATTAAAGATGCAAGGGCGGTTGCAGGCAAAAGACATCACCATAAACGGAGATGTAAGTTCTCAATACCTTAGCGGATTGTTATTTGCATTCGCTTATGCCGCAACAAAACCTGTAGCTATACAAGTGCAAAACCTGAAGAGCAAGCCCTATATAGACCTGACATTACAGGTTTTAAAACATTTTGGGAAAGATATAGCCCATGATAATTATACTGCATTCTATATTACTCCGTCTACCTCAGCTGTCCAAACAGTAGAAATAAATATTGAAGGCGATTGGAGCAATGCATCTTATTGGTTAGTAGCTGCTGCCACAAGCGGCGATATTACTATAGAGGGTTTGGACAGTAAGTCTGTACAGGCAGACAAGGAAATACTGGCATTGCTGCAACAGATAGGTGCACAAGTACAGCAGCAAGAAAAAAATATACAAATAACTGCAGCACCTTTGCAGGAGTTTGAGTTTGACGCAACCGATTGCCCTGATCTCTTTCCAACTCTTGCAATCTTAGCTGCAAAATGTAAAGGTGAAAGTTATATCAAAGGTATTCACAGGCTATGGCATAAAGAGAGCAATCGGATAGAAAGCATTACCGAGATGCTGCATCAATTCAACATACACTATTCTATAGAAGACGATGCACTTTGCATACGATATCAAAACAAGTTTGATTATGCTACAATAGACTCGTATAACGATCACCGCATAGCCATGGCGGCGGCAATTGGTGCATTACATGCAAAAGGCCCGGTGACTATAACAGGTGCCGAAGCGGTAAATAAATCTTACCCGAATTTTTTTAAAACATTAATTTCGCTGGGGGTAACAGTACAAACATCGGACACATGAATACATTGGGCAGAATTTTCAAGATCAGTATTTTTGGCGAATCGCATGGGCCGGCTGTGGCTGTGCTGATAGATGGCTGCCCTGCCGGTATTGATATTAACGAAGATGATTTTACCGCTGACCTGGAACGACGCAAACCAGGTGCATCGGGAACTACTCCCAGGAAAGAAGAAGATGAACCTAAGATAATAAGCGGTGTGTTTAATGGCAAAACAACAGGTGCACCCATTGCTATACTATTTGAGAATAAGAATGTGCGTTCTGCTGATTATGACGCCATTAAAAATACACCACGCCCGGGGCATGCTGATTTTGTTCTCAATAAAAAATTCAACGGGTATAATGATCATCGTGGAGGCGGGCATTCTTCAGGCAGACTTACAGTTGCAATAGTAGCCGCAGGCGTTGTTGCAAAAAAGATCTTGCAAAATATACAGATCCATGCAAAATTGATCGAAGCCGGAGGCAATACTAATATAGAAACCGCCATACAAAAAGCAGT
This sequence comes from Bacteroidota bacterium, assembly GCA_013286485.1. Lineage (GTDB taxonomy): Bacteria > Bacteroidota > Bacteroidia > Chitinophagales > Chitinophagaceae > JABDFN01. The sequence continues at coordinate 4,788 of JABDFN010000096.1, forward strand.
GGAGCAACAGGATAGTATAGGAGGCTTAGTAGAATGTCGGGTACAAAATTTACCTGTTGGTCTTGGTGAACCTTTTTTCGACTCAGTAGAATCCGTTATCAGTCATGCCATTTTCTCCATACCTGCTATAAAGGGTATTGAATTTGGAAGCGGTTTTTCTGCTACAAAAATGAAAGGTAGTGAACATAATGACGCTATAATAGACGCAGCGGGCAATACCAAAACCAATCATGCGGGTGGCATTAATGGCGGAATTACCAATGGTAATGAATTATATTTTCGTATTGCGGTAAAGCCTGCCAGCAGTACCCCTCAGGAGCAACAAACATGGAACAATGCTACTCAGGCAGTTGAATCATTTACGGTAAAGGGCAGGCATGATCTCTGCATTGCGCTAAGAGTACCTGTGGTTGCTGAAGCCGCAGCCGCCATTGCATTAGCTGATCTGCTGTTGGTGAATAAGCTACTTTAGTCAGTAGGCTTCTTTTCAATATCAGCTAGTATGCTCATTAGCTGTTGTATCTCTTCTGCTTTTTGTTCTTCGCGTTTGTAACGGTAACAAAGAGCCAGTTCTTCCAGCATTTTATAGACAACACGTTTGGTAGTAAGTGGTTTAAAGTACAATTCCGTATCGTGTGCGTTTATTTTACGCAGATACGTATCCACGTCTTTTTGTGTATATACCACCCCATTTATCGGGTCTACATAGAATTGTATTTGCTGTGTACCTTCTTTATCTGTTGCGAAGAATTGATGCAGCGTATCTATATACGCAAACACAAACTGGCGTGGTAAGTCAACTGCAAACACA
>JABDFN010000097.1 GCA_013286485.1 Bacteroidota bacterium
ATGCGGGGCACAATAGCCATGGGTATCAATACAATGCTATAGAACATACACTGCAAACCTGTGAACCTTGTTTTGCCTTCTTTGCTCGGCAGCATGCGTATACCTGCCTTCAAATAATCATCGAAGCCCACCCATGCTATGGCCCAGAAATGCGGAAACTGCCAGAAGAACTGTATAAGGAACAATACCCAGCCTCCAACGCCTTCGCCACCGCCCAGCGTACCTGTTGCTGCCACCCAGCCAATAAGCGGGGGCATAGCGCCCGGTATGGCACCTATCAGCACTGCTATAGGATGCACCTTCTTCATGGGCGTATAAGCAAATGCATAGAGCAATAAAGAGACAAAACTTAATACACCACAAAGAGGATTAAAGAAATAACCTAATAAAATACTACCCGTAAGGCCGGTAATAATGGCAAACACCCACGCCTCTATTTTATGCATACGCTCATCAGGTAAGGGGCGCAGCATAGTGCGCTTCATCAGCTTATCGCTATAGCGCTCCAGTATCTGGTTGATAGTATTGGCACCGCCAGTTACCAGTATACCACCTGCAAACAAAATGATCACTTCCTTCCAGGCAAAGGAAATACCCGGAGCCATTAAGTAACCAATAACACTACTGAAAACCACCATAATACTGAGGTTAGGCTTTAGCAATTGTGCATAATCTTTTATGCGCCCAATTGCCGGTGTATGCCATTTAGCATTTATAGATTCTTCCTGCAGCATTATTGTATTTGAGGGAGATTTTTGTGGGTGCAAAATTACTGAGTATTGAGTAGAATTAGGAGTGTAGAAAGTCATATAAATTTATGTAATAGGAGGTATGTTGACTGTAACAAGTTTGAAATGGGTTGCGTCCGGTTTTTAGAAAAGCAGAAGTAGGAAAAAGTTCCTGCAGAAAAGTCGCAGACCTTGTGAAATCCACTAAGGCGGATAGGTACTTCGTCCTGAACATTCGGACTCGCAGATGTTCGCAGAATTTATAATGTCTTCCGCTTTGCTTCCGCTATAGAAATATATAATATGGTTGACTGTAGCGGCTTTGAACCCGATCACTTCCGCTTTTGCAGAAAAAGCGGAAGCGGAAAAGAGGAAGGAAATTTTGCATTTCCTGAGGTTGCTTCGTCGCCGATCCCGATAGCTATTGAGACCTTGCAATAACACATGGTAAAGAATAATAAATAAAAGATCATTTTAATATGTTTAAGGTAACACAAAGATACAATTTGGATGAAGGCGAAAACAAATATTAGTTATTATAAAGCTCAGGCGGAACGATATGCTAAAACCTTGATTGTGGATATTTCCTGCAGAGATTTTCTCTGCATTCGCAATAACAAAAGATGCTGCCTCCTGAATTATCAGGAGGCAGCATAAAAAGAAATTTCTTTGATATTACCGTATAAGCGTAAGATCTCCTTTCAGTATCTTGGTATCATCATCGGGTATACCCGTATTTAATTCTACAAAATAGAAATAAACACCGGGGTCTTGCGGCACACCAAACAATGTACCATCCCATCCCATATGTTGTGCATTACCCTGGAACACTGTCTGCCCGTAACGATTATGAATAACAAACTTGAATTCTTTTATCGGGCAGCGCACTTTTACATTAAATACATCGTTCCTTCCATCTCCGTTTGGCGTGAAGGCACTGGGCGCCCACAGGCAGGTATCGCATGGATATGACTGAATGGTAACCGTATCGAAATAATGCCCGCATACATTGGCACCATCGAGTATGTAAGTACCCGGCAGCTCTACATTAATGCAGCAACCCAACTGGCCCGTGTTCCATTTAAAATCAATACTGTCATTTTCTTTACCTAAAACAAAAGACTTACCATGACAAAGTATGGTATCGTTACCCAGATCGAATTTTGGTTTTTCTATAATGCGCACTACAATCTGCGATTTAGGGCTTTCGCAACCGTTAACTGTTTGTGTTACATATACCGTATCATGAATTCTGTGATTGGTAGGTAATAATGGTTGATTATCAAAACTAAATGTATCGAGCGAATGCAAGTACCATTTAATATTTTGCCCGTAAACAGCCAATGGCGGCACTACTACGTTCAGACATACCGAAGTATCGTTCACCTTTGGCGGTGGTGGTATGGAATAATTAAACAGGTTGAATGTATCTCTTTGAATACCGCAACTATTGGTAACTGTAAGAATATATTTCTGCGGACTTTTTATGGTAAGCGTATCTGTTTTTTCACCGGAATCCCATGAGTAAGAATCAAACGTAGCATAATTAGCCCAACGGGTAACAGGAATGCCCGGGCAAACAATGGTATCGTGTGCAACCAAGTGCAATTTTGGATCGAATGAAATAAGTACGGAATCTATTCGCAATGAAGAATCAGGCAGCAACAAAGTGGTGCGTACATACCAGTGCGATTTTATTTTATTATTGTTACCACCCCAGCCTGTTGTATCGACAGTAATGTATCGCGTAGTATCACCGGTACTCCATGAGAATATACCCGTATCTTTTAAACCGGGGATCTTAAACGGAAACACTGATGTACAAAAACTTGTGTCTCTTGTTTCTGTATCTGAGAAGGGTGTTATGCTTACATCATCTACATATACATAGCTTATTTTATTACCACCGCTGGCACCTGAAATAACATGATAACTCTGTGAAAAAGTAGTATCCCAAAAATGCCCGATCGTTATCCATTGCTCACTACTTTTGGCCTTGTAAACACCTTTTATCTGCACCCATTTTGATGTATCATCTACATATACAGTGGTATCCCATACATCTTCAGAAGCAAACATGCATGGTGTAGATGTAGGATCGTATAATTCAGTATCAGAAAGATGAGCTGCAACAGTATTGATACCAACTAATGCAGAACCAAAACTATTGTTTGCAAGATTTGCCCAAAAACTAACCAAATATTTATGGCCTGTAATCATTGGTGCTGTTAGTTTTGTTTCCACATATTCCATATATGGCTTTGTAGGTGTATAATTAGAATACCATGCATAGAAGCCTGCATAAGCATTGCCGCCATGAGCGGGTTGATACCCTACGAAATTTACAGGGACACTAACCCCCGAACCGGAACTGGCACAAGCGTTGAAATAATCTGAGGAGGAAAAATTACTTGGATTTATCCAGTTAGTGCAATATGGAAATAAGGTATAAGTTGGCGTATATGCAAAGCCGGACAATGTAGGAGGGCATGCATTATAGTTCTCAAACCCGGGATTAGGAACTATATTTTGAGCCATAGCAATTGCACCGATACAGATGCTAATAACGCACAATAAAAATCTTTTCATAAGGGACCTGGATATTTCGAGAATAAATCTATAACAAAAATTGTAATAAGTCAAAGGCTTTGTAGCATTAAAAGAAGGGATAGGAAGGATCATATAGGTGGTTTTTAGATGGTATATCAAATATAAATAAGAGATATGATAGTTTAGAAGCTATTGAACGGAGTGACTACCTTATCGGACGAATGGTGGCTTTGGTTGGATGAAAGACCAATCATTAAACTGTGTAGCAACATATAACAGTGCTGATAGTCTAAAAAGAAAAAGGCCGCCGATAAAGGCCGCCTTTTTGAAAATGTTTTTCTATAATTTATTTAGAAATACTGAACCTTCCTGTGTAAGTTTCGTCATTGACTATAACCCTATATATATATATACCATCTTGAAAATCGTTTGTATTTATCAAGAATCTATGAACACCAGCATCAAGCTTTCCTTTGTTTTCTGTTAAGACAGCACGACCAGTAATATCTAATATCGCCAGCGTAACGTTTCCACTAACGTTTAGATTGATCTCCATATTAACAGCACTATGCGCAGGATTTGGAAATACATCTACACCACCTACAAGAGTGGCAATATTATGTACAAGAACGTAAGTTACATTAGCACAACCTATACTAGCTGCGGCCGTATCTGTGGCTACCGAATCTGAAGTTCTATTTAATGCATATACACCTAAACACAAGTTACCTGTGGAATCAGATGCAAAACCACTCCATCTAAACATGCGAGGCATTGGGGCAGCAGTATCATAAAATGTTAATGAATCACCTGATTTAAGAGAGCGTTGAATGAATACAGCATTACTAGGAACACTAAAAGTATGTGTGTATATGTCGTAAGATTTTATATAAAAAATAATAGAGTCTGCAAGTTTAACTGAATCGGGGCCATTATTAACAATAGTAGCAATAAATGGAACGTTACTACTATCACCGAGGTATTTACCTCCGGAACTAGTAAGAGTTGCGTGCTTAATAACTACATTACAGTGTCTCACTGCATAAGAACTAAAAGCCAAACCAATAAAAGCGATGAGTGTAAAGATTTTTTTCATAATTGTTTTTTTGTTTTAAGAGGGGTTAAAGATAAGTTTAAAAGTCAAAATTAAAAATTCAAAATGCAAAAAGCCCTAAAGACCTTTGAGTTGGCCATAAAAAGGGAATCCACACATGCTATTATAGACGTAACAAGGCAAGCCTTCCACCAATTGTTTTCTCGGAGCGAAGGGGTGAAATTGTGAGGGATATATTGCTATACGGGAACCGTCTGACCGTATATAACGGTGCTGACGGTAGCGGTAGTTTTATTTTTTACAATTACATTTGGAGGCATGAAATACCCTATATATCTTTTTTTTGCAAGCCTTATGGGTGTTGCGGCCTGCAATTCTACCGGAAACAGTGCTAATAATGACAATACGCCTGCGCCATCCGCTACAAGCACAGCAACAACTAAAGACAGCGTGGCGCCTAAAGAAATAATTACAGCCAATGAAGCGGCACTACTGGAACAAGCTACTAAGTTTTGCCGTAAAGGCAAGTTTGAAGCAGGTATAGAAATATTTGATAGTATACTCAGGTTGAATCCTAATAATTCTTTCGCTTATTCTGGCCGCGCAGGGGCATGGTTCACACTTGGTAAATTAGACAAGGCAAAAGAGGATTGCGAACATGCACTGAAGTTAAACAGCAGAAACGCTTTTGCACTCTACAACAGGGGACAGATATTGAGCTATTATCATAATTATGACCAGGCTATTGCAGATTATACGCTTGCCATTGTCATTAATCCAAAATATGCTGCTGCTTATAGCGGGCGGGCGGTATGTGAAGGGTATACAGGTAAAATACCGCTTGCAAAAGTAGATTTTAAAAAAGCACTGGAATTAGCCCCTTTCGACCCATCGAGCTATTACAACCGGGGTGTATTGTACGGCATTATGGGTGAATCTGACAGTGAGATGCTGGATTACAGGATGGCGCTGAAGCTGTATCCAAAATATGAGGCGGCACTGAATAATATGGGCATTGTAAAATTAAAGGTGAGAAAAGATTACCAGGGGGCGATAACAGACCTGAGCTCCGTAATAAAGATCAACCCTAAAAATGCAAAAGCATGGTGCAACAGGGGCAAGGCTAAGAAAGAACTGAAAGACTATAAAGGTGCTATAGCAG
>JABDFN010000098.1 GCA_013286485.1 Bacteroidota bacterium
CAGGTTTGTACCTTTCCTGGCATTGTATGATAAGAATAAAAACCTGGTAGAGAGTTTTGAAAACAGTGTGGAGGTGAAAACGCTTGCAGCAGCAGCAAAGAAAAAAGGTGTGTATAATGAGGCTAATACAAACAACAATAGAAATATTCTTTTCATACTACATATCAATATACAGCAAAAATAAGATAATGCTTTTGTTTTACAGCAATAATAAATCATAGAAATATCTTAATTTCATACGTAAACGCAACTATTAGTGAATGAGGAGTTATTCCCGGGCAGGTATGCCGAATTAAATACACAGCAACGCAGTGCTGTAGATGCTATATACGGCCCCGTAATGGTAATAGCAGGACCCGGAACAGGCAAAACCGAGGTGCTATCCATGCGCATTGCCAATTTGTTACAAAGCGATGCACAAGTACAGCCCAACGAAATATTATGTCTTACTTATACCGACGAAGCAACTAATGCTATGCGTAAGCGCCTATTGCAAATTATAGGCACAGCCGCACATAGAGTGAATATTTATACTTTTCACGCTTTTTGCAATAACGTCATTCAAAACAATAGCTCCTATTTCAGCATACGTAGCTTGCAGCCTATTACTGACCTTGAACGTACAGAATTATTATATAGCATTTTAGAGGAACTCCCCTCAGGTCATCCCTTACGCAAATTAAGTGGCAATATATACTATGATGCCGGACGGTTAAACCGCCTTTTCGAATTGATGAAACGTGAAAATCTCATGTATGAAGAGATTACCAAAGCTATCGATCTATATATACAGGAATTACCACAACGTGACGGATATACCTATAAAAACAATGGAAAAAACTGGAAGAAAGGAGATAAAAGGCAAGACAAGCTCGATGAAGAAATAAAAAAAATGACGCTTACAAACGCTGCCGCAGCTTTGTTTGATGTATACGAGTCTAAAATGCAAGAATTAGGGCGTTACGATTTTACTGACATGATCGTATGGGTATTGGACGCCTTTAAAAAAAAATTCTGCATTATTACAAAGCTACCAGGAACGTTACCAGTTTATACTCGTTGATGAGTTTCAGGATACAAATGGTTCCCAAAATGAATTGCTCCACTTGCTCACGTCTTTTTGGGAAGATGAACCCAATATTTTTGTAGTGGGTGATGACGATCAATCTATTTATGAATTCCAGGGCGCACGCATTCACAACATCATAGATTTTTACAAGCGATATAAAAATACTATTCAAATAATAGTACTTCCTCAAAATTATCGTTCGTCGCAAGCGATTTTAGATAAAGCAATGCAGGCAATACAAAACAACCGCCAGCGGCTTATATATCAATTACAGGATCTGCGGCTCGATAAAAATATAACCGCTGCATCCCTAAGATTTAAAGATGGGAACAATGCAGTAAAACCCGTTGTAACAGAATATGTCAACGTGCTTCAGGAAGAAGCAGATATTGTATTGCAAATAGAAAAGTTGCGTAGCGACGGCATAGCGCTACATGACATAGCAGTATTATATGCCCAGCATAAACAAGCAGACAATATAATGGCACTTATGGAGCGCAAAGGCATACCCTACCATGTAAAAAAACCCGTGAACATACTCGATCTGCCGCTAATACAGCAGATAATAGGCATATTGCGATATATGGTTGAAGAACAAAAACAAGCATTAAGCGGAGAGCCTGTTTTGTTTGAAGCCATGCATGCTCCCTATTTTGAGATCGCCCCAACCGATATTGCTTTACTCTCTTTATATATTCAGCAAAACAGGCAAAAAGATAAAGGCCTTGGCTATTGGAAATTAGTATTAACCAATAAGTTGCTTATTGAATCTTTAAACCTGAATTCTTCAAAAGCACTTATCAGGTTAGGAAAAAATATGGAAGAATGGCAACGTGTTCAGGTTTCACTGCCATTACCCATGCTGATTGAAAAGATAGTGTATGAAAGCGGCATAGTTAATTACCTGCTCAACAATAAAGACCGTGTATGGAATATGCAGGTACTCAACACTTTTTTTGAGTTTGTAAAAGATTGTCATACCCGCAATGCCCGTATTAAACCGGCTGAGCTGTTGCGTATGCTCGACCGAATGGATGACGAAAAAATTTCCCTACCTGCACAAAAAGTAGTACAAAATGAGAACGGCGTTCATTTCTATTCTACGCACGGTGCTAAGGGTAATGAGTTTGAATATGTATTCCTTATTGGCTGCAATAAAAAGTATTGGGAGAACAATAAAGGTAGTACCAGCGAATTCAAACTTCCGGATACACTTACCAATACCGAAGAGGATGTTGAAAAAACATATAAAACAGAAGTAGCAAGACGTTTATTTTTCGTAGCACTTACCCGTGCTAAGAAATTCCTACAGGTATCTTATGCAGCTTCAGACAACGAAGGGAAAAGCCTGGAGACATCGGTATTTATTGATGAGATATGCCCTCGGGAGGAACGTTTCAGATATTCACTCCCGGCAGAAGAAGTTGTCAAACATCTTGAATGGGCTATGGTTCCTGTAAATGAAGTGCGAATACAGCTTGCAGAACATACCTGGCTGGAACGCACGTTACAGCAGTTTACTATGAGCTATACCACATTATCAAAATACCTGCATTGCCCTGTGACTTTTTATTACGAATCTATATTAAAAGTTCCTGTGCTTAGAAATGATGCACTTGCATTTGGCAGTGCTGTACACGAAGCTTTAGAGTATATGTTTAGGGTCATGAAAGAAAAAAATGGAACATTCCCTTCTAAAGAACAGGTAATGAAAATATTTATCTCTGCCATGTATACCGAAGCTGCCAGCTTTACTTCTGTACAATTTGAAAGAAGAATGGAACAAGGACAAAGTATATTGACAGAATATTACAATACTTATATAGACTCATTTATAAAAAACGTAGAAATAGAATATCGCATACCCCGTTATATGCTGAATAATATCCCAGTTACTGGCAAAATAGACAAAATGGAATTTGAACAAGGTGAATGTATAGTAGTGGATTATAAAACGGGCAACCCCGACAATGCTGCAAACGCTTTTATTTCAGGGCCTAATGAAAAAGATCCTCTCGGCGGCGATTACTGGCGGCAAATGGTTTTTTATAAATTGATCATCGACAACTATCCCAACCAACCATGGAAAGTAAAAGCAGGAAGATTTGAGTATATAGAAAAAAGTAAAAAAGAAAATATCTATAAACAATTCTATATACCCATCTATGTGCAAGATGAAACTATTGTTTTGCAACAGTTAAAGGATGCTTACACGGGCATTATGAATCATGATTTTAACAAAGGTTGTGGAAAAGAAGATTGTCACTGGTGTAATTTTGCAAAGAAATACGAAATTATCAGGCCAAAAGTAAATGAGACAATTGAGTTAGATGATCTCTAACTATTTTTCATTTGCAATACCTTTTTTATTTGATCAAAATCATCAAGAGAATCAGGCATGCTCAATAACGATTGCATGATATGGAAATTAGAAATAGCCTGGCTTAATTGAAACTTGATATTTTTTATCTCTACCGGTATAATATCGTTCATTATCTCGTACCTGTCGTTGACATAGTACATAGTAAATGGCTTTATTTTATCATTATTCAGCGCTCTTACAGTGTATACAGATTCATCATCACCAATGTGATTTTCGGTGAATAAAAATGTACACAAATCCTCTCCCGCTAAAAGCTGTTGTGTAAACTGTATTGTCATAGGAAGTCTGATGATAATGGTCTCTCTCCATTCAAAACTAACTGTATTTACTTAATTTAAAAACCCAAAATGTGGAAAAGTGTAAAACTTTAAGAAAAAAGTGCAATTTTTTCAGCCTGTTATAAATAAACAATATTACATAATTATTACCCTCTCAATAACAGCTACAATTCTATACATACATTTTTAGCCTCAGTGAAAAAACGCAAAGCATCCCATCCGCCTTCACGCCCTACACCTGAGTTTTTAAACCCACCAAATGGGGTTCTCAGGTCCCGCAGCAACCAGCAATTCACCCATATGATACCGCTATGCACCTTTGCCGCCACTCTGTTAGCACGGCTCACATCTTGTGTCCATATGGTTGCAGACAAACCATAATCACTCATATTGGCAAGCATCATTGCTTCATCTTCAGTTTTAAATGGTTGTAATGTCACAACAGGGCCGAATATTTCTTCCATATTGGTTCGGCAATTGGGTCCAAGCCCTTCAATAATAGTAGGTTCAATAAAATATCCATTCATACACCTCCCTTGCAGTTGTATTGAATTGCCACCTAGCAATATCGTCCCGCCTTCTTTTTTCGCAAGTTCAATACAGCCTATAACTTTTTCAAAATGTTGTTTTGTTACTATAGCTCCCTGTCTGCTATTATCATCCAGCGGGTCACCTACAGTTAGTTTTTTTGTCCGTTCTATTAGCTCAGCCTTAAATTTTTCATACACGTTTTCTTCAATTAATATTCTGCTTCCGCACAAGCATATTTCGCCCTGGTTAGTAAATGATGACTGCATGGTTACACGCATCATTTTATCCCAATCACAATCTGCGAAAATGATATTTGGGTTTTTCCCACCTAGTTCCAACGATAATTTTTTAAACATAGGTGACGCAACCGATGCAATTTCTCTTCCTGCACGTGTACTACCTGTAAATGATATCGCTTTTATATCGGGGTGTGCAACTATAGCAGCTCCGCAATTTTGTCCAGTACCATGTACTATATTCAGTACCCCATCCGGCAGACCAGCTTCTTTACAAATAATGCTCAGTAAATAAGCGGTCATAGGCGTCATCTCACTGGGCTTAGCTATTACACAATTGCCAGCCGCAAGTGCCGGTGCTATTTTCCAGGTAAATAAATATAGGGGTAAATTCCACGGAGATATGCACCCTACAACACCTATGGGTTGACGAAGCGTATAATTTACTGCCTTATCTTCCATGTGATGGCTTTCAGTTGCAAAATGCATCAATCCTGTTGCGTAAAAACGAAAATTGCTGGCAGCCCTCGGTATATCCAGCCTTTTACTAAGCCATAGCGGTTTCCCGTTGTCATTTGTTTCTGCTTGCGCAAGAATATCAATATTACTATCTATGAGTTCTGCTATCCGGTTGAGTATTTTAAATCTTTCTTCAGCACTTGTTACACTCCACGCAGCAAATGCTGTTTTTGCAGCACCTACCGCCTCTTCTATATCAGCTCTGCTACTATCGGGTGTATGACTATATATTTCTCCAATAGCAGGATTCACATTGGGTATGTATTGGCCATTCAAAGGTTTTTGAAAGGAGCCTGCAATATAATTACT
>JABDFN010000099.1 GCA_013286485.1 Bacteroidota bacterium
TGTATTATTATACCTGTTTATACGCGCATCCACATTTACTTCATCTTCTTTCTTTTCCTGCTCTGCTTTGAACAAAGTAGTGGGTGCGAGTTGTAAAGGGGTTGTATTTACACCGGGGAACACCGGCTTCTTAAAATATACATGGTATTTCTCCCCTTCCTGCAACACCTCTACGGCTTGCCTGCTGGCAAGATTGTATTGGTGACTCAAAATATTTTCTGAATAGTTGGTTACAGGCAAAGAATAGGCAGAGTCTAAATTGTGAGAATCGCGCGCAAACATGACCACGTATTTGTTCCATATTCCGTTCTCATCATATAAGTATGCAAAATTATCGGGGCCATATTGAATGGGCTGTGTGATGTGGCCTTTTTTCACATCGCTGCATTGCAGTAATTCAGGCCTTTGTGTTTTTGTGTCGTAGAAAAAAACATTCATAGGCCCGGTGGGTAATTCATTTACTTGCAAGGGCACGTCCAGGCTGGGTTTTGGCCTGTTAGAAAGAAAAACAATACCCCTGCGCGAACCGCCTGTTACAAAACAAGGTTCTATATCATCCCACCTGTCGTTGGTAATATTAGTAATGCGTGCTCGTTTAATATTGTATTCAAACAAGTCTGTCTGGCTTTTTTTAATGCCTGAGAAAACAATAAAATTATCGTCCTCCATAAATGTCATACCTAATATGCGGTCTATACGATTGGCGGGTATGAGGTAGTTTGTTTCTTTCGCCTTGAGCGAATTGTACAGGCGCAGGAATGTTTTATTGTTCTTTTTGTAAATAACAGCAAGCAGGTAACCATTATTAGACCATGCCAGAATGGGATAATTAGGGTCGGGCACATCATTAAAATCTTTTCTTCCCCCTTCCATCAGCAACGTGGCTTGCTGCCCTTTGTCCGTATGTTGCATGTACACTTTATACTCACCATCCAGCCATGTTACATAAGCAATATCATGGCCGTGCGGCGTTACTTTTATGTCCCTCAATACTGTTTTGTCTTTCGGCACTTTTACTTCTATCAGGTCACTCACGCTATCGGGTTGCTGTACGTGTGCAGCATCTGCAGCATATACTTTCTTAAAGTAAGTAAGGCATGAATCATATGCTTTGCGCACTTTCATGTTCATTACTATTTTCATACCCTGTTTCAGGTTGCTTTTTTGTTCCATGGTAAACAACAATCTTTTTATGCTGCCACCTCCGTAATTCACCGATAAAAACTCCCAGAAAGCCTTCCCTGCCAGTTCGGGATATTGATCTGACAACGTATTAAAATCTGCTTTGGGCCTTGCGCTCAATAAATTTTTCCAGTCGCTGTTGGTTTTGGTATCCCAGCCGTCTACTATATACGATATGAAACCCGCAGTAACCCAGGGCGGCAAATTAAGCAGCAACGCGTTCTTTACCATCTTGCGCAGGTTCTCCCCAAATATCATGCGCTCCATTACCACATGTGCCATTCCGGCCCTTATCTGCCGTTTCAGGTCTACATGCTCACCGGTAAAATAAACTACCAGCTTGTCACCAACCAGGTCTACATTGCCTGCGTTTTGTATGTCTTGTATTTGCCCATCGTATTTAAGGCCTACATTACTCTGGCGGTATTCATCAAAATTGTTGTAGAGAATAATATTGAACCTGCGCGGAAATTGCCCGCCCAACTTTTTTTCAACAGCCACAATATCTTTTTCTGCTTCTTCGCTTACATAGCGCGCAAGATCTCTGCCCGCAGCGTCGTAAAAGTATATCCTAAAATGACGTGTGTCAAAGAATTTCCATTCAAATTTGCGGTATTGTATCCTGTTTTGCCCAAACGTTTCCAGGTAGGCCTGCCCCCGCACCTCATTTTGCCATATAGCCCCCAGAAACAGTACTGTCAATATTATATACCTTCGCATGGTGTAATTCTCTATTCTAAATTAGCAAATTTTAAGCCACTGTCATGTTAAATATTCAAACATTTGTCTTTAACCCCTTCCGGGAAAACACGCACCTGCTTATTAACGAAAAAAACGAGTGCTGGATTGTGGACCCCGGTATGTTTGACACTGAAGAGACAAACTATTTTATAGACCACATTAACAAAAGCGGGTTTAAGCCACAGGCTATTATCAATACACATACTCATATAGACCATATTTTAGGTGTGCAGGCACTTACAGATGCATATAAAATACCCTTCGGTATGCACCTGTCAGACGTTCCTGTACTGAATAATGCCATGAACTCAGCCGCTATGTTTGGTTTCCAACTTCAACAAACACCTGTTGCCAACTTCTATATAGACGAACATACTCCTTTTAAACTTGGTGACGATCAATTAGAAGTGCGCTTTACACCCGGCCACTCGCCAGGCAGTATTGTGTTTTACTATCCTGAAGGCAGATGGGTAATTGGCGGCGATGTGCTTTTTGCAGGGAGCATAGGCCGCACCGACCTGCCCGGCGGCGATTTTAATACACTCATCAACAGCATTCGCAAAGAGCTTTTTACCCTGCCCGACAGCACCACAGTTTATCCGGGGCACGGACCTTCTACCACTATAGACGCAGAAAAAAAGTATAATCCTTTCGTAAAAGCTTAATAAACAGTAATTGCTGTATCTATTTCTCCTGCAGTTTCTGTAAAGCTAATACCCAGCCCGCCTGTATAGCGTGTGTTGCTTGCAGAATCAAATGCAATACGGTATATATAGTACGAACCGCATTTTAAGTTCTCGCAATGTATATGGTCCTCTCCTGTTTCACCAACAAAAAAAGTATCGTATTTAGAGGGATCTGTGCCGGGAGATGCGAGTGTATTGAATTTTATAAATGCAGTATCAGGGTGCAGCGCATAATTCAATAAGCCGGAGCCATTATGATTGGCATAGGCAACAATATTTACATGGCCGCCGGTGCCTGCTACACAAGAATTTTCAGAAGGCCTGCAATTTGCCAGCAGCAAGGCAAAGAACAGCAAGGGAAGGTATTTCATAATAAAAGTTTTAGCAAATCTACATATTTCCCCATATGCATATAGCCATTAGGTTTGTTTTAAAGATCATTTTTTAAAGTCCCTTATTTTATAGGTAAACGTAACCAGGTAATATCTTTGCAATATACTGCTGCGCACATCTGCAATATAGCTTTCTGTAACTGTATGCTGAATATTGCTATTCTCATTCAGCACATCATATATAGTGAACCTGATATCGCCCATGTGTTTTTTAAACAGTTTCTGGCCAACACTAATATTCCAGACAGTATAGTCCTGGTTATATCCTGCAGCATTACCGGCATTTGATGTGTAATTAAATTCTGTATTAAAGATAAAACCTGACTTCGTAAGCCAGTTAAATTTAAGCGCTGTTAACTCATTTATGTATGTATTATCCAGGTTAGTATTCAGCGTATTCACATCATTGCTGATGTTAGTATTACTTGTAATTATAAAATCAACATACTCACTAATATTACTGTTCAGGTTTATGCCTATTCCTGCTGTCCTTTTTTCATCATAATTCTTTTGATTATTAATAATACCCGGGTTATGCGATAAGCCCCCATTTATATTCAAGTTTAGATTGCATTTTATTAAAGCAATTGGCAAACCGTAACTGACATTAGCCCGAACATTCCAGTAACCATTTATATTCACAGGTATACTTAATTGTCCGCCCTGTGGTAAAATAATGTTCTGCCTTATAATACTATCATGTACTGCAATAATGCTATTATTAGTTATCTGATCCCGGGTTATGTTGCCAGACAAAGAAGTGTTCAAGCTGGTGTGTCGCTCAACATTCGTCCTTACATAGCGAACTGTAAAATTATGTTGGTAAGGTTGTCTTAATAAAGGGTTACCGGTAGACAACTGCAAAGGATTATTATTGTTAATAACGTCCTGCAATTGATATACTGATGGCATACCTGTAGAAGCAATGTAGTTAAAATGAATATTTTGGGTACTACTGACTTTATATTGAAAAGAGGCTACCGGCAGCAGGTTGGTATATGTGTGGCTTATGTAGGTATACGACGGTTGTTCCTGCGTACTATTGATAGTGGCATATTGATAATACAGCCCCGCTGAAAAATTATATTTTTTGTTACTGTACTGGTAGCTGCCGCCTGCTTTGTTTTGCGTGTTGCCGGTTTTAAAAGTATTAGATAAAGCAGTATCCGCAATGCTATATGCGCTATTAGCATCAGAGTAATTATATACATTCCTTTCACTGCGGCCCGGGGTATTCACATAGGTATATTGCACCTGCACCATGCCCTTCTTTCCTATTGGTTCGGTATAAGCGATGTTCGTATTTACTGAGAATGTGTTTTGCAGGGTTTTGCTTTGTTGGTTCAAAGTATCATCGAGCGACCTGTTGCTGTAAAAAATATTTTCAGACTGCATAATGCTGCTGCCATTATTATAATTATTACCGGTAAATACATTAGCCGAAAAAGTCCTTCCCTTTTTGTGGAACCTGTGTCTGAAAAGTAATGAGCTGTTAAAATTATACCCCAAAGCATCACCTGCTGTATTACTGTTACTTGCATTCAGCAGTGTATCTGCCTGCATAGTATTAGCAATTCGCATGCTATTGTTATAGCTTTTCTGCAACGATAATTGAGGTACAAACAGTATCGAGTTCATGGAGTCTATAGTATAGTTCATACGAAGGTTCATACGATGGCTGTAGTTAGTACTCACGGCACTATTTATCTCATTATATACTTCGCCGCTATCCTGCGATAATATATATTGTTTACGTGTTTGCCTGTCAGTGTTGTTATCTGTACTGTTAATAAAATAACTGGCACTGATGTCTATTTTCTTACCCCATTTGTCAGAATAATTCAGTCCGCCGGAATTGATATGGGCATTACCCGCCCCGCTTGCAGGTGGTATGCCTTGCATACCCTGGTCACCAAAATTTTGCAGATTGATATTATTAGATTGCAGGGTAAGGCTCATACGCCTGTCACCATCAAATGAATGTATATTACCACCTGTAGCATACCTTGTGTCGCTCTCATCTCCACCATACCCCAGCCCTGCTTTGCCAAACAAGCCATGCCTTTTATCTTTTTTAGTAACAATGTTTATAGTTTTGGTTGTTGCGCCTTCATTAAACCCGGTAAATTGTTCCTGTTCACTTTTTTCATTATATACCTGCACCTTATCAATAATGTCTGCTGGCAGATTGCTTAATGTAGCATAGGGGTCGTTACCAAAAAAAGGCTTGCCATCCACA
>JABDFN010000100.1 GCA_013286485.1 Bacteroidota bacterium
ATGAAATCGTACCGATTCTAAAGTGGGCTAATTCCTTATATCTCCCTAACTTGCACTCATATTTATGCCTACCATATATTATAAAGACCTGGGAAAGATAGAATATGGCACTGCCTGGGACTTGCAGGAAAAACTGATGCGACAAAACCTGGCTATAAAAGCAGAATGGTATGGCCGCCCGGAAACGGAACGAACTACACCGCTTGCCACTAACCACCATTTACTGTTTTGTGAGCACCCGCATGTATATACATTGGGGAAAAGCGGACATATGGAAAACCTGCTGGTAAATGATACCCGCCTGAAAGAGCTAGATGTGAGTTTTTATAAGACCAACCGCGGAGGTGATATTACCTATCACGGACCGGAACAAATTGTGGGCTACCCTATACTAGATTTAGAACATTTTTTTACAGACCTGGGCAAGTATATGCGCAGCCTGGAAGAAATGATCATTGCCACACTAGCACACTATGGTATACAAGGCGACCGTTTGCCTGGTTCTACAGGAGTATGGCTGGACCCGGGTGTACCGGGCAAGGCCCGCAAAATATGCGCTATGGGTGTGCGCTGCAGCCGTTGGGTAACCATGCATGGTTTTGCTTTTAATATTAACACTGAGTTGAAATATTTTGATTATATAGTGCCCTGCGGTATTAGTGATAAAAGTGTAACCTCACTGCAAAAAGAGCTGGGATATAGTGTAGATATAAATGAGGTAAAGGAGATATTAAAAAAAGAATTTGCGCGTATTTTTAATGCAGAAATTGTAGTTGCGGAATCAAAAGAAAGTGTATTTTTATAATCCGCATAAAAATTGGCAAAAGACATAACATATCATTGGGGCGACGATCATTTGGTGATCTCTTTGGGTAATCGTACTGAAACAAGAATACGTTTATTATACCTGGCAGAGTTTGCTATTACAACAGGTATGGCCACCATATTTATATTGCGTGCTTTCCCGCTTGCTGCCAACCCGGTGCGCCTTACCATAGCCATAGGTGCTGCCATGCTTTACCTGCTGGCTTCTTATCGCTTTTTATCGCGCATGTTCTATTCCGAAAGGCTTTTGCTGGACCGTTATGGCCTGAACATTATTCGCAGAACACCTTTCATGCATCATGCACGTTATTACGACTGGAACCAAATGGGCGTATTGCATTATACGGGCAAAGCAGCCAAAACGGACCATCCGTTAAAAGGCAGAACCTTTGATTATTTTGGTTTTGAAACACACGAACATTTAGTGCAAAATCTGCATCACGACGGCAATCTCTGTTTTATTTATGATGAAGAAATGGTAAGCTTTGCACGTGGTGTATATTCCTGGGACGCAGAAAATATGGTGCATATCATGCAGCTGTATGCCGGCAGTTCTTTACGCCTCGGTCCGGAGTGGGAGCATATGCTCCAGGAGCATGAAATTGATGATGCTCAGTAGATGGTGACATATCCCGTTTCAAATTGCGAATTATCCCTTCTCAATTCAAATTTGTAAATACCCTTGTTCTGAAAATTTCTTTTATCAATGATCAGCGGTGAAGCCATGATCTTAGGTATTTCTACTACTACATTATTATGATCGTCGAAGAACTTTACCGAATAATGGTGAGAAGATACGGCAGGCAATTCCATATTGATATGCCCGGTAAGCGGGTTGGTAAAAATATATCTTGACTTAATAAAAGTGTATGGGTTAATGTTGGGATCGGAATTTAAAGAAAGCGTGATCGGTTTTGGTTTCACAACAGGCTCTGTACTTTTTGCCACATCGGGTATACCTACTTTATTCATAGGAATTGTTGTGACACGGACCCCGGTAGCTAAGGAATAAAAAATAGTACCACTGTCTTTTTTAGTGACGAGTTTAAAAATATCTGTTACACCTGTGATACCTGAAATATCTATTGTATTAGCATCCGAACCTTTTTTAGACCCCGTGTCCATAGATACCACCATACCCGATTTTGACTTTACAGGTTTGTCAGTAGCCAATGTAGTTTTAAATAATTTTTGCAAAGAATCATTGGGAGGCAACACTAATTGCTGGTTCAATAAAGTAGCCGTATCCACATATATTTTCATGCGGTTACTATTCCATGTAAGCCCGGAATTAAAAACGATATACAACTGGTACCAGTTCTTGCCCGCGCCAGGGTGGCCATCTACAAAAGCCTGCATCCCTTTTTTTACATCTTTTACATAACCTACTGTACTATAATTATGTACACTGTCAGAAGAACGCAGCACTGAAATAGATTTTACACCATCATACTGGCACTCCCATGTAAGAATAATGATGCCTTTCTCAAGAGCGCCTGCTATGTCAGGTAACAGTGGTTGTGTATAGAGTTTGGTAACAATAAAAACACTTAATACAAATATTAGGGCAAACTTTCTGCTCATTCGCACAAACCTAATGCAAAATGCAATACGTTCAACAAACGGTCATTTAGATTTTAATTTTACTAACATTTTTTAAACATATACGAACGCAATCCGACCTGTTGATATGTTGCGTTTATATTCGGGATTATCAACTTATCTATTATCTTTAATGCTTGTCAACTATGTATTATGAGCATACACAGAAAAAAGTCGCTTGCCTATTTAACTGCCGAAGTATTTGAGGGTGAGGGCGAACAAGGATTGAAGCGCACACTTGGTGCAGGCAATCTTATAGCCCTAGGTATAGGCGCGATCATAGGAGCAGGGTTGTTTGTAAGAACTGCCGCTGCTGCTGCTAATAATGCCGGTCCGTCTGTTACTATAGGTTTTATTGTGGCAGCAATAGGCTGCGCTTTTGCAGGCCTGTGTTATGCCGAGTTTGCTTCTATGATACCCATTGCAGGAAGCGCGTACACCTATTCATACGCAACCATGGGAGAATTTATAGCATGGATCATTGGCTGGGACCTTGTATTGGAATACGCAGTAGGGGCAGCAACGGTTGGCATTGCGTGGAGTGAATACCTGAACAAACTATTGGAAATATTCCACACACATATTCCTTATCGATGGTCGCATTCTCCATTTGAGATATGCGATGGTAAGGGCTTGTTTGCAAGTGAAGCAGGCATACACGGACTTATTAACCTGCCCGCATTGTTCATTATTTTTATGATCACCTTGTTATTAATAAGAGGCATTAAAGAATCTGCTTATTTTAACGGGATCATTGTTATCAGCAAAGTGGCAATTGTTATATTGTTCATAGTACTTGGCTGGTCTTTCATGAATCCAGCAAATCATATCCCTTATGTTCCTGCAGCAAGTAACTATGTAGACGGACAAGGCGTGAGCCATCATTTCGGCGGCATCATGGGTATATTGGGTGCAGCAGGTGTGGTGTTCTTCGCTTTTATTGGTTTTGATGCAGTATCTACTGCTGCACAGGAAGCAAAAAATCCGAAGAAACATATGCCTATCGGTATATTGGGCTCACTGGCTATCTGTACTGTTTTATACATTCTCTTTGCGCATGTGCTTACGGGCATAGGCAGCTTAAACGATTTTAGAACCACAGGCAAAGAAGCATCTGTTGCTTACGCTATCAAAACATATATGGCCGGATATGGCTGGCTGGCTGACTTAGTTACAGTTGCCATTCTTGCCGGCTTCTCATCTGTAATATTAGTAATGTTGATGGGACAATCACGCGTGTTTTATACTATGAGTAAAGACGGGTTGGTACCCAAAATATTTTCTGATGTTCATCCGAAATTCAAAACACCTTACAAATCTAATTGGATATTCCTTGTGCTTGTTGGCGGATTTGCAGCTTTTGTGCCCGGAGATATTGTAGGTGATATGACAAGCATTGGTACTCTGTTTGCATTTATATTGGTTTGCGCAGGCGTATGGATCATGCGAGTGAAAAACCCTGAAATACCTCGCCAGTTCAAAACACCTTTGGTTCCATTGGTACCCATTTTAGGTATTATAGTTTGCGGTGCCATGATATTTGGCCTCGGCTGGACCAATTGGGCAAGACTGCTCGGCTGGCTGGTGATCGGGCTTATCATTTACTTTACCTACAGCGTAAAAAACAGTACTCTTAATAAAGGAGGGAAGTAATCATTTTGCAATATTACCATTTGCTTCTTCCTTACTCTTCTTGTTGAGTATGACAAGTAGCGCAAGTATTATGTAGAACATGGCACCAACCTTGTGCGTTTCTACAAACTCAGAAAAGAAATTATTAATAAAGAAGGCTGCAAATGCCATAGCAAGTCCAAGCGTGCAATACTTATAAAATCCGTCGGTGAAGCGATGATATATTCTCTGAGCCTGCACAAACACCACCATTATTAATAAGGCATACAACAGCATTGCAGGCCAGCCCTGCTCTGTGAGCATGTATAAAAAATAATTGTGCGTAGTGGACCCTTCTTCATTTTTGCTTACATAGGTTTTAAAAACATTGAGTGTATAGGGTTTATAATAATGCACAAACCCATGTGGGCCATAGCCCGTTAAGGGCCTGTCTGCACTCATTCTCACAGCTGCCACCCACCTGTATACACGTTCCATTGCCGACATATCTTTTCCCTTGATAGTAGCTTCAATATGGGTTATGTAATTACTATGCATAGCAGTATGGTCAAATTCAGGAGTCAACTGCAGGTAGTTATCATTATATACAAGGCATGCCAGTAACGAAATAATGCAACTGTAAAAAACCGGCATAACTATATGTGCCCAACGCTTATGTATTGCTAAACCTACAATAGCAGCAAACACAATAGCAAGTATAGCAGAACGGGCATAAGAAAGATATATAGCAACCAGGAAGAACAGTAAGCATAGCCAGAGCGATCTTCTTATCCATTTTTTTTTGTTTTTTGACAACTTATATGCTATCCATACAAAAGGGAAAAATGTAGAGATCACAGCTCCATATTCTACATGATTTACGTACAACCACCTGAGCGCAATACCTATTGTAGTAAACTTAAACCCCAGCAATGCATGCCTGAAAACAATAACGACCATAGTTGACAATACTGGCCAGAAGAAAAGATGAAATGCGG
>JABDFN010000101.1 GCA_013286485.1 Bacteroidota bacterium
CGATGACTTCTTTGATCTTGGTGGCTACTCCTTGTTGGCTGCAATGCTGGTGTCTGAATTGAGAAAGAACGACGGCATGCAGGGTTTGTCTGTAGAAGATATTTATCATAATCCTGTACTATGGAAGTTTGCAGAATGTATTGATGCGCTTGTAAAAACACGTAAAGAAAATCAGTCTTCATTTACGCTGAAAAAAGATATACCCAAGGTCAGCAAACTCACTTTTACTATTACTTCCATTTTGCAGGCATTTAGTGTTGTATTACTATATGCACTTACTGCCGGTTTTCTGCTCTTATTATTGTTCATGGTGGGTACTTACGAATCAGATTCATATAGTTCTGTATTGGTGGTGTTATTAATAGGTACGGTTCTCATATTGCCCATAATGATGATAGTGTCTATCATTATGAAATGGCTGGTGATAGGAAAGTATAAGCAGGGTGTGTATCCTTTATGGGGCTTTTATTATTTCCGTTTTTGGTTAGCTAAGAAATTTGTAGATGCGGTTCCGCTTACATTGTTTTCTGGTACGCCATTCATCAAGATATATTACAGGCTCATGGGCGCTAAGATCGGGAAGGGTGTGTATATGGGTTCTGACCGTCTTCGTGCATTCGATCTTATTACTATCGGCAATAATTGTAGCATATCTAAAGAAGCGGGTCTGCTCGGGTATATTATAGAAGATGGACTGCTAAAGATAGGCCCCATAACTGTGGAGAAAGATTGCTTTGTAGGTGTACGCTGTTTGCTCAACATCAATACGAAGATGGAAATGCATGCTTCTCTCGGCGAATTATCATTACTAACTCCGGGAAGCTCTATCCCAAAATCTGAATACTGGCAAGGCTCTCCGGCTCGTTTTATTTCTAAAGAAAATATAAAAGGCCCTACTCACACAGTTCCTTTGTTGAGGTACATTGCTTATAACCTGGCTATGGTGCTGGCAATGATCGTAGTATTGGCAATACCCTTGTTTATTTCTTTACCTACGATCATATCCGGCTATTTTATTTTCGATAATTATGGCTGGCGTGGTATTGGTGTAGCTGTTATTCCTGTTTCTGCATTTTATGTGATTAGTTTTTGTTTAAGTACGGTTTTGGTAAAATGGATGGTACTGGGTAAAACAAAAGAAGAAGAGTTTAGCATATATAGTGTAAAGTATGTACGAAAATGGCTGGTAGATACTTTGCTGAATTTCAGTTTGCTGGCTATGCGCACAGTATATGCAACCATATATTTACCTGCATGGCTCCGCTTACTCGGTGCAAAAGTTGGCAGGCGCGCAGAGGTGTCTACGGTAAACCAGATATCTACAGACCTTCTAACAATAGGCAAGGAAAGCTTTTTGGCAGATTCTGTAAGTATTGGTGCACCTGTAATAAGGCGTGGTATTATGTATCTGAAAAAGACCAGCGTGGGCGAACGTACCTTTATTGGCAACAGTGCTGTGTTGGTATCGGGCAAAGAAGTAGGCAATAATGCTTTGATTGGGGTGCTTTCTACGCCCCCTGTGAATATGAGCTCGCTACAGACCAACAATACGTCCTGGCTGGGCTCTCCGCCTATGTTCCTGCCCAAGCGGCAAATTGCAGAGGGCTTTACTGATAAACAAACATATGCACCGCCTTTAAAAATGATATTGCTTCGCGGCTTTATTGAGTTCTTCCGGATCACACTTCCTTTAGCTATTCCTACTTTGCTCATTATGATGTTCTATCATTTTATCGGTATAAAAGTGGGTGAGGAATCTACGCTTAAACTGATGTGGCATGCAACCTTATATTTTGCTTTGGTGTCTTGTGCTATGGCGCTGATTGCTGTTGCCTCAAAATGGATATTGATAGGCCGGTACAAACCCATGCAAAAGCCTTTATGGAGCACATATGTATGGCGCAACGAATTGGTGAACTCTTTGTGCGAAAGCATGGCATATCCATACTTCGTGAATTTCTTATTAGGTACACCGTTCTGTTCTTTCTTCTTTAAGCTCATGGGAGCCGGTTTTGGTAAGCGTGTATTTATGGAGACGACTGAGATCACAGAATTTGATTTAGTTAAAGTAAAAGATAACGTGGCGCTCAATTTCGGCTGCACTATTCAAACACATCTTTTTGAAGACCGAGTAATGAAAATGTCTTATCTCCACATCATGCAGGACTGCAGTGTAGGCCCAATGGCTGTTGTGTTGTACAATTCAGAGATGCAGCAGGCATCAAGTTTAAGTGGTTTATCATTATTGATGAAAGGTGAAGTGCTCCCTGCAAAGACGCACTGGCAGGGCTCTCCGGCAAGACAAGGTTAATATGGGCTCAGCGAATAGTCTGCGTTTTTCTGCGAGTATCTGCGGGAAACTTTTTTGCTAATGATAGAAAAATTAAGGCTTATAATAACATCCCGCTTTCTGCTCCAGCCAGTTATTATATTCCACACTACCCAGCCTGAATATCAGCGGTACGTGCCACTGCTTCTCTATTTTTATCTCTTGTGTACAAAAGAAGCCCAGGTGCGAACTATAAAAGTCAGGCTGTATAATTGTTACCTTCTTAGGCTGTAGCATTGTACGAATAGCAGCAGAATCATTTGCGATTGATATACCTTGCCCATGTGCATGTAATGCAACACAACAGCTCAATATCAAGCACCACTTTTTCATTCTCTTTTAAGTTTTCTGCGTTTTTTTTTCTGCGTGTGTCTGCGCTGTCAGCGGGAAAAAGTCTCCCGCAGATACTGGCAGAAACCCGCTGACCTAACGCAGAAAAAAGCGCAGACACTATTCCTTACTCCCTCATCATCTGCCCAATCACCTCTGCTATATCTTCTGCATTTGGTTTGCTAAAATAGTCACCATCGGTAGCATAAGCAGGACGGTGCGCTTTGGCACTGATAGTGCGCGGAGAAACATCAAGGTATTTATATCCTCCCTGCACCTCCATCACTTGCTGGAACATATACGCACTGGCGCCTCCCGGTACATCTTCATCTATAAATACAATGCGGTTGGTCTTCTTCAGACTTTCAACAATTACATGATGCAGATCGAAAGGCAAAAGCGTTCGCACATCAACTACTTCGCAGCTGATGCCTTGCGGAGCCAAATAATTATCTATCGCTTCATCTATTACACGCAGCGTGCTGCCGTACGATACAATAGTAACATCGCTGCCTTCTCTTATTATTTCAGGCACGCCAAACGGAACTGTAAAGCTGCCGAGGTTGGTTGGTAATTTTTCTTTCAGGCGGTAACCGTTCAGGCACTCTATTACCAATCCCGGTTCATCGCTTTGCAGCAGTGTATTGTACATACCCGCAGCTTGTGTCATATTACGGGGCACGCAGAGATACATACCGCGAATGGCGTTCAGTACCATGCCCATTGGGCTGCCGCTGTGCCATATACCCTCTAACCTGTGCCCGCGTGTGCGTACGATGATGGGGCATTTCTGTCCGCCGCGTGTGCGGTATAGCATAGTGCTCACATCATCACTCAGTGGCTGCAAACCATAGAGCAGGTAATCTAAATATTGTATCTCGGCTATGGGGCGCAACCCGCGCATAGCCATGCCCATTCCCTGTCCTATTATGCTCGCCTCGCGAATGCCTACATCAAAAATGCGCTGCTCGCCATATTTATCCTGCAAGCCCGCAAAGCCCTGGTTCACGTCACCTATCTTTCCCAGGTCCTCGCCAAACGCTACCAGCGCAGGATTGGTGGCAAAGCTCTGATCGAAAAATTTATTCAGTATCTCGTAGCCGTTCAGGGTAGGAGAGTCGGCAAAATAACTGGCCTGTACCTCCGGCACTTTCAGCGCACTCTTTGCAGATTCAGAATACAGGTGCGAAGAAAATTTATTGGCATTGTCCGCTTTCAGGTTCTCGTAAAAATTTCGCAACCCGCGCACTGCATCACTGCTGCCGTCGCTTAGGTGCATTATCTTACCTACAGCCTGCATTACATCTTTGCGTATGGGTTCTTTTATGGCATTCAGTTGTTGTACTATAGCAGCAATCTGCGTTGCAGCATCACCGCCTTCATACACTACCTGGTTAGCCAGCCCTGTTAATTGCTGTATCTGTTCTTTTATCGGCTCTAAAAATTTATTCCATGCAGCTTGCTTGGCCTCGCGTGCGTCGTTCTTTGCATTTTCTTCTACCTCTATCAGTTCTGTTTCGGTGGCTATTTCATTCTCCAGTATAAACTCGCGCATCTTCACTAAGCAATCCCATTCTTTTTCCCATTCCAGCCTGTCCTTGCTTTTATAGCGCTCATGGCTGCCCGATGTAGAGTGCCCCTGCGGCTGTGTAAGTTCCTGCACATGAAAAATTGCCGGCACATGTGTTTCGCGTATTTTGGCTATTCCCTGCTGAAAGGTTTGCACTAGTCCCGCATAGTCCCAGCCTTTTACAGTGTATATATTCAGGCCGTCTTTGCGTTCATCCCATTGCATGCCTGCCAGCGCTTCTGAAATAGAATTCTTTGTTGTCTGGTATTTGCGTGGCACACTAATGCCATAACCATCATCCCAGATAAATATGGCCAACGGTACCTGCAGCACACCTGCGGCGTTGACTGTTTCCCAAAACAATCCCTCACTCGTGCTTGCATCACCTATGGTGCAGAACACTACCTCGTTGCCGTTGTTGGTAAATTTTTCAAAACCTTCCTGCGTTTCCGGCACATTGCGGTACACCTTCGATGCATTCGCCAGTCCCAGCGCGCGCACCATTTGCCCTGCTGTGGGAGATATATCACTGCTGCTTTGCGGAGCATCCACCAGGTTCTTCCAGTCACCGTTCTCATCCAGCCAGCGGGTTCCGTAGTGTCCGTTCATGGCCCTGCCTGCACTGCTGGGTTCTGCTTCCACATCAGGATTGGCATATAGCTGTGCAAAGAATTTTTCTATATCGCTCATGCCCGTGGCAAACATCATCGTCTGGTCGCGGTAGTAACCA
>JABDFN010000102.1 GCA_013286485.1 Bacteroidota bacterium
CATTTTCTGTTGGTTCAGTAATAAAACTAAGACTGCCTTTGAATAAGCTACCTATATATTGGTCGTTCCTGTTATCAGCTCTTTTATATCCTGTAATATCGGTGAGCTTTACAGGCTGTGGGCCGCGGGGATTAGGGAGGGAAGACATGCCTTTTCCATTAGCAACAAATATTGTCTTACCATAAACCCGCACAGCTGTTGGATACCAACCCACAGGGATAAAACCCTTGGAATGGCTTTTACCGGGCTCACTTACATCAAAAACGGCCAGGCAATTATTATCTGCATTTGCAACATAAAGGGTTTTATCATCATTGCTGAGTGCTACGCTATTGGTCGTGGACCCATTTGGTGCATTGGGGTATAACGCAGCATCTAGTGTTTCTATAATTTTCTTTTTTTGTACGTCTATTATAGAAACAGCATTATCTATGGCATTTGCAACGAAGACATATTTGCCATTTTTTGTGATGCACATATCACTCGGGTTGCGGTTGGTTTTTATTGTGGCCACTTCTTGCTGAAGCTGAGTATCAAATATTTTTACGGCGTCTCCAGCCCAAAGTGATATATATAAAAACTTACCGTCAGGCGATACTAAACAAGTATAGGTTTCTGCGCCCAGTGGTATTCTTTTTTTAACCTTATCGGTTTTAAGGTCAATAATATACAAAGCGCTATCTTCTTTTGTAACTATATAGAGTGTCTTCGTTTTATCATATATATCCAACCCCGCTGCAGAAGCATATTTACCATTTGGATTTTTCAGGTAAATACTATCTACTGCCAGTAGTGTGTCCTGTAACAGTTTATATTTCATTATGCGGTTGTCATTACCACCCGAAGCGTATATATATTTTTCATCTTGACTGAATTTGATACCCAGCCATGCTTTAGGTATTGATCTTGTGCACACCAATTTCTTATTTTTTACGTCTACGAGTTGTATACATTGTTCACTGACGCCATTGTTGGTTACCGCAATGTATTTACCGGATGATGAGACAGCGATATTAAGCGGGAAATCGCCGAGGGTGAGTGATTGCCCGGCAGGTGTAAGCGCCCAGCCATTTGGAAGCATTACTTTATTTTGAGCAAAACAAAAAAATGGAGTAATGCAGCAGATAGTAAAAACGACCCATTTCATACACTGAATTTGATGCAAGTTAATTCAGTTGCAGAAAAGGACATTTTAAGTTTATAATACTATTTTATTAAAAATCAAGGCTCCTGGATGTAAGCATTGAGTATTATTAAAATGCATTTAATATGGGTTACTTATAGCTCAACCTTTCTTACTTTAGCACAAATTTTCAATGATGGGTTTTAATAAAGTAGTTGCTAATGCCGATGAGGCTATAAAAGATATTCCTTCGGGGGCAACGCTCATGCTGGGAGGCTTTGGACTATGTGGTATACCGGAGAATTGTATAGCTGCGCTAGTGCGAAAAGGCATTAATAACCTTACATGTATATCTAACAATGCTGGCGTGGATGATTTTGGGATAGGCTTGTTGCTGCAACAAAAACAAGTGAAGAAAATGGTGTCTTCTTATGTAGGTGAGAATGCGGAATTTGAAAGACAATTACTAAGCGGGGAGCTGGAGGTAGAGCTGATACCACAAGGCACACTAGCCACCCGTGCTATGGCCGCAGGATATGGTATGCCCGGAGTCTACTTATTAGCCGGCTATGGTACAGAAGTAGCTGAAGGAAAAGAGATACGCAAATTTGATGGTAAGAATTATTTATTTGAATACGCCTTCAATGCTGATTTTGCTATCGTAAAGGCGTGGAAGGGTGATACTATGGGTAACCTGATCTTTCATGAAACTGCAAGAAATTTTAGCCCATTAATGGCGATGGGAGGAAAAATAACAATAGCAGAGGTTGAAGAATTAGTTCCGGCCGGTACATTGGACCCCAATAATATTCATACACCGGGTATCTATGTGAAGAGAATTTTTCAGGGCGATAATTATGAAAAACGCATTGAGCAACGTACAATCAGAAAAAGAAATTAAAATGCCACTAACAAAAGAACAAATAGCACAACGTATTGCAAAAGAATTGCAAGATGGATATTACATAAACCTTGGTATTGGTATTCCTACATTAGTTGCCAATTATATTCCGGAAGGAGTAGAAGTGATGCTACAAAGTGAGAATGGATTATTGGGTATAGGCCCATTTCCATATGAAGGTGAAGAAGATGCTGATCTTATAAATGCAGGTAAGCAAACTATTACTACTATACCAGGTTCTGCATTTTTTGACAGCGCCATGAGCTTTCTATACGGTCTTTCAGTGGTGTTACAATACTGCCACGGTTGGTATAATCTTCGGGGTTGGCGGTAAATATGAACATGATATCAAGTGGCAAGCGCAGCTTGAATCCACGTATCTGTATATCTCCTTCCTGTAAAATATTAAACAACGATACCTGTATGCGCGCCTGCAGATCGGGCAATTCATTGATCACAAAAATACCTCTGTGCGAACGCGGAATAATACCGAAGTGTATCACACGTTCATCTGCAAAACTCAATCTTAAATTCGCTGCTTTTATCGGGTCTACATCTCCTATCAGGTCTGCAACAGATACATCGGGTGTTGCCAGTTTTTCTCCATAACGTTCAGTGCGATGGATCCATGATATGGGTGTGGCATTGCCTAACTCAGCAATTTGGTTCAAAGCAAAATGAGAGATAGGTGCTAAAGGATCATCATTAATTTCACTTCCTTCTATCACGGGTATCCATTCGTCCAGCAGGTTTACCATCTCACGAGCCATTCGGGTTTTAGCTTGCCCTCTCAAACCAAGGAATAATATATTATGTCTTGAAAGCAATGCCCGCTCCACATCGGGTATCACAGAGTCTTCATAACCCAATACTCCCGGAAAAGGGTTTGCTTTTGTTTTATAAGAGCAAATAAGATTGCGACGTATTTCTTCTTTTACCGTTTTTGACTTGTACCCGCTTTTCTTTAACTCACCCAATGTTTGTATTGACGGCTTCTCCATAAGTAGCTTATTGACAGTAAAGGTAAGGGTTGTAACGAGTGATTGCAGCGAGTATTGTAATAAGTATATAGAATTTATCAATAGCCCTCATCTTTCCCGCGCTTATCTTCTTTTTCTTTTTTCTCGTCAGGCTTTTCTTTGGCCCACAAACCATTGTCAATGATATTATCGAGCTCTTGCGCCCTGTCACCCGACAATACTGCTTCAGACAGTTTTACATCATACCCCACCGAATTATCACTCGACATCCAGTTGCCGGTATATATTTTATCCTTTAGTATCAGATCCATACCACCTATCGGCGGGTCTTCACTAAATTCCCAACTGCCATCCGGTTTTTTTTCAACATCCAGTTTTACATATTCATCCTGGTCGCCGAATTTATAAATTGCCTCAAAAGAACAAACATTATCAGCGCATGGGCCCTTCATATAACGTATATACAGCTTTACAGCAATTTGATTATCAAAAGTGCCTAAATAATATTTCCTATCGGCAATTTCTTTTTTGGGAGCAGCTTCATCGTCATCATCATCTTTTGCTTTAGTG
Organism: Bacteroidota bacterium; assembly: GCA_013286485.1. Taxonomy (GTDB): domain Bacteria; phylum Bacteroidota; class Bacteroidia; order Chitinophagales; family Chitinophagaceae; genus JABDFN01. The sequence goes on from JABDFN010000102.1 coordinate 3,575, forward strand.
CCTGCATTATTTTCATCATTTGCGGCAACTACTGTGTCTTTCAGTCCAAACTCAGCCATCTTTACTTTACGGCGCATCTCAGAAAATTCTTTTGCTATATAATCATCAAAGCTCGACGCTTCAAAAATATTAATAGCCTGCCCCCCATACCAGTAATTATTTATTACCTGTATCTCGTTAATGGCAAATACATAACTCTTACGCGTAAGCATATCTTTCACCATCACAAAGCCCTTATATCTTACCGGTGAGATAAGATTATATCCTACCAGATCACGGGTAAGATTTATTTTTTGCAATTCATATCGTTCAATAGCTATATCCTGCCAATGCAATCCTTCCTGTTTACCCTTATTCTCCACGTACATAAAACTTCTGTTAATAAGCGGGTTATAATACGGATCGAACTGTTGTACTCTTTCAGGATGTCTGCGTATGTAGCTTATTTCTTCAGCACTCTTATCATCCGTTGCTTTATATTCTATTATCTGTTTCCACACCGTATCAAATTCAGGGCAAATAGTGCTATAAGTTATTGTATCGCTGTACATCAGGCAATTCAATACGCGCGCTACCAATTCAGCTTCAGAGCGGGGTGGGCCTTCATATCGCTTCTTCTTCTTTTTTATAAGCGCCATGAGCTTTGGTATGATACGTGCGGGCAGAATAGACCTAACCGTACTAGGTGCTATGGAAGTATCTGATACAGGCGATATTGCTAACTGGAAAATACCGGGAAAGATGGTAAAAGGCATGGGTGGCGCAATGGACCTTGTTGCAGCAGCAAAAAATATTATTATAGCGATGCAGCATACCAATCCTAAAGGGGAAAGTAAATTATTACCAAAGTGTACCTTGCCAATTACAGGTGTAAAATGTGTAAAGAAAGTAGTAAGTGATCTGGGTGTGTTTGATATTACACCGGAAGGTTTTCGTTGTTTAGAATATGCACCCGGAGTAACAATAGATGAAATAAAAGCAAAAACTGCTGGTCGTCTTACAATAGCAAATGATGTGAGGGAAATGACGTTTTAAAATCATATTGTATCACATTGGTTATATATCATAACGGGGAGTGCAGTAAGTGCAGGGGAGCATTAGAAATACTGCAGGAAAAAAACATTCCGCATGAAGTATGCTGGTATATGGCAGATCCGCTTAGTAAAGAAGAATTAAAAACAATATTAAAAAAACTTCGTTTACGCGCATTCAACCTTGTACGCCAACATGAAGAATTATATAAACAACAATACGCTGATAAACAATTGACTGAGGATGAATGGATAGAGG
>JABDFN010000103.1 GCA_013286485.1 Bacteroidota bacterium
ATAAGCAGATCTAGTTTCTTTTCGTGAGTGTTGTCCAGTTTAAACCCTTTTTTCAGTTTCAGATCAAAACTAAAAACAGAGCCCTCCCCCTCTATACTACGAACCAGTATTCTACTACCATGCATTTCGACCAATCTTTTTACAATAGCAAGCCCAAGACCCGACCCGGTTTGCGTACGGGTTGTTACTGCATGTAATTGCGAAAAGGTATTGAATATCTCACTAATAAATTTTTCAGGTATGCCTACGCCTGTATCTATCACCTCGAACCTTATAACGTCAAAGTTATCATGAGCGCTTATTTTTCTTACTTGCACAGATATCTTGCCCCTGTTGGTAAATTTCACCGCATTATTTACCAGGTTACCAATTATCTGTGACATTTTAATATCATCTATCTCATATAATGCTCCCACACTGCTATCAATATTCAATTGCAGTTCTAACCCCTTCTCTCTTGCCATACTATCATAGGTGCGTACCAGGTTGCCAATTACTGTTCTGATGTCGCATAATTTCTGATCAAGACTCATGTTACCTGAATCTAACTTACTAAAGTCAAGTATATCGTTAATAATACGAAGCAAATTGCCTGCAGAGAACTTTAATGAATCTTGTAGTTGCTTTTCTTCAGGATCTGTTTTATCATTTAAGAGAGAAATAATTGAGATAACTGCATTGAGTGGTGTTCTTATTTCATGACTCATCGTAGCTAAAAAATCCTGACGCACTTTTGCGGATTGTTCAGCCCTGTTCTTTTTTTCTATTATTTCAGCTTTTTCTCTTTGCAGTTCTGCCTCTTTTTCCATTCGTTCCATACGGGTAATGAGTTCATAATTCTCCATCACACGTAAAGTTTGGGTATTGATGAGCGCTTCTTTTTGTTTTAAATATGCTTCGAGGTATTTGAGCGCTTGAGAAACATTATTTTCAAGCTTACTAATTTCGTAAAGGTGATAATCGGATTTTATTTTTATTATTCCAATATTATATTCATTACTTATAGTCAATGCATCATTAAGTGCACATTTAGCTTTTTGCAAATCGTTTATTTGCATGTATAATATACCCAGTTTTCTATAGGCCATAGCTGCCCCTAATTTCTCACCAGCATTATTATGTATTTCAAGCGCCTTTTTAATGTCCTGTTCAGCCTCTGTATATTGATGTGTTTTGGCATATATTTTACCCCTTCCGTATAATGAAAAAGCAAGCCCGCGTATATCACCACTCTGTGTCTTCATTGCAATAGCCTTCTCAATCATTGCTAAAGCTTCTGCAGTTCTATTTTGTTTTAGGTATATCCCAGATAAGGGGTTATATGCATTTGATTCTAAACTCACATCTCCTGCTTTTTGCGCTGCGGCAATAGAAGCTTCATATGCATTCACTGCTTTTTTTTCATCTCCGATATATTCATATATGGTACCTAAGGATTTTTGTGTACGGGCTTCGTTATGATAATCGTTATATTTTTTATAGATCACCAGACAATCAATAAGGTATACCAACCCCATGTGAAAGTTGTCCGTTTTATAGTATATACCTGCCAGATTATATTTTACATCTGCTATGCCTTTTTCATCGTTTAGTTCTTTATAATAAATAAGCGCCTCTTCTGACATTGCTGTTGAAGTATCATAAGCCGCCTTTATCATATGAAATAATGAAAGCTGGCTGAGGCTATGTGCCATGAATTTTTTATCCATAATCTTTCTACTGACAGATAAAGCCTCAGTGGCAAGGTCTATGCTTTTTGATAAATTATTGATACGCGACGCATAGGCATCTTCAAGTAAGGAGATGATCCTCGCTTTATTCTCATTTATATCTGTAGCTATTTCGCCTACCATAGATCAATTATCACAAAAGACTGTTTGCTATTACAAAGATGGTTTTTGCAAATTACATATGTTTTTGATTTATCTAAAGTTATGTTCAATTTAGTAATATTTAGGTAACTGCTATTGAGAAATAACACCGGTGTAGTTAACTGCCCTGCATACAACAGGAAGGTTACTGAAAAAATAAAGTTTATATAGTATTTTACCGAAATATTCAGCCCCGACTTATGTCACACCTACACGAAAGAAAAGAAAAAATATGCCTTAATTGCGGCGCTATACTTACCGACCGCTATTGCCAGCATTGCGGACAGGAAAATATTGAGCCTAAAGAAAGTTTTTGGCATTTGCTGGGGCATTTTTTAGCAGACCTTACCCATTTTGACGGGAAGTTTTTCGTTACCATAAAATACCTTTTATTCAGACCAGGTTTTTTAACAGCAGAATATGTAAAAGGCAAAAGGGTGAGTTACCTGAACCCAATACGTATGTATTTGTTTATATCGGCGCTGTATTTTTTATTACTGATGGGGCTCTTTACCTATTCAGGAAACCACCTGATAAGGATGAGCCAACCTAAAATGGATAGCACTACAAAAACAATTCAACTGAACAAGGATATTCAAACCACAAGAAAAATTCTAGACAGCCTTGATACACCCGGCAAAGCTATTTCTAAGGAGTTTGAGCCTACCACTATTGCCCAATACGATTCTCTGCAAAAAGCATTACCGGCCGGAAAACGTGACGGCAGTTTTGAAAAAGCTATCGCAAGAAAAATGATAAAACTAAAAGAAAAAGGTAAGACAGACGGCAAAGAACAAATACTGCGTGAGCTCATTGAAAAATTTGCACACACACTGCCCTATCTCTTATTTATATCAGTTCCACTCATTGCGCTTTTATTCCAGTTAATATATATACGCCACAAAGAATATTTTTACGTTTCTCATATCATTTTTACTATACATTATTATTGTTTGTATTTTTTAACATTAATAATAACAGATAGCCTTGATACAATAGGTGGCTCTGTTCATAGTTTTTCATTATTGATCTCATTTATCTCAATTGCCTACTTATATATAGCTATGCTTAATTTTTATAAACAGGGGTGGTTTAAAACGCTGATGAAATATTTTTTTATACTTATTTTCGGCTTTATGATAGTAGGATTACTTTTTGGAGCCGACCTGATTTTTTCTGTTTGGACAATGGTATAATAGAGAAACATATTTTATAAAATGAGAATGCCTCCCTAAAAGGGAGGCATTTGTGCCCCAGACGGGAATTGAACCCGTACTTCCGTTGCGGGAAACAGGATTTTAAGTCCTGCGCGTCTACCAGTTCCGCCACCAGGGCTACCTGAAACAAAAAATTCCAAACCGCAAGGCCTGGAATCCTTTTAGAGCGGAAGACGAGACTCGAACCCGCGACCCCGACCTTGGCAAGGTCGTGCTCTACCAACTGAGCTACTTCCGCATACTTGTTAAGAACTTTGGGAGTGCAAAGATAGGGGGCTACACACAAAATTGCAAATCTTGTTTCTAAAATAATTCCACTCATATCAACTATTTTTGACACGGTTATGACCCCTCCCCTGTTATCGTTGGTGCGAAAAGACCTGCTTATAGAATGGCGGCAAAAACATACTTTATTTGGTGTGCTGCTATATGTAGGCGCTACTGTATTTGTAGTGTATATGATGAGTGGGCAACCTGAAGCGAGCGTATGGAATGCGCTATTCTGGCTTACCCAATTATTCGTGGCGGTAAACTCTGTGGCTAAAAGTTTTTTGCAGGAGCATGCTAATCGTTTTAGATATTATCATACGCTGGTAAAACCATCTACTTTTTTACTGGCAAAGATGCTATATAGCATACTACTATTGCTAAGCATGAGCATGGTGAGTTTATTGTTATTTTCAGTATTGCTGGGGTTACCTGTAGAACAAATTGCATTATTTGTTTGTATCAGCGCAGTGGGTAGTATCAGCTTATCGGTAGTTTTTACATTTCTTTCTGCCATAGCAGCAAGGGCAGGACAAAATGCTGCGCTTATGGCCATATTGGGCTTTCCGCTGGTAACACCTGTGTTAATGATATTAAGCCATTTGGCCACCAAAGCAATTAGTCCTGTTTATCAATCGGGATGGTGGACACTTGCAGTTGCGTTATTATTATTAGATGTTTTGGTAATTATTCTTGGATTGATCCTGTTCCCTTTTCTTTGGCAGGAATAATATTTTTCTATTGGGGATTTATCTCTTTATCCCTGTTGTAAATAGCTGAAAGAAATTTGTACAGTTCAGGATGTCTTTTTTGAAACTTTTCAGGGTTATCAAAAAAATACTCACTCACCACTGCCAAAAACTCAGCATTATTGGTCAGCGCATAAGGATTAATATCCGATCCTCCTTTTTCAATTCTATTCATCTCCTCTTTTATCTCATGCAGCCATGGGCCAACAAATGGGCGGTCTATCAATACTTCCGGAATACCATCAATTACGCCGTCTTCCTTATCCAGCAAGTGTACAAATTCATGTATACCTACATTAGATTTATTGGGTTGCCCGTCAAACCCCATAATAAGATCCGGCTTGGATAAAATAACAGTGCCATTCATAAAGCGGTTACCAACCATACCAGAAATAAACTCTTCATGCCCGCTATATCTTTTTGTTTGAAACTGTTGGTCAAAACTATTTGGGTATATCAATACCTCATTTACATTCGGGTAATTATAATTTGGAAATGCAAAAGTAGGAATGATAGCACTGCTCGCAACCATAAGCCGTATAGCATCATCAATATCAGTATCTATCGCTTCTATCTTTTTAGTAGCCAAAAACTGTTGAACTCTTTTTTCAAATAGTCTTTTATCA
>JABDFN010000104.1:0-260 GCA_013286485.1 Bacteroidota bacterium
CATTCGTAAACTTTCTACAACAGACAGTATACTTTACGTTGGCATATTTACTATTAAGAGACAAAATTACGCTCGGCAACCTTTTCACTATGCAAATCTACTCTTTTTTCATTTTTGGTCCTTTACAGGAAATAGGTAGCGTTATCATTTCATATAGGGAAGCTGAAGCTTCGCTGAACAATATGAAGAATTTGCTGAGTAAACCTGTAGAAAGTTTACGAATGTTCCTTGAATAAAAGATATAGACCGTATGCTGCGCA
>JABDFN010000104.1:270-4690 GCA_013286485.1 Bacteroidota bacterium
GTAAACCTGTAGAAAGCATACCAGAAAGACCAGAGCCAATTAACAACATAAAAGAACTGCGTTTCGAGAATGTATCATTTCAACATCTTTCAGCTTCGCAGCCTGCTCTTGAAAATATTTCTTTTAAAGTAACAAATGGTGAAACCATAGCGTTTGTGGGACCATCAGGCTCTGGTAAAACTACACTCGTAAAACTATTAGTAGGCCTATATCATCCCATAAAGGGACATATTTATTATAATGCTCACTCAGATGGTACTGTTGATTTTGAAGAGCTGCGCAGACAGATTGGTTTAGTTACACAAGACCCCCAGTTATTTTCAGGTACGATAAGAGAAAATCTTGCGTTTGTAAATCCTTCAGCTTCAGAAGCAGATATGCAAACAGCACTTAACCAGGCAGCTTGTCAAAACCTGCTCGCAAGGGCCGAAAAAGGTATTGATACAATGATAGGGGAAGGCGGATTGAAATTATCAGGTGGCGAACGCCAACGTTTGTCAATTGCAAGAGCCTTATTGCGCAAGCCTAAATTGTTGATATTTGATGAGGCCACTTCTGCACTGGATTCACTCACAGAAGAAGAAATTTCTAAAACTGTTCGTGCAATTACTTCTCAGCGTGAACACATCACACTCATGATCGCGCACCGCTTGTCAACAATTATGCATGCAGATCGGATCTATGTTTTAGAGAAAGGCAATATTATAGAAACAGGTTCGCACAATAGTTTGATTGAAGAGAAAGGATTGTATTATGCTATGTGGCGTCAACAAATTGGTGAAAGAAAAGCTACAACACCCGCTAACGGACATGGTGGTGTGTTACAGCACAATATCCTGAAGTAATTTGCTTTTACCCTGGTAATCAGTATTGTAATGCAGGCCTCTGCTTTCTTTGCGAAATTCAGCGCTTTTAACGATCAGGTAACCTACTGTTATCAGGTTACGCAACTCACATAGCTGAGGTGATACTGTTGTTGTTTTATAGAGGTATTCTGTTTCTTCATGCAGCAGGTCAAGCCGCTTCATGGCACGTTGCAAACGTACATCGTTGCGAACGATACCAACATAATCACTCATTACTTGCTGCAGTTCTTTCAGGCTCTGTGTTATCAATATCATTTCCTTGGGCTCGGTGGTACCATGCATATTCCAGTCAGGCACATCTTCCCTCCAATCTATCTTTTCAATTGCTTCACCAACATCTTCTGCGCAACGATTCGCAAACACCAAAGCTTCTAGCAAAGAATTAGATGCAAGCCTGTTAGCACCATGTAGACCCGTACTTGCACATTCTCCACAAGCATATAAGTGCTGTATAGAAGAGCGCCCCATACCATCTGTTTTTATTCCGCCACAACAGTAATGTGCTGCCGGAGCTACAGGTATCATTTGGGTAAATACATCAATGCCTATGCTTAGACACTTCGCATAAATAGTAGGAAAGTGGTTGATAAATTTTTCTTTATCCATATGCCTGCAATCAAGATACACATGCTCTGTGCCTGTTCGTTTCATCTCGCTATCAATGGCCCTCGCCACTATATCGCGTGGTGCTAAGTCTCCACGGTTATCATAGCGCGGCATAAAAGCATCTCCTGCTTTATTTCTCAATATACCACCGTCACCACGTACTGCCTCTGTTATTAAAAAAGACGGGCTCACTCCCGATTCATATAAAGCAGTAGGATGGAATTGTATGAATTCCATATTCTCTATTCTTGCTTTTGCCCGATAGGCCATTGCCATACCATCTCCTGTAGCAATTTTAGGATTGGTAGTAGTGCGATACGCCTGCCCTGCACCACCCGATGCCATCAATGTAACTTTAGAAAGTATCTTTTCAATACTATTACTTTGCAGGTTAAGCGCATATACGCCATAGCAGGTAATGTCAGGCGTAGACTTTGTGATCAAAAAACCAAGATGATGTTGCGTAATTATATCCAGGACAAACCAGTGGTTATATATCTCTATGTTAGGATATTTTTGCACCTCCGTAACCAGGGTACGCTCAATTTCAACGCCTGTAATGTCTTTGTGATGTAATATCCTGAATTCAGAATGGCCGCCTTCTCTGCCCAATAAATATTCGCCTTCAGCATCCTTGTCAAATCTTGCTCCCCATTCTATTATCTCGTTCACACGCTGGGGGCCTTCCTTCACTACTATTTCCACTACTTCGCCATCACATAAACCATCGCCTGCAATCAAAGTGTCTTCTATGTGCTTTTCAAAGCTGTCATGTTCCAGGTCATTTACTACCGCTATACCACCCTGCGCATACTTGGTATTTGTCTCATCCGTATTTGCTTTGGTAAGAATTGTAATTTTCTTATCAGGAAAACGTCTCGCAGTTTTTACTGCAAAGCTCAGCCCCGCTATTCCGGAACCTATGATTAATACGTCGGTCTTTAACATAACTTGTTAGAAAGCACCGCAAAATTAAGCTATCTGCACTTAGAAACTGGATGTGATCGTTGCTTTAACTCCGCTAAATGCCGGCTCGTACCTGCACACACCGCCTGTGCAATTAATACCGTCTACTTGCTTTACATATGCCAGGCTAAAACGGTGAGGTCCTTTGGTATACGAAGTAAATATATTGTAGTAATGATGTGCTGTGGGTGTTATACCCGGGCCAACATAATTGGGATCATCTGTGTTTGCATTCGGAGCAATATTGTACATATCAGAAACCGATACCGACCATTTAGGCGCAATATTATATTCCAGCAATGCAAATATCCAGGAGCCGTAATCCTGTTGGGTTGATTGATATTGGAGTTCGGCATGGATAGATTTTTTAGAGGTCAATTTATACGTTACGTCTGCAAAAGGAGTAATAGCATTCACAACCGGCGCTCCGGGCACAACCTGGTATATCTCGCGATTATACCTCAAAAACTGCACCCCACCTTCTAATACCCACGAATCATTCAGATAACTTCCTTCAAGGTATATTTCGTTATACAATTCAATATTGTCCAGTGTAGTGATGTGCGTGTAATTGGTAGTTATGCTCAGGTTATCATTGGGTGCCATTAAAAGATCTACACCTTCAGCTGTTTCAGAAATATCCTGCGATGCGGGTGTATATCTTGACATCAACCGTTGCGGACGTATACGTGCCACCACCGGTTGCCAGTTCAGCATACCTTTCAATAATATCTCATTAGGCGATGTGCGCATTACAAAATCTTCTGTGCGTTTACCGGTAAAGTTGATCGCTATACCCTTCTTCGCATACCCTATCGTTGTAAATTCTGCATTACCTGGTTTATCTACCAACATATTATTCTCAACAATGGCCTCATGTGTTTTATAAGCTCCTTCTGCATACCACGAAAAGCTTCCTATGGTAAGCGTATTATAAGCAGTAAAAGCATACATATTATAGGTAGGTACAAACCGCGTATTCAGGTCTTGTGCATCTATTGTTGCTACTACCGCATCCATTGATGTTTGATCGAGCGTGCGGTTCAGCACGCCAATACCCGGCAACAGGTGTGCTTTTTTCCCAACATTAAAATCACCTTCTGCATTAAAGCCCTTGATAATTGGATCATATTTCAGAAAAAGGTTCTTTTGCTGGCCCGTAAACCCTTTTAAAAATATATTATCGGTGAGTTTATATTTTAACTCAAAACCTACCAGTGCGTTATCGATCAATAAGCCACGATCTTCATAGGCACGAAATAATAAACCACTACCTATCTGGTCGTATATATACCCTGCTGTAACCGTGAGGTCATTATTTATTTCTTTAGAAACACTCCACGCACCTATACCCGAACCCGACATTGCCTGCGTAGGATTATATAAATTAGAATTATTAAAGCCGTCAAAACGGGCAAATATGGTAAAACCTTTATTACTATATCTTAGATCCAACCAACCCTCATTACCATTAAGATAATTATCATACAATGGGTTACCTGATGCTCTGATTGCTGAATCTCTTTGAAAGAAATTCAAATTCATCATAAAATCACCGGTAACAGTGCCCTGCGCAAATAATTGAACGTCAAATGACAATAAAACCAAAACTATCAGCAATTTTCTCATCAGAAGGCTTGTTATTGTTAAAAATTTACCGAAATTAGTCGCTTTACAATATTTGGCAAAGTTTTAGTTTATTATTTTAAAAAGCAACATTTATGAAAAAGCTATTAGCAGCTTTGATCGGAATAACCCTTTCAACCGTTTCATTCGCACAGAACGAATTACCCGAAACAACTATAAAAGACGTAAATACAGGTAAAAAGATTGCTTTTAACCAGGTTATTGAAAAAGGCAAAGTTACATTGGTCAGTTTTTGGGCCACCTGGTGCATACCCTGCAAAAAGGAAATAAAAAATATAAAACTAAAATTAGATAGCTGGAAGAAAGAAGCAGATTTTAATTATGTAACTGTTTCT
>JABDFN010000105.1 GCA_013286485.1 Bacteroidota bacterium
TGGTGCGGATGAGTTCGTTGCAGCCTGCAGAGCGGTTATCAGTTACCCGCCCGGGAAACACCGCTACTTCGCGATTATAGCCACTGGCCATACGAGCAGTAATAAGTGCACCACCGCTGATGTCGCTCTCAACTACTACAGTTACATCGCACATACCCGCTACTACCCTGTTGCGCCGCGGAAACATACCTTTTTCAGGCACCATGCCATGATTGAACTCTGTTAAAATACCACCGCCATTATGTACCATGTCATTCGCCAGCTTTTTGTTAGATACAGGATAGGTTCTGTCCATGCCTGTACCCAATACGCCTACAGTAGGTATGTTCAGCGACAGCGATTTTTTATGTGCAATGGTATCAATGCCATGTGCCAGCCCGCTAACGATAGTAATACCCTCCTGCCCTTGCAGACCTTCTATCAAGTCGTCGGTAATGCGTTGCCCGTATTCGGTATTCTTGCGGGTTCCAACAATGGCAACCATTTTAGAAGTATTCAGGTCTGCAGTGCCTTTGCTATACAAGAGAAAGGGGCCATCTACACATTCTCTCAGCCGCGCGGGATATTTTTCATCAGTAGAAAACAGTAATTGTATGTTGTGCTTTTCAATGTATTTCAGTTCTTCCTCGGCCATTTGCATCACCTTCTCATCACGAAAGCCTTTTGCTTTTACCTCGCCCATGCTCTCAATATTCTTTATTTCTTTTAGCGGCGCTTTGAAGATATTATGTGCAGTGCCGAAATGCTCCATCAGTGAGTGGGCGGTCTTAGAACCTATATTGGGTACCAGTGTTATAGCCAGCTTGTATAATAGTTCCTGTTCGTTATTCATATGCCTATCAAAAGTTAAAACTAATAATGATCATCTTTTTAGAATACCAATCTAACTATCTTTACTCAAGGAAAATAGAAAAATGAAGAAAATTTTTGTCGTCATATTATTGTTGGTTGTTGCCAATGCAAGCATACAAGCAAAAGCAAAAAAGAAAAGTACCAAGTCTGATATCAGTTATATCAGTATGCATCGCAGCGCTTGTTTTGGTCGTTGCCCTGATTATAAAATTGAGATCTATAGTAACGGGCTGGCAAAGTATTCCGGCTACTATTTTGTAAAAGACAGCGGTGTGTATGAAAAGAATGTTGGCACTGCAACCATTTCAAAACTCTTTAAGGAATTTGAGAGTTATAGAGTAGATACCTGCCAAAAGAACTACGATCAAAAAATAGCTGATTTTCCCGGGCTGTATTATGTTATTACCTACAAGGGGAAGACCCTAGAAATCAATAATGCCAATTTCGGACCCCATTTCCTGATGGACCTGGCCTCTATATTAGACGCTGCAATAAAGGTTGATAATAGCTGGAAAAAGACAGCCAAAGTAGCCACCAGGTAGCAGTACAGCTATTTACTAGTACATATTGTCCTTAAAGCCAATGGTTAACGATTTGTCAATAACCATTGATTAACAATCAGTTACGCATTCTGCAATTAGTTTTGTGACAAATTAATTTTTTATGAAACGGATTGCAACTATCATATTATTATTTGGATTAATAGTAAAGGCTGAAGCTAAGATCAAGAAAGAAGATATAAAGAGTAATATTAGCTATGTGAGTTTACAAAGCGCAGGTTGCAATGGCAGTTGCCCAAATTATAAAATAGAATTATATAATTCTGGTCTTGTCAGATATTCAGGGTACAATTCTGTAAAGGATATTGGTGTATATGAGGCATTTATAGGCACGTCTATGATCATGAGCATATTCCATGATTTTGAATATTGCCAGGTAGATACCTGCCAGGCTAATTATAATACGAATGCGGAAGACCCATCAGGAATGCATATAGCCTTTAACTACAAAGCAAGTATCTATACTATTAAGAATGCAGACCTTGGGCCAAAATTTTTGAAGCAATTGGCAAACGAAATTGATGCCGCTGTAAAAGTAGATCCCAGTTGGAAAAAGGTAGACAAAAAAGCTGCCAATAATTAAAGGTGCATTTTATCTTTCTTAGCTAAGAGTTGATCAACTGTTTCGCGGTACATCTCATCCGGTACGCAGCAATCTACAGGACATACAGCAGCGCATTGGGGCTCTTCGTGAAAGCCCTGGCACTCTGTACATTTATTAGGAGTAATATAATAAGTATCTACAGCAACAGGTTGATGACGTTCGTTAGCATCTGTACTGCTTCCGTCCATTAAAGTAAAAGCTCCTTTTACAGTTGTGCCGTCGGCCATAGCCCACTCTACACCACCTTCATATATTGCATTATTAGGACATTCGGGTTCACAAGCACCGCAATTGATACATTCTTCAGTAATTTTGATGGCCATAACAGGTAATATTTATATAAAACTATAAGGACAAATCTACAAAAACAAACACAAACACAAATTAAATAGATGCCAGATTTATACCAAAGAATTGAGCTATCAGACAGGCTGGGAAAATATATGCTTTCTTTTGATGAAGAATGGAAGGCGGTTCAGAACAGGGCAATACAGGCTAATTCGTGGTTTACGGCGGCTCATGTAAGCCTTGCGGTAGAAAATATAGCCTATCAATACCTGCAAAAAGATAAACTGGAAGCATGGGTAAAACGATATTTATTACCAAAAACCAATAAGAAAGTCGGCATCGTAATGGCCGGGAATATTCCACTTGTAGGGTTTCATGATCTATTGTGCGGGTTCATAAGTGGCCATAGGTTATTGATAAAACTGTCTTCTAAAGATGAGATATTAATAAGGCATCTTATTGCAAAACTGACAGAATGGGAACCCACAGTTTCTGAGCAAATACAGATAGCCGATATGCTAAAAAACTGCGATGCTTATATAGCAACCGGCAGTAATAATACGGCCCGATATTTTGAACAATATTTCGGTAAATATCCACACATCATAAGAAAGAACAGAACTTCTGTTGCGGTACTGGATGGAAGTGAAACTGATGAAGAACTTGATAAACTGGCAGATGATGTATTCAGCTATTACGGATTGGGGTGCAGAAATGTAACACAGGTTTGCATACCTACAGGGTATGATACAAATAAGTTGCTGGAAAGATTAAAGCGGTATGATGAACTCATGATGCATCATAAATACAAGAATAATTATGATTACTACCTAGCTATTTATTTATTGAATAGAGTTCCATACCTGGATAACGGTTCTGTATTAATGGTGGAAAATGAATTGCCATTTTCTGCAGTAAGTGTTTTGCATTACAGGTACTATAAGAATAAGGAGACACTTATGAATGAACTTGTACATAGTGAAGATATACAAGCAGTTATAGGGCATGGTGCCATACCTTTTGGTGCTTCTCAAAAACCTGCGCTGGATGAGTACGCTGATGGCATGGATACCATGACTTTTTTATGTTCACTATAGATAATTTGAATCATTGCCCCAACCATTTTTAACAATTAACAGTCTTTATAAACGGTAAACAAACAATAAGCCGGGTGCCTTCGGGATGAAGGTGCCTGTGCTATTTAAGTAAGGTGATGAGATCATTTTCTTTTGAAGAATACAAAGCCATTTTTTCTGCCAATTTCCATTAACTGCGGCAGGGCATCATACTCCTTAGCACCTTGTATTTTACAGATAAAATATGTAGGCTTGTTCAATGGCTCAAGCAATAAATATTTTTCTTCGCAATCGTGGGCAACAGTATCGCAGTAATTGGAAGGCATTTCTGTAGGCCCCATTTTTTTAGCATAGAATAACTGAGCATAGCTTTTATACCCGAGCACCTGTATATTAACATCCTTGCCCTGAAAGGTTTTAAAGAAATCTATTGCGGCACGTTGGGAATATGCCTCCACTTTAGGAGTAAAATGCAATACTGTAATTTGAATAAGTAAAACCTGGAGTGCAAACAGAAAAATTACTCCTCTGCGGAAATTGTTATTCATCCAAACAAAAGCAATAATTATACCTACTATATATAAAGCTCCCCATAGACATTCTGAATAGCTCCATGAAACATTTGCCTGCAAACAGCCTACTGCAAAGGGATCTTGTATGTATGGAATAAGTCCATTTTTATAAATGCCTATGACAGGTAATAACAGTATTAATATTCCCAGCAAAAAGCCTATAAAAATAAAAAAGAACTTAACAACCGCTTTTAGTTTTTGTTGTTCTGTACTGAGACGATATAATTGGATAGCAGCTAAGTATGTAAGCGGGAAATAACACAAAGAGGAATAGTGAACAATTTTTGTTTGAACTATAGAGAACAATATGAGTACTACCCAAAATAGTATCCACATCCAGCGTGTGAAGTCGCGGGTATTGGTGTTGTCAGAATATCTTTTTTTGCCGTATTGAAATAAGAATACTGATGCCGGAAAGCAGCCTACTAACAACACAATAAAATGATAATAAAACGGACCACCATGATCAGAGTCTTCTGTACTAAATAAACGGACCTGGTATTTAATAAATTCTTTCACAAACCAGAAACCGTGATTTAAAATTTCTACTCCAAACCATAAAGAAACAGTAACTATCAAACTTAGGAATACAATAAGCAGATGTTTTACCGCATATCCTGTT
>JABDFN010000106.1 GCA_013286485.1 Bacteroidota bacterium
TAGAAGTACCGGGTAATACTAACAATACATGAAGGTTACGATATTAGGAAATAATTCTGCACTACCTGCTTTTGGACGACATCCCAGTGCTCAGGCCGTATCTGTATGGGGTGAGGTATTGCTGATAGATTGTGGTGAGGGTGCACAAGTTCAAATGCAACGTTATGGTATAAAGTGGCGGAATATCTGGCATATCTTCATCAGTCATATGCATGGTGATCATTATTTTGGTTTACCGGGGTTAATAAATAGCATGAGTTTGCTGGGGCGGGTTGCACCACTGCATGTATATGCGCCTTTAGAGCTGCAGGAAATACTTGATAAAATATTGCAGGTAGCAGATACTAAGTTGAGTTATGAACTACATTTTCATCCACTTCCATCAGAAAGTAGTGTATTAGTAGATAACGACAAATTCTCTGTGACCTGCTTCCCGGTTGAGCATCGCATTTTTTGCCATGGCTTTTTAATAGAGAGAAAAACAAAAGGCAGAAAACTGTTACCTGAAAAATGCCGCGAATATGAGATACCTGCCTATTTCTATGAAAGGCTGAAGCAGGGCGAAAATTACGAAAAACAAGACGGTACTGTAGTAAAAAATGAATGGGTTACAACCCAAGGCCCTTCAGCCAAGCGATACGCATATTGTGCAGATACCATCTTCACCGATTCTTACCTTCCGTTTATAAAAGATGTAGACACACTATATCATGAGTGTACTTATCTTGAAAGCGATGCTGATAAAGCTGCAGGCAGGTATCATTGCACCGCTAGGCAGGCGGCAGAAATAGCAAGCAAAGCAAATGCGAAGCAATTATTGCTCGGGCACTTTTCATCAAAATACCGCGATCTGGAACCCTTTAAAGAAGAAGCAACTCCTGTATTTGCAAATGTTCAGATAACCACTGAGGGAACAGCGTATGAAATATAAATGCTTATAGTCCTGTCAATGCAATGCCCATAGAAAATGGAGTAATATCCGGCCCGTCGTTGGTTTTAAATACATTCGTTAGGTTATATGTGCCGAATATAGAAAAGTGGCCCCAGCCAATACGTGCGGTCGATTGAAAATTCCAGGTTGTAATGAAATTTTTTGTGTCTTCTTTATCTTTTACATTATTACCACTTACAGAACGTAAACCTTTTGTATGTGCTCCTAATAATGTACCAATTTGTAAACCTATAGCGGCCTTAAATCCTTTATTACGATTCTTTTGATTGCTGAAATAACGAAGCTCAAAAGGTGCCGTTAAATAAGTAGTAACAAATTTGAATCTTTTATAACCTACAGTATCACCCAAAAAATGCACCTGCGAAGCCCGGGCCCCTGTATCTGCAAGCACTAATATCTGGCCATTCAAATAGGTAACGTTTGTGTTGATGCCAATACCGGTTGCAAAACTCAGTTTGCTATTTTTAATAGGAAAATCGTAACATAAAAAAGCGCTGAAAGTATAACCAAATCCCTTGGTTTGAACACTATCGGGCTTATTCAGCCACCCAAAGTATCCGAATTGCAGTAATAAAAAGTCACGCGCAGGCTTACTAATTGGTATAGTAGCAGATTGTTTCATACTATTATCTGTCTCCTGTGCAAAGGATGCAGAAGTATATAGAACCATTAATAACAATACGGCCAGGCGCTTTATCATAAATATAAATTAGTGCGCAAACCTACACGAAAAAGTTGAAATACACCCGTTAGTATTATTGGCAAAGTGTTAAAACCATTGTCACACATTATTCATATTTTTAACCCATTGACGCTTGTTTGGTATATCATGTACCTTTGCAGCCTTGCAAAACACAGTTTCTATATCGGCAAACAATGTATCACGCCTTCAAAGTTTATTGGGGGATAATGCAGAAACTGTCTCAAGGTCTGCAATACCCGTAAACAGGTATATAAATGCCGAATGGCTGCAGGTTGCGTACCCCGAAACCGAAATGCCCGAAGACTCTGGTCGCCTGCATTTATTCCCGATAGATGATAATAAGTTCTGCCTGCAATTGGCTTACCTCTTGGAAAACCAGGATACTGACACTGCTACTGTTTGCCTATTGCAATTTCTTCCTGCATTTTTCGATCAATACCCGGTAGAAGTCTTGATGGCAAATCAACCCTTCCGTTTTGATCAAACAACTGAACAACAGTTTTCAATCTGTTCACAAAGCAGGTTATTACTGGAGCAGTTACAGCAAAAAGCATCAACAGCATTTTTACAGGCATTGCAACAAAGCGAAGTGGCCTTACAATTGTTGCGTCGCGCATTAGAATGTATTACCACACCGTTCGCAGCTTGCCAGGTACCTGCTTGTCGTTTTTTGGCGCACGAAACAGAGCGCGAAAAAATAATAAAAGCACGCCGCATATTAGAACAACGCGTAGATCAACCGTTTACTATTCGTGAGCTATCACGTAAAGTGGCGATGAATGAATGTTATCTGAAAAAAGGATTTAAAACATTAACCGGCAAAACCATTTATGAATATCAGCACGAATTGCGCATTTCAAAAGCAAAACATTTGTTGCAGCAAGATGGTCAATCCGTATCAGATGTGGCAAATACACTTGGGTATAGCAGTATATCGCATTTCAGTACTGCTTTTAAAAAGGCTACCGGTATGAAACCTTGCGAATTGTTGAAATAATTATTTCTTCTCCATTACCAACACCACCTTATTAAAATCTGCAGAGGCATTGATCACTTTACGAAATGTCTCGAAATAACTAACAGGGTAATGCAATTGTGAATAGTATTCATTAATATCTACTGTCAATTTATTTCCATCCAGTTTATAATCAGAATTAAAACCCATGGTAGCAACACCTCCGTTTGCATCTTTATCATCTGCGTGTATGTGTATCGCATCCGGATTAGCAATTTTATATCCCACTGGTATATTCATCACAATGGTGCGGTGTTCTATGTGTGGGTATTGTATGTCTATTGGCAATTGCCTTTTCACATTCTGGTACATCTCCTGTTGCCTGCCTATTACATCGCCGATCTTAAAGAGCCTTTTTTTACCTGCTTTCTCCATAAGCTGTGGTGCCTTTATGTTGGCAGATATTTTCATAGGTTTGCCAGCATAATAATTCTTAAAAGCAGCATCAGTTGTTGTATAAGAAAGCACATCTTCCGGTTTGTCTGAAAGGCTTACAACGTTCTGTACCACTTCCTTTTGTTTTTCTTTCGGTAACAATACAATAGCTTCCCTTATTCCGGCTGCTGTATATCCCGAGAATGAATGTGTAACATCCAGTTGCGGCTCCAGGTCCTCGCCGTTTAGAGAAACTATAGCATCAATATTATTTTGGCTTTCTTCTGGTTTAAGCGGCGTTATTTCTCTTATATCTACCTTAGCTTTTGTCGTTTCATCGGTAGCTACCAGTTTGCAAAACATACCTTTATTACTGATCAACGAAGACGGCACTACCGGGTAGCGCAGGTATATGCTCGCTGGTGCCAGGAATTTATTTTGCTTCGGGAAAAAGAAAACATAGGTGTCCATATAATTCCAATTCTCAAAACTTTCGTCAAACGGATGTTCATACCTGTCCGTACTCATCCCCAGTTCATGTTTTACGTCGGCTGTAGTAAAACAGGCAGCAAATAAATGTACTATGCCTTCTTCTGTGGTACTTTTTCTGTTGATAATTTTATCAATAACATTGGCATTCTCATCATTCAGGTTTTTATCTATAGTTATGTCGGATTTAATTCCTTCTTCTATCTTTCTTATTTTTTCTGCTTCTTCATCATTGTCTTTTACATCAAGTGTTGCTAAATATTTATCAACTGCACGACTTTCTTTATCAGTAAGTGTATAATTAGATTTATATAATTGTTTGGCAAGGTCTTTCCATGTCAGCATGCGTTTATCAGGGTTTTCCTTTGGTAGTGAGTCCAGTTTATATTCCAGGCGCATTTGCATAGCGTCTTCGTCAGCATATGCTTCATCATGCAAGGCTGGTATATTGGACAAACTGGCGCTGTAATAATGGGTGCCTTCTATCAAGGTGTCCTTAGCGGTGGGGAAATTATTATAACCCTTCGTTGCAAATACTAATTTGTCAGGGCAAACCAATGAAAAATCTGCTTTCATTACCGGTATTGCAAACTGAAAAACTTCGGTACCAAACAATGTCAGTGGCTTTTTTTCAGTGTATTGCAGCTCTACTTCAGCATTTTTTTCAACACCCTCCATGGCAAACAGGTATTCAGGCGCGCCCTGTTCATTTTTAATTTCTCTCACTTTATTGCTGCCTACTTCTATAATCTTCCCGTTAGATAGTATAGTACGGGCTTTAATGAATTCAAGGGTTTTGCCATTCATCATGGGTATGGTTATCTTATTAAATGCTTCTATACCCTTAT
>JABDFN010000107.1:0-3322 GCA_013286485.1 Bacteroidota bacterium
AAAAGCATGGTTTGTGGTTACTACATTCGATGTTCCTGCAAAATCAGGTACTATAAGTGTGAGTAGTTATTCCACAAAGCAGGTTACAGGCAAATTTTCATTTGCTACAGATACAATTCAGGCAACTAATGGTGAATATAACCTGCATGTACAGTAATTGTACAGCTAACAGAATATAAAAATATCTTTAGAAAGCTCCTGCCGCGGCAGGGGCTTTTTTCATGCTTAACATTTCTTTTTAGAGAATTACATTTTCTGAGACTATTTTTGCAACCTACTGAAAATAAATAATTATGAGTTTTATATCAAACATTATAGCGCGCCAGGTACTTGACAGCCGCGGAAATCCAACTGTAGAAGCAGATGTACATACTAACGAAGGCTTTATGGGCCGTGCAGCAGTACCTTCAGGTGCGTCTACTGGTAAACATGAAGCAGTAGAGCTGCGTGATGGTGATAAAAAACTGTATGGCGGAAAGGGTGTTACAAAAGCTGTAGAAAATATCAATGAAAAAATAGCAGAAGAACTATACGGTTTTGATATTACTGACCAACGTGGGATAGATACTGCAATGCTTGAAATTGATGGTACAGAAAACAAAGCTAAGCTGGGTGCTAATGCTATTCTTGCTGTAAGCCTGGCCGCAGCAAAAGCTGCCGCGCAGACTTGCGGGCTATCGTTATACAGGTATGTAGGTGGGGCTAATGCAAAAACACTACCTGTGCCCATGATGAATATATTAAACGGAGGGGCACATGCTGATAATAAAATAGATTTTCAGGAATTTATGGTAATGCCTGTCGGGGCAACTAATTTTAGCGACGGGCTTCGTTGGGGGATAGAAATATTTCATGCTCTCAAGCTGGTGCTGAAAGAGAAAGGCTATTCTACTAATGTAGGTGATGAAGGAGGCTTTGCTCCCAATATTCAAAGTAATGAAGAAGCTATTGAAACTGTATTAAAGGCAATAGAAAAAGCAGGATATAAACCAGGCACACAAGTAATGATAGCTATGGACGCAGCAAACAGTGAACTGTATAACGTCAAAGACAAAAAATATCATTTTCATAAATCTTCCGGTAAGAAAATAAGCAGTGAAGAAATGGTGGACTACTGGGTGAAATGGTGCAAAAAATATCCCATAGTAAGTATAGAAGATGGTATGGCAGAAGATGATTGGAAGGGATGGAAATTGCTCACAGAGGCTTTGGGTAATAAAGTGCAGTTAGTAGGGGATGATTTGTTTGTTACGAATGTGAAAAGATTAGAACGCGGCATCAATGAAAATACTGCTAATGGATTGTTGGTAAAAGTAAACCAGATAGGAACATTAAGCGAGACGATTGATGCTGTAACTATGGCACAAAACAACCGATACAATACCATAATGAGCCACCGCTCTGGCGAAACTGAGGATTCAACAATAGCCGACCTTGCTGTGGCGCTGAATTGCGGACAAATAAAAAACTGGTTCTGCTTCGCGCTCTGACCGCATGGCTAAGTATAATCAGTTGTTGCGTATAGAAGAAGAATTAGGGGCTAATGGTTATTACCCCGGCAAGAGTTTGAAATTCGGAAAGTAAGAGGATATGTGAACAACTGTGGATAAACTGAAAATGTATGCTTACGCAGTTTTGAATTCAATAGATTGTTGCTAATTTTGAAGAGATGAAAAAGACGGTTAAAATACTGAGTAATAAATTTTTGCTTACCAGTATTCTTTTCGTGGTATGGATGGTGTATTTTGATCAGAATGACTGGCTGCTGCAAAGACAACGCAGAAAAGAATTGCAAAGCACCAGGGATGATATCGGGTATCTTACCAAAGAGATTAACAAAATGGAGAATGAACAAAGTGAGTTGGCAAAAGATCCGCGAAAATTAGAACAATACGCAAGAGAAAATTTCCGCATGAAAAAAGATAACGAAGATCTGTATCTTATCAGTCATTAAGCCTTGTAAAAAATTATTTACTGTTTTCTTCTTTTCAATTCTTTATTAATTAAACTCAGTTCTCTCCCTGTTTGACCGGCGACAGATGTGTTCTCTTCTGCACGACGCATCAGGTAGGGTATCACATCTTGTACGGGGCCATAGGGTAGGTATTTAGCTACGTTATATTTTTCATGAGCGAGATTGAAAGAGATATTGTCACTCATGCCATACAATTGGGAGAACCATATTTTTTCTGTGTTTGCGTGGATGTTGTGCTCTTGCATGTATGTGGCAGCGAGCAGGCAACTTTTTTCATTATGAGTGCCTATAAATAACCAGTTATGATCCGGATGTTGTAGGCAATACAATACAGCTTCATCGTACTCGCGATCAGTACTTTCTTTATCTGGTTGAATAGGATCTGTATAACCCATAGCTATGGCACGTTTCCGTTCTTTTTCCATATATGCACCCCTCACAAGTTTTGCTCCTAAAATATATCCTTGTGTTTTTGCTTTTTCCATGGAGTCTTTTAAAAACTGCAATGTTGTATGACTGTACATTTGGAATGTATTGAACACTATGGCCCTGTTATAATTATATTTTTGCATCATAGTATCTGCCAATTCAGATACTGGGTTTGATATCCATGTTTCTTCCGCATCAATCAGCACCATAATATTATTATGCGCAGCACAACTACAAATATCATCAATGCGTTTTTGCACTTGTGTCCATTGTTTTTGTTCCGAGGAGGTGAGTTGCAGATTGAGATGAATTTTTTCTAATAGTGCAAATCGTGCAAATCCGGTTACTTTAAGGCTGATAAAAGGTATGTTTTTTTGAGTGGCAGCATATTCAATTGCTTTAATAAATTCAGGAACTGCCTTATCGAAATCGGCCTCGGATTCTTTACCTTCTACGCCATAATCCAAAATAACTTTTACCCCATATTTTTCAAGGGTAGAGGCTGTATGAGAGGCCTCCTGCATAGTTTCGCCACCACAAAACTGTCTGAAAATGGTATTTTTTATAAGCCCTTTTACAGGTAAATGAAGGGTTAAAGCCAATTTAGTGGCCGTTAGGCCAACCTTTGTTAGAATAGGCGACCCCATGGAGGAAAAAAGAAATTTTGCTTGTTTTAGCTCATTATCAGACCTGTATTGGAATGCTATTTCTGTATTATCAAACTCGGGAAGCATATATTATATTAAAGGTGCAAAAATAATAGGGTTAGCATATAAAGCAGCGGGATTTCGATTTTTAACCCTTTTTACATGAAAATATTTTTTTTGGTTTCTTCAGAATACCTATCTTTACGTCAAACATTTCTATTTATAATAAAAAAAATATTGTGATGAAAAAATCATTTTTACTACTTATGAC
>JABDFN010000107.1:3332-4317 GCA_013286485.1 Bacteroidota bacterium
ACTTATGACTGCTGCGTTATCCATGAGCGCTTTTGGTCAATCGGGTAAATCAGTGGTGTTTACAGAAAATGGCTCAGGTATAGCAGCTATACCGGCACCAACGGGAACCCCAACAATCAGAGGTCAATACAAACAGCCCAATACCCAGTTGACTGATTTTCCTCATAAGTAAAAATTAGTTTACCCGATAAAGATACAAGTGTATAATTAAAAAACCACCATAAGCCGTACATTTAAACATGCAAAAAAAATATCATTTTATATTATACATTTTTTTATTACCGTTTTTCACACAGGGGCAGTCTATTATTACACCCTTTGAAAATTCTGATAGTGAAGCGTCAGCAACATATTTTGAAGCTATTTCTTATTATAAAGTACTTGCAAATACTTATAATAACATAAGTATACAAGATATTGGCCCAACCGATACTGATTACCCGCTGAGCATAGTATATTATAGTGGGGATAAAAGCTTTGACATCAATAAATGGAAGGCTGATGGCAAAATGATATTATTGATTAATAATGGCATTCATGCAGGTGAGCCCGATGGTATAGATGCCTGTATGATGCTATTGAGAGATGCGGCAACAGCTAAAATAAAAATACCATCAAATATTGTACTTGCAGTTGTACCTGTATTCAATATTGGCGGCTGCCTTAACAGGAACAGCTATAGCCGGGCCAATCAAAATGGGCCAAAAGAATATGGCTTTCGCGGGAATGCTCAGAATTTAGATTTGAATCGTGATTTTATGAAACTCGATTCAAAAGAAGCCAGAACATTGGTGCAATTTATGCGCAAACTGGACCCCAATATTTTTATAGACAACCATGTAAGCGATGGAGCAGACTATCAGCATATAATGACACTGCTTGTGACACAACACAATAAACTTGGAGGAGAAACAGGTAAGTACATGAACGACAGCTTCGTTCCGCTTATTTATGCAGACATGAAAAAGAAAGGCTATGACCTGGT
>JABDFN010000108.1 GCA_013286485.1 Bacteroidota bacterium
GTCACTAACACAGACGGCCTCTTTAAGAGCAATACCTTATTTCCTGGTGACACATATGTACATATGTTTATTGCAAAAGGGACTTATACGTATACATGCACCATACACCCTAATATGAATGGCACCATTATAGTTTATTAATAATGATGTATAGGCATGATTTTTTACTAATTTAGATGATCTCAACACGGACAACCATGAAAAACAATATCATTATTACATGTTTTGCAATGCTGTATATGATGACAATAGCATCATGTACAAAAAGTAGCAGTGACAGTGGTTCCAGTAGCGCAAATACGGTAAGTGTTGCTATGATGCAATTTGTACCGACTACTATTACTGTTACTGCAGGCACTACTATAATATGGACAAATAATGATAATGTGGCTCATACCGTAACCAGCCTTACAGGTATTTTTGACAGTGGTACGCTGAACCCAGGAGGAAGTTTCTCTTTTAAATTTAGTACTAAAGGCACTTATCCTTATAAATGCACGATACATGCTAATATGACCGGAACAGTAATTGTGAATTAAATAATTCTGCTACTCTTGCTGGTTACACATTAAACCTGAAGTGCATTACATCACCATCCTGTACAATGTATTCTTTACCTTCTATGCGCAACTTACCATTTTCGCGTGCTGCAGCTTCGCTACCAAGTGTAACAAAATCGTTGTAAGAAATAACTTCTGCTTTAATAAAGCCCTTTTCAAAGTCCGTATGAATCACACTGGCAGCTTGCGGAGCCTTCCAGCCACGGTGAATGGTCCATGCACGAACTTCCTGCACACCAGCAGTGAAGTAGGTGATAAGATTTAGCAGTTGATATGCAGCAGTGATGAGGCGATTGAGGCCCGGCTCTTTTAATCCATACTCACCGAGAAACATTTTTTTGTCCTCTTCATTTTCCATTTCAGATATCTGTGCTTCAATATTGTTGTTCATTATTATCACGCCTGCACCTTCATCTGTTGCTGCCTTTACTAATGCTTGTGAGTATGTATTACCGGTATGAATAGCAGCCTCATCTACATTGGCAACATAGAGCACAGGTTTTTGTGTAAGCAGAAACAAATCGGCAACTGCTTCAAGGTCTTCTCCTTCCAGGCCGAGACCACGTATGTTCTTCCCCTGTTCTAAATGTACTTTGCATTTTTGTAAGACTTCCAGTACACGTTTGGCTTTAGGGTCGGCTTTGGCTATTTTTTCTGTGCGTTGTATTTTTTTGTCAACACTCTCCAAGTCTTTCAATTGCAGCTCGGTATCTATTATCTCTTTATCACTGATAGGATTAATGGCCCCTTCTTCACGCAGAATATTATCATCTTCGAAACAACGGATAACATGGGCTATCGCATCTACCTCGCGTATATTAGCCAGGAATTTATTGCCTAATCCTTCACCTTTGCTGGCACCTTTTACAAGGCCTGCTATATCAACAAACTCTATTGTAGTTGGCACTATGCGTTCAGGTACTACCAATTCTGCCAGCTTATTCATACGGTCGTCCGGCACGTTCACCTGCCCTACATTGGGCTCTATAGTACAAAAGCGATAATTAGACGCCTGTGCCTTAGCACTATTGCTAACCGCGTTAAATAACGTTGATTTACCTACATTGGGCAGCCCTACTATACCTACCTGTAATGCCATGAGGTTTTAAAAATTTGCGCAAAAATAGCTTAAAAATGGCTCAATAGCTCAATGGCATAATTGTGCATATGCTGCTGATCAAGGAATAAAAAAAGGTCCGTGAGCGGACCTTTCGAAATAATATATGACCTTATTACCTTCTTTTGCCAAATAAACGGAGCAGCATAAGGAAGAGATTGATGAAATCGAGGTATAGATTAAAAGCCCCAAGTATTGCCAATTTCTTCGTGTTAACAGCACTTAACCCATCATATTCAACACCTTGGCCAATACGTTTTAGTTTCTGAACATCATAAGCAGTAAGGCCTGTAAATACTGCCACACCGATAATGCTGATAAGATAATTTAATTTTGCACTACCGAGAAATAAATTAATAAGTACAGCAACTATGATACCTACAAGAGCCATCATTAATATTCTGCCGAACGAAGTAAGGTCTTGGTTAGTTGTATACCCTAAGAAAGCCATTACCCCAAACATCGCAGAACATGCGGCAAAACAACTTACAACTGAGCTTGGTTCGTACACAAGAAGTAATATTGAAAACAAACTCATTCCTATTGTGACAGCATAAAGTAAGAATAATGCAACTACAGCAGGATAAGATAGTCGACTAAATCCCAAAAAAGTAACGAAACCAAATATTAAAGGAAGAAAACCAAGTATTTTTCCCAATGATGTCCATCCTGTACCATTGCCTGAATCATATATAAGCAATTCTCTTAGGGATGGATTATATGCAAATGCGAAAGCAGCAATAGTTGTAACAGCCAGCCCTACAAACATCCACATAAATACATTGGACATAAATGTTTTTAATGCATGTTGCGTGTTGATACCCGAATCTATAACTGTGAAGTCTGCATTCTGGGTCTGATCGAAATTTTCCATATAATTTAAAATGTATCTTGTAAAATTAACAATAAAGAGGAATAGCAACCAAATTATTAGTTTAGATTTAATAACAGCTTCTGTTAAAGAATATTAAAAAAACAAAGAAGGGTATTGATAAAATTCGCAGAAAATTAAATTTGCAGTTCTGATAATAACATGTTTCGTTTTCAACATATATCGTATTTGTTTGCATTAGGGTTGCTGCCCTTATTTATCATCTTGTTTGCAGGTATGCTGGTGTGGCGGCGCAACAAACTAAAAAAACTGGGTGAGGAAAGACTGGTATCTGAACAACTCCGCGGTTTTATTCCGGGCAGAAATACTTTCAGGTTCATATTATTGGCCATCGCATTTTGTGCTATGGTTATCGGCTGGGCCAATCTGCAAACCGGAGATAAGACAGAAAAGGTGCAACGCAAAGGTGTAGATGTAGTGATAGCGCTGGATGTAAGCAAAAGCATGCTGGCAAGAGATATACAACCCGACAGGCTAACTCGAGCCAAACAATTGATCATGCGTATGATGGACAAAATGCAAAATGACCGCGTAGCATTGATCATATTTGCAGGACGTGCCTATCTGCAGGTGCCATTGACGGTTGATTACAACACCGTAAAAATGATGTTGCAAAGTGCAGGTCCTGATATAGTGTCCACGCAAGGCACAGTAATAGGTGAGGCCATGGATATGGCCATGCAATCGTTCTCTCAAAATGAGAAAAAATATAAATCACTGGTCATAATTTCAGATGGAGAAGATCATGATGAGCATGCACTGGAAAAAGCAAAAGACGCTGCAGAACAGGGGGTGATTGTTCATACAGTAGGTATCGGTTCTCCCCAGGGTGCTACTTTATATGATCCTGTTACCAAAACCACTAAACTGGATGAAAATGGTAACCCTGTGATCAGCAAACTGAATGAAGAAGAATTAAGAAATATAGCAGCGGCAGGACGTGGCACCTATACATTACTGAACAACGCAGATGAAGTTGCCAATAAGCTAATGGATGAAATAAGCGGTATGGAACAGAAAAGCCTGGGCGCAGTAGTGTTCACAGATTATACAAGTTATTTCCAGTACTTCTTGCTGGTTGGTTTGCTTTTGTTGATTGCGGAATGGCTGATGCCGGGTTCTGATAAAAAAATGAAATTGCAGGCATAATGAGGAAATATGCTTTCATATTATTGATGATATTATTAGCCTGTTATTCAGGTTACGCAAAACTGAACCCTAATAGTTTGGTAAATGCCGGCAACAAATTATACGAAGAAAAAAAGTATAAAGAAGCTGCTGTAGATTACCAGAAGGCACTGCAGAAAAACCCTACAAATATACCGGGCATTTTCAACCTTGGCAATTCCTTATACCAGCAAGGTCAGTTAGACGCATCAAGACAAGTATTGGATGCAGCCACTAAAGTGAGCAAGAACAAGAATGAACAGGCAGGGGCTCATTATAATATCGGCAATACCTACATGAGTGAAAAGAAATGGGAAGATGCAGCTGACGCATATAAAAAGTCGCTCAGGAATAACCCTGCTGACGCGGATGCAAAGTATAACCTGTCTTATGCTGAAGAGATGCTGAAAAAACAAAATAATGGAGGAGGTAAAAACAATAAACAGAACCAGGATAAGAATAAACAGGATAAACAAAATCAAAAAAACAAAGATCAA
>JABDFN010000109.1:0-2370 GCA_013286485.1 Bacteroidota bacterium
AAACATCAAATGCAAGATGTGTATTGTTGTGTGGTACAGTAATGTTTGCTATGCCTCCTATATTCAGCCAATAATCATATCCATGAAAAAGCAAGCGGTCACCGATAGGTACTATGGGTGCGCCTTGTCCACCTAATGCAATATCTAATGCACGCAGATCGGATATTACTGGCATGCCTGTTACCGCAGCTATAGTAGCGCCATCACCTATCTGGCAAGTAGTTTTATTTTCAGGTTCGTGAAAAACAGTATGGCCATGACTGGCAATAAAATGGACCTGGTGATGAATAGCGTATTGCTCAATGAAAGCATTTACCTGCTCGCCGATATACCTGCCGTAAGCTGTATTCAATTTTAAAAAACTGTTTACATCTCCGCTCGAAGCATGCTGCAGATTATTAAGCCACTCATGTGAATATGCAATGCAGTCAGCATGTTTTATTTCAAAACTCCATTTACCTCTTACTTCTTCTAAATGCACATAGGCTATATCTAATCCGTCCAGCGAACTACCTGACATTAACCCAATGACTTTGTAAACCATACCCTAACCCTAAAGGGAATTATTATATTTATTAAAAAAGCTGCCGTAGCAGCTTTAAAATTACTTGTTTGTATCGTTAGTTAGCAGTGATTGTTTCTTTCTTTAGCACCTGCGCCATTGTTTTACCAATATCTGCAGGGCTTGCAACTACATATATGCCACACTCTTTCATGATCTTCATTTTTGCTGCAGCAGTATCATCTGCACCACCAATTATAGCACCTGCATGCCCCATACGGCGGCCGGGAGGTGCAGTTTGTCCTGCTATAAAGCCTACTACAGGTTTGCGCATATTGTTCTTCAGCCAGTTGGCAGCTTCAGCTTCCATAGTGCCACCTATTTCACCGATCATAATAATGCCATCTGTTTCAGGATCATTCATAAACATTTCAACCGCTTCTTTTGTAGTGGTACCAATAATAGGATCACCACCAATACCTATTGCTGTTGATATACCTAAACCAGCTTTTACCACCTGGTCTGCCGCTTCATAAGTAAGTGTACCTGATTTTGATACAACGCCAATACGCCCCGGCTTGAAAACAAAACCCGGCATAATACCTACTTTGGCTTCTCCTGCAGTGATAACACCCGGGCAATTAGGGCCAATCAACCTGCAGTCCTTCCCTTTTATATATTCACGTGCTTTTACCATGTCCTGCACAGGTATACCCTCTGTTATACAAATGATCACTTTTATACCTGCGTCTGCTGCTTCCATTATTGCATCTGCTGCAAAAGCGGGTGGTACAAATATGATAGACACATCTGCACCGGTAGCGCTAACTGCATCATTTACAGTGTTAAACACAGGTTTATCTAAATGTTGGGTACCACCTTTACCCGGTGTTACGCCCCCAACTACCTGGGTTCCGTACTCTATCATCTGACTTGCATGAAATGTACCTTCAGTACCCGTAAATCCCTGAACTATAACCTTTGATTTCTTATTGATGAGAACTGCCATTAACTATTTTTTACTGTAGAACGCGGCAAAATTAAAGTAATTGCAGGCAAAAGCAAATTAAAAATCCCATTGAAAAACAAGCTAACCCAACCTTTTTTCATCAATACAAGTCTTATTTATTTACA
This sequence comes from Bacteroidota bacterium, assembly GCA_013286485.1. GTDB lineage: Bacteria > Bacteroidota > Bacteroidia > Chitinophagales > Chitinophagaceae > JABDFN01. The sequence goes on from JABDFN010000109.1 coordinate 1,637, forward strand.
AACAAGACCAATTGTTCCGCAGATGCGGATATATTATAAGAGTTGTAATGGGTAATCAATTTTAGATTTCGAAGGCCGGTTTCTACCGGCCTTTTTCATTATACCAAAAAAGTTTAACGCTTCTTTCTGAGCCTTCGTCTTATTTCTTAACAAACCTAATTTTTAACTAAAAAACCATTTATGAAAAAGACCATCTACTTATGTGTACTCAGTTTATTGGCGCTGATTTGTTCGGCCAATAAAGCAAGTGCATACTCTATTACCTACCATTGGGTAACCGACAGTTGCGTACAAACCAATTTTGGCATTATTGTTAGCGACTCTACAGGCACCAGCTCCATAGAAACATCTTATGGCGACGGTACTACAGATACAACCACTATATCAATGGGTTATCTCATGTATAATCACATTTATACATCTTCCGGAACTTATACCATCAAACAGGTATGGATCAGGGCCGGTGTAAGAGTAGACTCTATTACTTACACCATTTCTCACTCGGGCTGTGGTTATGTAATAGGTTATCTATATCACGATGTAAACAGCAATTGCGTATATGATGCCGGCGACAGGTATATACGCCACACAATTGATGTGGAAGTTGATTCTAACGGGCACCCTGTAGACACAATTCATGCTTATACAAATGATCACTTTTATACCTGCGTCTGCTGCTTCCATTATTGCATCTGCTGCAAAAGCGGGTGGTACAAATATGATAGACACATCTG
>JABDFN010000109.1:2380-3565 GCA_013286485.1 Bacteroidota bacterium
CTTCAACTGGTACAATTTCCGGTACTTCATCTCTTGGCTCTACAGTTAATGCAGGTGGTCTCGGGTATCAATGTGGCAGCTCGACCAGTTTCGATGTTTCAGTAGATATGGTTACACATACCGGAAGGCATAGCGATGCAACCTATGTAACACTTAATAACAATTCCTGCAATGCAAAAAGCGGCACACTCACTATTATAATCGATTCTCATTATAATTATTATTACAGCTACCCATCAGGCTCAAGTGTTAGCGGACATACCATCACTTACAGCTATAGTGGCCTTACAGTAGATAGCCCGCAAACATTCCTCGTATATGGCAGCATTTCTCCGTGGATAACAGTAGGTACGCATGTAACTACTACTGCCTATGTTGACCACTTAACAGGTGATGCAAGTAGCAGTGATGATACTGCAGTAAATGCTGACACAGTTACTGCTTCATGGGATCCGAACGATAAGCAGGTTTCACCTAAAGGAAATATTCCTGAAGGAGCTTTACTTACTTATACGCTTTCTTTTGAAAATACCGGTAATGCAGCTGCAAAGAATATACATATACTCGATACACTCGATGCTAATGTAAATCCAAATAGCTTGCAGGTAATCACCAGCAGCTTCCCTGTAACTAAAAATGTATATAAGATAACAGGTGGCCGCACAGCAGTAAGATTTGATTTTGTGAATATTAATTTGCTCGATACTACCCACCCGGGACAATGCGACGGGTTTGTAATGTTTAGTGTAAATGCAAAAACAGGTATTCCTGCAGGCACCCTTATTAACAACAGGGCCGGCATCTATTTCGATGATAATGAAGTAGTAATGACCAATACAGTAATGAATACAGTAATGCCACTGTCAGTACCAATACTGAACAATGAGCAGGTATTACTTTATCCAAACCCTGTACATGATGTACTGACCATAAAAACAGGAAATGGTTTTGACCAGGTAACTATTTTGAATAGTATGGGCCAGGTATTACAAACACAAAAAGTTCAATCAACTCAAATGCAATTAGATATGCATGCATTAGTACCGGGTATGTACTATATTATGTTAAGAGGTTCTAATGGTGTTAAAGTTGAAAAAATAGAAAAACTATAATTCTTCATACTTTGATATAAAGGGGCTGGTTTCGTACCGGCCTCTTTTTTTTGTAAAATTTTTTACCGCTTAC
>JABDFN010000109.1:3575-4206 GCA_013286485.1 Bacteroidota bacterium
TTCCTGCCACGTCAATGATAGTAGAAAAGGTAAATACTTAAAGTGAATTGCGTAGAAAAGCCGGTTTTCCGGCTTTTATTTTTTCTTGAAAATCATACATAAATAATTACAATTTAATGAGTATTTGCCTTAAAGTTTAGACATTTATGCTAATAGAATCATAAAGACACGGGCCATTCTAACATTTGGACATTGCTGAGCGTCTAACTGGTAAAGATTACCGCATATAGAAAAACTTAACATTGAGCATAATTGGCTAAAGTTGAAAATATAGCCGAAAGGAACCAGTCCCAACCTGTAATATCAGACTCCAACGACCTTATGGTGCTGATAAGGGAATGTATTGCCAACAACCGTACTGCTCAGAAAAATTTATACGACACCTATTCACCTGCATTGTTTGGTACTATCAGAAGGTATGTGAACGACATGAATGTGGCAAAAGAGATATTGAACGACACTTTTTTCAGAATATTTTCCAAACTACCTCAATATTCATTTGAAGGAGCATTTGAAGGCTGGATGCGAAAAATTGCCGTGAATATTATTTCAGACCATTTTAGAAGAAATGCAAAGCACCATGTGATATCAGACAAAGAAGTAGAAACCGTAGACCCGAATATAGATAATG
>JABDFN010000110.1 GCA_013286485.1 Bacteroidota bacterium
TAAATTCATGCAATTCCATACATAGTATTAAATAGATACTATGCCGCTGCGTGGAAATGAAATGTTAATTGAGAAGAAATCTTAAAGATGTGTTAAGATCATTTGTTGGCAATAATTCCTTTACAAATATCAGATGCAATTGCGGGACCTTCGTAAATGAAACCTGTATAAAGCTGCACAAATGAAGCACCTGCATTTAATTTTTCCATTGCATCTTCGGCAGTAAAGATGCCGCCTACTGCCATAATTGGAATGCTGCCGCCGCTTTTTTGATGAATGTAACTAATGACCTGTGTAGCTCTTTGCCTTAAAGGCTGACCACTCAAGCCACCCGCACCAATGGCTTCTACTTTTTGTTTGGGTGTACGCAAATATGAGCGATCGATAGTGGTATTTGTTGCAACAATGCCTTGTATACCTGTTTGGCGAACGATATCTATAATATCATCTAACTGACTATCGGTGAGATCAGGTGCAATTTTTAATAGTATGGGTTTACCCGAGCCTAATTGTCTATTCAGTACCTGCAAACTATTGAGCAATTTCATTAAAGGTTCTTTGTCTTGCAGGGCTCGCAGACCGGGTGTATTGGGGCTACTGACATTGACAACAAAATAATCTACCACCTGATACAAATCCCGAAAAGAAGCCTCATAATCGGCAATTGCATTTTCATTTTCAGTGATCTTATTTTTACCAATGTTGCCGCCGATAATTATTTTTTCTTTTCTTTTCCTGAGCCGTGCTGCTGCTGCTGCTGCACCATGGTTATTGAAACCCATTCTATTGATAAGCGCTTTATCTTTCGGCAATCTGAATAAACGCGGCTTGGGGTTTCCGGGCTGAGGGAGCGGTGTAACAGTACCTATCTCTACAAAACCAAAACCAAGGGAAGACAAAACATCTGTGTATTTAGCATCTTTATCGAAACCAGCCGCCAGGCCCACCTGATTTGGAAAGGTGATGCCCCACATGGTTTTTTGTAATGCGGGATGGCTAACTATAAAACGACTTTTTAATATAGTGCGGGTGAAAGGGAGCGTATACGCTATTTTAAGACAACCCATTACAAAATGATGTACTCTTTCCGGCGCGATAAGAAAAAGGAGTCTGCGTGTAAGATTATACATTTAGTAACAAAGATAGGCTCGATATTTTTAAGTTTTAACAAAAAATCTGTGTAATGAGAACAGGTAAACACTAAATTAGCGCAGTTATGCCCATAATTGATAACACTATAATAAGGTACACAGCCCGAAGGATATCGGTGATATTTATATTACTGTTGTTTACGTATACCCCCGGCCTATGCCAGAACATAGGAGGGGCAGTTATTGATATTATTAATAAACAACCCATACGTGATGTTAACATTGAAAATATTCATAACTCCATGTCAACTGTGACTAATACAGAGGGAGAATTTAATATAGCAGCTAACAGCGGACATTTACTGGTTTTTAAAAAAACAGGATATAATACAGTGTATGTGCGCATACCGGATGGTATTATACCACCCTATTTTAAAATAACTATGGAGCATTTTATTGCCCCGCAAATATATGAAGCACATGATTGGAAATATGACAGCACTCAAGAACATGAATTGTATAAACATGAGCTGGAGTTTCCAACATTGTCAACGTGGGATATGATACAACATCCATTCTATGCTATGGACCAGCACAACAGGCAGATATGGGCTTTCCAGGAGCAGTATAAATACACAGAACAAGAGAAATATGTTGACCATGTATTTAACAGGCAACTGATATCTCATCTTACCGGACTGGGCGGTGACAGCTTATCTGCTTATATGAGAAAATACAGGCCTACTTATGAATTGGTACGTAATACAACTGAATACAATCTTTATGGCTATATACGGAAAACTGTATTGCAGTACCGGAAAAGCGGACATTCATCTAGCAGGGTTACCAATTAAAAAAGTCAATCAGAAATCAGGCATATCTACGAGCGGTACTATCACCTTTTGATCCGCCATGCCATTGCGTGCGAAATATTTTATACTCTTTTAATAATGAAGCGTATAAATCTTCAGCTGTTTTTAACCGATTTATATTATTTGATACACTGTAAACGTTTCCATTGAGATTGAAAAAAGCGATAGCGGTTTCAGGGTTTTCCATCCAATGTTTACCATCTTTTACCGCATAACCTTTTATGATCAAAGTGATACCATCAAGTTCAAATCTCCAATCACCGTCCCGTTCGTGTACAATATTGAATTGATACATAAGAAATTTGGTTTCATGTTTAACGGCAAAAATCGAGCTAAGTTTGGTTATAAACCTGTGGGAATGATATTAAAATATAAAATAAATTTAATGCATTAATAAGTGTAAGCCTTTAACTGCTCATAATCAATTGTTTAAATATTCATTGTGATATTTTGCAGATGATAAAAAATGAAAATGAGAATACTTATAGAAACAAAATGAGTATGTAAATAACAGAAAATCAAACAAATTGTGTGGAAAATGATACCCAATTTATAAGCAATTTGTTTGGAATCCCAGTTTGGATTTGGAGGCAGCGTATATGAAGAGAGTTATTTTTCTCTTAACATTTTATATATACGAATGGAAGACATCAAGAGGATGACAAACAATACAAGACCCACCATACCCCATAACCAACTCATACTATCTTTTACCACTGCGAGCATAACAATAGCTATCAAAAAAATAGTTGCCACCTCATTCCAAATTCTTAATTGCCTGGAAGAATATTTAAAAATTCCTTTTGATTGCTGTTTGTAGATAGCGTGTAGAGTGAAATGATATACATATAAACCAAAAACAAAAAAAAGTTTTACCAATAACCAATTTGGTAATGCAGCTAACTGAAACCACATGTATGGACCTAATATGAGCGTAAGAATTGCAGAAGGCCATGTGATACCCCACCATAAGCGCCGGATCATGATGGCATATTGACGAAGCAGAATTGTTTTTTCTGGTTCAGGTTTTTCATTTGCTTCTGCATTGTAAACAAACAAACGTACTATATAAAACATACCACTAAACCAAGTAACAATAAAAACAATATGGAGTGCTTTGAGGTAGAGGTACATGATAAGTTAAAATATAAAAGTAAAAATGCAAAAGTCAAAAGTAAAAACAAATTAGGCGAAGGCGGAATTATGCTCTGCCTGCTCTATTTTCCTCACCCAATTTGTAATAGTTCTAACCCAAGCAGGGTGTGTATTTAAACAAGGGATCATTGTAAATGATTTGCCACCGGCAGCCAAAAATGATTCTTTACCACGAATGGCTATCTCTTCGAGTGTTTCGAGGCAATCACTTACAAATGCAGGGCACAAAATCAACAAGTTCTTTATACCTTCTGCGGGCATTTCTTGTAAACGAAAATCGGTATATGGTTTTAGCCATGGTGTATTGCCAAGCCTTGACTGAAAAGAAATACTATATTTTTCTTTTGGGATATTTAGTTGTTCTGCAACCCTGTGCATGGTTGTAAAACACTGATGGCGATAACATGTATCATGCGCGGGCGAGTTTACGTTACAACAATCAGCAAGTTCTAAACAATGCGAACCTGTAGTATCTGATTTACGAATATGTCTTTCGGGTATACCATGATAGCTAAACAATATATGGTCGTATGGCTGAGACAGGTATGGTTTTATATTCTCGGTAAGCGCATTAATGTAATCAGGGTCTTTGTAATATGGTTTTACAAATGAAAGCGTAAAAGGATAGTTATTTTTTTTGTGAATATTTTTTGCATACTCTACAGCAGTTTCGTAACTGGACATAGCATAATGCGGATACAAGGGCAATACCATTACCTCTTCCAGATCGGGGTGATCATTCAATAAACCATCAAATGTTTCTTTAGGAGAAGGACTGCCGTATCGCATAGCAATTTCGACTGGTATATCTACCTGCTTTTGTAATGCTTGTTGCAATTGTTTAGTAAGTACGATAAGCGGAGAACCTTCTTTTGTCCATACACTGCTATAAGCATGTGCTGATTTAGATGTACGAAAAGGGACTATAATACGTTTTACCAATAAAGACCGCCATAAATAAGGGCTATCAATAACCCTTTCGTCCATGAGAAATTCGCGGAGATATTT
>JABDFN010000111.1 GCA_013286485.1 Bacteroidota bacterium
ACAAATTAAATGCGCTTGTTTTTTAAGCATAGCATTGATATTTGTTATTATTTGTGAACAGGTGTTCGGATCTATAATTCTAATTGTATCCTCGTTATTATTATAGTTAAGTAATAGGTTGCCGAAACTAATGCTTTGCTTATTTGGTATTTCAAGAAATATTTTAGGGTCGTTTATGTCGCATTTTTTTTTAATTTCTATATTGGGTTTATTAATATTGAGTTTATATATATATCTGTCAAGTAAAGCAAATAGTCCTTGATCTGTAATAAAAATTTTCCCCCACTTTATATAGTTGTAAGCATAGAAAGAATAGATTGTGTCATTATATTCTACAAAATAGCCCCCACTTTTATTGTCATTTACTCTATTTGGTGTAAAAAAATGAATTCCTTTATCATATACTGAAAGGTCAAATGGTCTGTAAGCCATTTGTATGTTGTTGGTCACATATATTTTTTTGTATATATTATTAAATACGTAGCCAATTTCATCTGCTATACTCACAAGCCATATTCTACCTTTATTATCTTCAATCATTTGCCATACATCTTCATTTGGTAAACCCTCTGCAAGTCCAAATTTTTTAAACTCATAGCCATTATATCTTACAACACCTTTATTAGTGCATATCCATAAATAGCCGTATTTGTCAACCAGTGTACAATAAACATGATTAGATGGTAATCCATTATACATGTCTATATGATACCTGCTCATTTGCTGGGCATAAGTATCACAGAAGAATAAGACAAAAAGGAGCGGTATATATATTGTTATTTTTTTCAAATGCTATACAAACTTATTCTTTTTTATAAAATCAAAAGCCATCCGCCTTAGGCGGATGGCTTTTGATTTGTAATTATAATGTTTGATTAACTGCAGCCGGTAGTAGTGCCACAGTTAGGACACATATAACAAGTGCCATTCCTGAGTGTAATATTACCACAGTTGCGACAAGCAGGTGCATCAGCGCTGGTCCCCATCATTTTTTTGATATCAGCGGTGTTGGGTGTGGCAGCTGTTACTGCTTTAGGTGCAGTTGCCGTTACTTTTTGCGGCTGTGCTTGCGGGGCAGTTATACGTACTTGTGATAATTGTTGTTGTGCTGCAGCTACTTCATCCCTATACTCGTGCCCTTTGTTAGGGTCCTGCACGTGCACCAGGTCAGTGCGGTCTAAATATTCATATGCCAGCATACGGAAGATATAATCCAATATAGATGTCGCCGATTTAATATTTGGATGATCAACAACACCTGCTGGTTCAAAGCGTGTAAAAGTAAATTTATCTACAAACTCTTCCAGCGGCACGCCATATTGCAATCCTATTGATACCGCTATAGCAAAGCTGTTCGTCAGGCTGCGCATAGTGGCGCCTTCTTTTGCCATATCCACAAATATCTCACCAAGCGTTCCGTCTGTATATTCTCCCGTGCGAACAAACAATGGTTGTCCGCCTACTTTTGCTTTTACCGTATAACCGCGGCGTTTGGCAGGTAATTGTTTGCGCTCTACAATGCGGCTCAGCATACGCTTCAACTGTGTGTCGGGGCTGTCCTGAACACGCTTGCTTACTTCATCCAACAACTCCTCTACTGTAAGCTTGCCCATGTCTACAATCGCACTATCCGCAGCAGAAGCAACTGCTTCTTCTTTAGTTGTTTCTTTTTTCTTTTTATCGCTCTTGTTACTTAGTGGCTGGCTCAGCTTGGAGCCATCACGATACAGTGCGCATGCTTTCAATGCTAGTTGCCAGCTGAGCATATAGCAATCTTTTATTTCATCTACTGTTGCTTCGTTAGGCAGGTTAATGGTCTTGGATATAGCACCACTAATGAAGGGTTGCACAGCGCCCATCATGCGTATATGGCCATGCGCATGTATATAGCGTTCGCCTTTTTTACCGCATTTATTGGCGCAATCAAATACCGATAAATGTTCTTCCTTCAGGTAGGGTGCGCCTTCTATCATCATCGTACCGCATACATAATCATTAGCTGCGTCCATTTCCTCATCCGTAAATCCTAATTCATGCAACAGGCTAAAGTCTGCACTATAATACTGTTCAGGAGTGAATCCTAAACGTTTCAAACATTCTTCACCCAAATTATATGCGTTGAATACAAACCCTATTTCAAATGCACTTTCTACAGCTGTATCTAGCTTCTTTAATTCATCAGCAATAAATCCTTTTTCACTCAGTGTTTCATGATTAATAAAAGGAGCGCCTGCAAAAGTGCCATGACCTTTTGCATATTTTACTATAGCATCTGATTCTGCTGCTGTATAACCCAGTTTCTTCAGCGCGTTCGGTATAGATTGATTGATGATCTTGAAATAACCACCACCGCTCAGCTTTTTAAATTTCACCAGCGCAAAATCCGGTTCTACACCCGTAGTATCACAATCCATAACCAGGCCTATAGTTCCTGTTGGTGCTATTACCGTTGCCTGTGCATTGCGGTAGCCGTATTTTTCACCCATTTGCACTGCATCATCCCATGCTTTGGTCGCTGCAGTCAATAAATAATCAGGACAATATTTTGCATTAATGCCTATTGGTTTTATTTCTATGCCTTCGTAAGCATCTACAGCATCATAAGCAGCAGCACGGTGGTTGCGCATTACACGCATCATATGCTTGCTGTTTTCTTTATAGCGTGGGAACGCTCCCAGCACCTTCGCCATTTCTGCAGATGTTTTATAAGAAACACCATTCATAATAGCAGTAATGGCGCCCGCTATAGCACGCGCTTCTTCACTGTCATAAGCAATACCGCTTACCATCAGCATAGAGCCCAGGTTAGCATAGCCCAAACCAAGCGTGCGATAATCATAGCTCAGTTGCGCTACTTCAGGAGAAGGGAATTGAGCCATTAGCACAGATACTTCTAATACTACTGTCCATAGACGCACCATGTATTCAAAACCTTCTACATCAAAGCTGCTGTCTTCTTCATTAAAGAAGCGGCGTAGGTTGAGTGATGCAAGATTACATGCCGTGTTATCTAAGAACATGTATTCTGAACATGGATTAGACGCGCGTATAGGCCCGCCTTCAGGGCAAGTGTGCCATTCATTAATAGTAGTATCGTATTGAGTACCGGGGTCAGCGCAGCGCCATGCAGCATAAGATATTTTATCCCACAATGCTTGTGCAGGTATGGTCTTCATTACTTTTTTGGTGCTGCGCGCTGTCATTTCCCAATCCTGGTTGTTGGTCAGGCGGCGGAAGAATTCATTTGGCACACGAACAGAATTATTGGAATTCTGCCCGGATACTGTTTTATATGCTTCGCCTTCGTAATCGCTAGCGTAGCCAGCTGCTATTAGCGCAGCCACTTTCTTTTCTTCTGCTACTTTCCAGTCAATAAAATCTATTACTTCCGGGTGATCAAGGTCAAGACATACCATTTTAGCGGCACGGCGGGTAGTGCCACCGCTTTTAATAGCGCCTGCAGCACGATCACCTATTTTCAGAAAGCTCATCAGGCCGCTCGATGTTCCGCCACCGCTCAGTTTTTCGCCTTCTGCACGAATATTAGAATAATTGGTACCCACACCGCTGCCATATTTAAATATGCGTGCTTCACGCACCCATAGGTCCATAATGCCACCATCATTTACCAGGTCGTCATCTACACTCAATATAAAGCATGCATGCGGTTGAGGGCGCTCATATGCGTTTTTAGATCTTTCAAGTTTCCCTGTTACAGGGTCTACATAATAGTGACCTTGTGCCTTTCCATCAATACCATAGCTGCTGAACAGCCCTGTATTAAACCACTGCGGCGAGTTAGGTGCGCAACTTTGGTGCATAATGCTATATACCAGCTCATCATAAAACACTTGTGCATCATTGGGGCTCGCAAAATATCCATAGGTTTCTCCCCAGCTCCTCCAGCAATGTGCTAAACGATGGGCTACTTGCTTAATAGAGGTCTCCCTGCCCAGGCTGCCATCTTTTTGCGGCACACCTGCTTTCCTAAAATATTTTTGTGCGAGGATATCTGTTGCTATCTGCGACCAATGCTTAGGTACTTCTACATCATTCATCTCAAATACTTTCTCACCATTGGGGTTACGAATTACCG
>JABDFN010000112.1 GCA_013286485.1 Bacteroidota bacterium
TATTACTGCCTTACCCGTTTCAAACTGAATAGCTGTTGCAGCAAATGCAAGACGCTTTTTTATCTGCTCGATCACTTCTGTTTTAATAATAGGGCAGCCATGATTTTCAACAGGGCCGGGTTGGGTCGGACAACGATCTTCATTATCCGGTATACCATCCCCGTCTGTATCGGGGCAACCCTGGAATACTGCTAAGCCCGGTTGGTCAGGACATTTATCATCAATATCAGGTATACCATCTCCATCTCTATCTGGGCAGCCATGATATTTTAATGGTCCTGGCTCATCAGGACAACGGTCATCTATATCAGGTATGCCATCGTGGTCACGATCAGGACAACCTTGCAATGATACAGGGCCGGCCTGATCCGGGCAACGATCCTGTTCGTCTGCAACACTATCAAGATCCCTGTCGGGGCAGCCCATAGCGCTTGCTACACCCGGAACATCGGGACACCTGTCAACAGAATCAGGTATTCCATCATGATCACGATCGGGATCAGGGCAACCTCTATATGCCCATACACCCGGCACATCAGGACATTTATCTCTCTTATTAGACACCCCATCATGATCACGATCTTTTGGATGCCTGTGATTGATAGGAACAAATGCACCTAAGTAAAAGTTAATGCCGTACTGCCCATTTCCAAAAAATGCCAGCATATCATCACTACCCATAAAGAAACCACCTGCCCTAAAACCGGCACCTACTTTCATACTACTTGTCAAAAAACTGTATGTTATAGGTAAGCTCAAACTTAATGCTCTGCTATCATACCGGGGAGTAAGTGTTAACTGGTTATAATAAGTATTGCCATACACAGCGGGATCGGCAACATTACCTATATACAGCAAGTTTGCGTACAGCCTTTTGAAAATATGATAATCTACACTTGCAACAATGGTAGTTGGCAAATGCACTCTCGTTGCCTGGCTTGATGAATCAACGGCAAATCCATTACGTTGCGCAAAAGATACCAAGTCGTTATAGCTTTTCACGCTGTCCTTTATCTGGCTGCCTACCAGGCTTCCGTTGCCTGTAAAGTGGACCACTTTATTATTGTTGGTATAATTAATAGACCCCATGTCAGTAACAGCAAAAGAAACACGCAGTTTATATTTATTCTTACTGGCATCTACAATTCCGGCAACACCATCCATATCATATTTGTACCGGTCATAATCCGGGCGGTACTCATATACCAAACCAAGATCAGCACCAACACCATGGCCGCCCTGGCTACCAAACAGCCAGTCGCCAATGCTTAGATTTTTAACACCATTACTTAGCTGATCACCGTTGTTAATAATATTGCTGGAAAAATTAAGGTCTGTTTTTTGTATGCTCAACGAATCATTAATAGAGTTATAATGTATGTTCATATTATGGCTTACCATACTTGCATACGCTATACCAGTAAGGTAACGGAGTGTAACACCGCCTTTTAATTGATGTATACCATTATCGAAAATAACTGCAGCATACGTAAGGCCTGTTTCTGCCCATATCTGAGCAGTCCAGTTAAAACCGTTGGCAGTAACACTATAATCTCCGGCAGAATCTCTGAAATTCTGGTCTACAATAGTTTGATACAATTTCTGATCGAAATTGCTGAATTGGTTAAATGCTCTAATACGCGACGTAATAGCTATACTTTGCTTATGGCCAAGACTTACCATAAAACCAGGTAACCTAATTTCAGCATAAGGAGCCATCATATTGAATGATTGATTGCTTTTTATATTGAATATGGTGGAAAGGCTGATGCTATCTCCTTTGTAAAAGCTTGACAATGCACTGCTTGTATTGAGTGTACCAAGGCTATTGTCAATGCCAAAATTTAGAGAGAAAATATCAATAACAAATTTTTGACGGGAGTCTGCAATATTTGCAGGATTCAGATAAATACATGAAGTACCGCTCCAGTTCCCTTCAGCAATACCAAGTTCACGCTGTGCTTTAACTGCCAGTGGAAGCATAAAAACCAATGATAACGCCATTATAATTTTCTTCATACGCATGTTTTTAGATATCATAGAGAAGCTCATCAAAAATATTTGGTTTAAAATATTGCTCTAATATAATGCAAATCAAAATGGATGACAATACTACTTTTGTTACTATAAAGATTGATAAAGAATAGGAAACAAATATGCGGATCGGGCGGCCTAAGGCCTACCCTATCCGCATATAATCTAATAAGAATTAAGCTGTTACAGCATGATTGGCAATTACCTGCTTAATAATGGCCGCCATTTTTTGGCCACGCTCACGAGCCTGTGTTTCTGTCCAAAGCAAGCTCATTGATGAAGAAATGCAGCGGGACATAATAGCATCGCTGGCGGGGAATGCCTGGTTGGTATAATGCATCACCTGTAGTTTTTGGTCTTCGTGTAAACGATGCATCCAACTACCGCTTTGCAAGTGTTGCCATTTACGTATGTAATGCCAGTTATTATCATACCAATAAAAATTGCCCGCCACTCCGTTTGCAGCTAATTCTGTTGCACAAGTACGTGCTATATCTTCAGTTGGTAAAAAGAAAGAAATAAAAGAACCTGTATTTCCCGCAGGGTCGGGTATTTGTCGAAAGCTGACGCCTTCAATATTTTTCAGACAATCGTAAATAATATCGTGATTGTGTTTTTGCGTTTTTAAAAAAGATCCAAGTTTGCGTAGCTGAGCCAAACCTACCGCAGCATGCAATTCTGATATGCGGTAATTATACCCGAGGTATGGATGCAAGTCTGCGCCCCTGTCTTTACCCATATGGTCATGACCATGATCGCTGTATTCGTCGCATTTCTTATATACCTCCTGGCTGTTGGTAATTACAGCTCCACCTTCTGCACAGGTAATTATTTTTACAAAATCAAAAGAGAAGGTTCCTGCATTACCAATAGTTCCAACACTTTTGCCTTTATAGCTGGCACCAATAGCCTGGCAGGCATCTTCTAACAGTATCAAGCTGTGTTTATCGCATATAGCTTTTAGTTCGTCCATTTGTGCCATACTGCCGCACATATGCACAGGCATTACGGCCTTTGTTTTAGACGTTATTGCATTTTCTACGGCTGCCGGGTTCAGTGTCAAAGTTTCATCAATATCAACCATTACAGGTATGGCGCCTACTGATAATACAGCTTCGAAACTGGCAACAAAGGTAAATGTAGGCATGATCACTTCATCACCAGCACCAATACCCAGTGCCGCCATAGCGGTGGTAAGCGCAGCCGTGCCACTACTCAATAACTGTGCATGAGCAACATCAAAGGTTTTACATATTTCCTCTTCCAGTTCCTTGGCTTTCCATACGTCTTTTCGTACTGCATCAAAGCCATAACGCATCAATATCCCTGTCTCCAATACATCATTCACTTCTTTGCGCTCTTCTGCGCCGAATAATTCGTATCCTGGCATTGTTTTTATTTTAGTAAGCAAAAATAAACAAAACTATCGTGTCATATATGTTAATATGAAACATCGTAGCTTTGAATAAATTTATACATCATGAAAAAAGTCACCATAATATCCATGCTCGTTGCATCATCTGGCACATGCATATTATTTGCAGGTTGCGGTTCATCAGGCAATCAGCAATCTGCCGCAAAAACAGATACCGTTGCCGCACCATATCCTAAAATCGAGGTTTCACCTGTTGGCAACTCTCCTGAGTTTAAAGATGCACAACTAAAAATAAAAAACATCAAAGGTACAATGCAAGGCAAAGACTCTGTGAAACTGAGTTTTGAATTTGATGTGAAAAATTACGAACTCAAAAACCAAACACCTGACGCTGACAGCAAAATGTGCAATAATTCTGCCAAGGGCCAGCATATACATTTTATATTGGACAATAAACCTTATATAGCGCTCTATGAACCGAAATATGAAGTAGTTGTGCCTGCAAATTCAGAACACTACGTATTGGCTTTTCTATCGCGTTCTTATCATGAGTCTATCAAAGATAAAGGAG
>JABDFN010000113.1 GCA_013286485.1 Bacteroidota bacterium
GAAAATGTGAGCGCATGATTCTGAAACAACAATAGCCAGAGTATATAAAACCCTGCCCACATTGCAATATCGATCCACGTCTTCTTTTGTATCATATGCTTCAGTATCCTGCAAAAATAGAACACAATTCGCACCAATCATTGCCTTTTACATCATCTATCTCAAAACCTTGATTATCTAAAAAAGGGGGCTTAATCAAGAACTTACCTTAGTTCATGTAAATGATTTTATCGGCTTGCATTTCTGTTCTTCTTTTGGTGAATAATTACATGTTCACACACAAAAAATAAATCTTATGGCAAAAGAAGAGTTTATCCAAAACGACAAAAATGAAGATGGCATTGACAGGGCAGGCTTCATAAAATGTATGGCATGGGTGGGAACAGGCGTACTGTGGATGATGAGTGGTGGTATACTCAAATCATATGGCATGAGTCAGTTGATAGACAGGGCGTCAGGCGAGTTTAAAGACAACCTGTCTATGCCCAAAAGTGATTTCAGCTTTGTACAGATTAGTGATAGCCACATCGGCTTTAATAAGCCTGCTAATCCTGATGTGGTAAGTACACTACAAGTTGCCATAAATAAGATCAACGCGCTGCCCAACAGCCCTTCGTTTGTATTGCATACGGGAGATCTTTCTCACCTGGCACAGGCCGGTGAGTTTGACACATTAGACCAGGTGTTGAAAAGCACCAAAACAGATAAGATATTTTATGTGCCTGGCGAACATGATGTGCTGAACGATAATGGGAAACAATATTTGGAGCGTTATGGAAAAGGCACCAAAGGAAATGGCTGGTATAGCTACGATTATAATGGCGTACACTTTATTGGTTTGGTCAATGTGGTGAATATGGCAGAAGGTGGGTTGGGTGTACTGGGGAGCGAACAACTGGATTGGTTGAAGGATGATTTGAGGGATCTTTCCAACAGTACACCCATTGTCGTATTTGCACACATTCCTTTATGGGCAGTATATCCGCAATGGGGATGGGGAACAAAAGATAGCGAAATAGCACTTTCTTACCTCAAACGTTTTGGTTCGGTTTCAGTGCTGAATGGGCATATCCATCAAACCATGTTAAAAGTAGAAGGCAATATTACATTCCATACAGCTACTTCTACTGCCTTCCCTCAACCTCAACCGGGCACAGCTCCTTCTGCTGGTCCAATGAAGGTTCCGGCAGAAAAATTGCGCGGCTTGTTGGGCTTAACAGAAGTGAATTATGTGGAGCACAGCAGTACACTGGCAATTACAGATACTCCCTTAGATGCATAGCAAATGAAACAGAATAAAAATTCCAAAGAGCAAGATGAAGAAAATACTGATAGGTAGTTGTATGACACTGGCAGCGAGCGTTGTTTTTGCACAGTATAAACCTGTAGACAATGGCTCCGCTGTCAGGTTTACAATAAAGAATATAGGTATCAATGTGGATGGGTCGCTTAAAGGTCTTGCAGGAAACATCAATTTTGATCCGCAGCATCTGGAAAGCGCAAGCTTTGATGTAACTGTAGATGCAAATACAGTAAATACCGATAACAGCTTGCGCGACGACCATCTTAAAAAAGAAACCTATTTCGATGCCGGACATTATAAGACCATGCACTTTGTGTCAACAAAGATTACAACGTCAACAAAGAAAGACACATATTTTGTTTTTGGTAAGCTCACAATAAAAAACACGACTAAGGATATTTCATTTCCTTTCACTGCTAATGCTTCCGACGCAGGCTATACATTCAAAGGGAATTTTGGTATTAATAGAAGAGACTTTAATGTAGGTGGTGCCAGCATTATCTCTGACGCTTTACAAGTATCCTTAAACATAGTTGCGAATAAATAGTAACATGAAATTCAATAAAAAACAGGTAGCTATGATTGTGCTGGCATTGCTGACTATGATCACTACCGCCACTTCTGTAGAAACGGAAATTAAATATACCAACCTTCAGGTGCTGCCAAAAAATATTAAATCTGGCGAGCTCAATAAGATCATGCTCGATGAGTTTGAAGATGGCCTGGGAGTAGGCTGCAATTTTTGCCATGCACCTGATAAGAACGATTCCACACGTTTGGATTATGCAAGCGATGCAAAACCGGAAAAGAAGATCGCCCGTGTCATGATGCACATGACGTTAAATATCAACAAACAGTATTTTCTCATAAAACAACCCGTACTGGGTAGTCCTTTATTAGCAGTAACATGCAGTACCTGCCATAACGGACAGCCGCGCCCGGCAATGCCTTCAGAATAAAATATTAAAAAAGCTGATTTTAAGGTAGATATGACATAATTGTAAATACACCCCCTCCGGGGGAGCATAATCCTGTGCTTCTTATATTTACAAAAAATAGTAGTCTTGCCCGACATCATTCAGCTTTTATCAGACCATATTGCCAACCAGATCGCCGCAGGTGAGGTGATCCAGAGGCCTGCGTCTGCTGTAAAAGAATTACTGGAAAATGCCATCGATGCTGGGGCAACTGAGATCCAACTCATCATCAAAGAAGCAGGCAAGGAATTATTACAGGTTATAGATAATGGCAAAGGCATGAGTCCCACCGATGCGCGAATGAGTTTCGAACGCCATGCTACTTCTAAAATAAAAAATATCAACGACCTCTTCAGCATTCGCACTATGGGTTTCCGTGGCGAAGCGCTGGCATCCGTAGCTGCTGTAGCGCAGGTGGAAATGAAAACCCGCACCGCTGATACAGAGATAGGCACACAAATAATAATAGAAGGTACAGATGTAAAATCCCAAGAGCCTACTGCAACACCCGTTGGCACCAACATCATGGTGAAGAATTTATTCTTCAATGTGCCCGCACGTCGTCATTTTCTTAAAACGCATACTACCGAGTTCCGCCATATTATAGATGAGTTCACCCGTATTGCATTAGCGCATCCGCAAATTGCTTTCCGTTTATTTCATAATGGTGCCGAACAATTCAACCTGCACGCTGGCTCTTTAAAATCCCGCATTGTCGACTTGTTGGGCAATTCTTACGAAAAAAATTTAGTACCGGTTGAAGAGAATACAGAGCTCATAAACATTCACGGCTTCATAGGTAAACCCGAAGCTGCCACGCGCACACGCGGCATGCAGTTCTTTTTCATCAATAATCGTTTCATTCGTAATGCCTATTTGCATCATGCGGTAACAAATGCTTACGAATCGTTGATAGAAAAAGACGCATTTCCTTTTTATATTTTATTCCTCGATCTCGATCCTGCTCGTGTAGATGTAAATGTGCACCCCACTAAACAGGAAGTAAAATTCGAAGATGACAGGCTCATGTATGCCTATCTGAACGCTGCTGTAAAACACGCGTTGGCGCGCTATAACATTGCGCCCTCTCTCGATTTTACTTTGAACCCCGAGATACAACAATTGCCTTCTGTAAATCTTCCCTTTACAGAAAAGCAAAAAGCAAATACAGAAAAAGGCTACCTGTTCAATACGTTCTCTAAAGAAAAACAAGCCCATGTTATCGAGCGAAAGGACAGCCTCAAACAATGGAAAGATTTATACCAGATCGCTCAAACAGTTGCCGCAGAAAACAAAAATGAATCCTCACAATTCGCACCCTTACATACAGAAAACGAAACAGCTGCCTTAAGCAATAACAACGTTTTATTGGTTAGCGGCTCTATGCTGCTCACCACAGTAAAGTCCGGCCTCATGCTTATTCATATCCGTCGTGCGCAGGAACGCATTTGGTACGAACGTTTATTAGACGAATGGAACAATGGTGTGGCACCATCACAGCAGGTATTGTTTCCCACTTCTTACGAATTAGCTCCTGGCGATGCTGCATTGCTCACTGAAGTGCTCCCCGACCTGGCACGTATTGGTTTTGATATAGCTCCTTTTGGTAAACATACTTTTGTAGTGCAGGGCGTACCCGCTGCTTTGCCCGCAGGCGAAGAAAAAAATGTAATTGATGAGGTCGTAG
>JABDFN010000114.1 GCA_013286485.1 Bacteroidota bacterium
TCCACCATGTCGGAGCTTTTTACACGTTATAATTCCTGCTATCCTAAAACAAATGTATTTTTGCATAAACTCAAGAAGGAATTTAATACATGATTAAGAAAATAGCTGTTTTACAGTGCACCATTCTCTGTATTTGTCTATGTGCTTCAACTGTTTATGCAGGTAAGAAAGATGAAAAGAAGGAGGTGAAAAAGCAGAATATATATGATGTAGACACCATTATAAGTCCCATCCCGCGCAATAGGGATCTTTTTCATATCCGTATCAACGATCAGCAAAAAAGAGCAGATGTATCAGATGGCAAGATTGATGGAATAATTGCTGTTGATGATAGTATGGGTACACGTATTCTTACCAAAGCTATATTGAAGGATGTAGATCATATGCAAGTAATGGTAGAAAATTTTCCATCTATCGGCGATGCATTTACTGACAATCAGCGTAAAATATTGTATCTGCAGGCAATATGGGATATGCTGGTTAAGTACAATAACAATCTTAAGGTAGATCCTTACTATTATAAAAGATTGGTTGCAAATATGCGTGATATGATCATAGCATACCACGAGAATAAACTCACCGATTTTGTTAAAACTCATATCAGTATATATACATTAGAGAATGGACAAAAATTGTTGAGCGACCGTCCTGATGATAAAGCATTTATTTATCATGAGATGGGTAAACTGGAGCCGAAGTTGATGATATTGCGCCTGAGAGAGTATGCAGATCAGCCCTTTGCATGCGATATCATTAAAGATGCAGCAAAGGTTACGCCATCAGATGTATATAATTTTGCATCTTCTACCGATCCTAAAACAAGAAATGCGATTCGCAATTGCACCGATCCGCTTGTACAGACAATTGTACTGATTGCAGACAAGTCCAAATCGCCGTTAAAAGCGATGCCTTTTCTCAGCGATCTGTATTATAAACGAAAAACTATTGAACAGGTTGATGCAATTACTTCAAACCCTGATTTATATTTCCAGGCATTGATACAGATAAAACTAAGAAATGATTCACTCGCGGGAGATACATACAGTGATGAATTGGCTTATCGCAGTTTAAGATATGTTCGCGATATGAATGACCTGCATGAAGAAAAAGACCCAATACGGTTCAAATGTATTGATAGTATGTCTTCAGAAGCATTGTACTACATTATGGTGTATGGACAGGATGAAATATATACAAGTAGTTTTTTGGGCTCCTTTAAACGCATGGTAGAACGTATGCGTCCTTTTAAAGGGAAAGAACTAGATACAGTGCATTGCATTACCGGTAACCAATTATTAGATTCAGTACATCACGACCACTTCCGCACTTTTATCAGGATGTGCGCAGGGTATAATACCTTAAGTGAGTTTTTAGCTACAATGGACGAGCCACATAAAACTGTATTAATGAAGGCATTTATTGCAGGTCTCGAAAAAGGTAAAGAAGACGATTTGGAAGATGCGGTAGACGTTGCTGATGCTTTTGGCAGTATCCACGATTCAACATTGGCTGCTTTTTTGAATGAGCAGGTAAAAAAGAATTACGAATTGTCTTTTAAAAAGAAAAGCGTAAAAGGCATGTATATATATGCCTTATTGTCTACTCTTTTTGATGGACTCAAAGCGGGAGATAATGATGAAGCCGCACAAAGGCAGTCACAAATATTGAAGATACCACCCATCAATACAGTACCTTATAAAAGCCTGGTAGGTGATACTAATATTGTGTATGAACAGTTTTTCTTTTTCGGCGATGAAGATGGAAAAACATCGTATAATAGCTTTCTTACCAACTTTAAAGATGGCAAGTGGAAGATTACAAACACCAAATATTGGTCCGTGATTTCATCTATAAAAGGGAATCCGATAATTATATATGCCAATCTCCCTGTTCCTGAACCGGAAGATGAAACTGCGCAAAAAGCATTATGCGATTACCTCGATAGCCTGAACATTCATCCATCTGTAATTGTACACCGCGGGCATAGTTATCACTTACCTACAACACTTGACAGGCTGAACAAGCAAACAAAAATAGTAGTGTTAGGCTCTTGTGGCGGCTATCACAATTTGGCAATTGTTTTAGATCATTCGCCCGATGCACATATCATATCTTCAAAACAAACAGGTGCTATGAGCGTGAATGAGCCTATCATTAAAGCATTGAACGATCAGTTGCTGGATGGTAAGGATGTTAACTGGATCAATATGTGGAAAGGCCTGAGCATTTATTTTGAAAATAAAAAAGATGTAAAGGATAAATTTTCTGATTATGTACCGCCCTACAAAAATCTAGGTGCTATATTCATTAAGGCATATAGACGTCTTACAGAAAGCAATTCCTGATAAATATAAATGGTATGGGTAAAATAAAATTGCATGAAATTGATACTCGGGCTCCCGAAAAGATCAAAAAGGAAGAGATAAAAAGCAAAATGCAGGGATTGCTTACTGAGTTGGATGAAATGCAAAACCTTTTGTATGCTGAGCACAAACACTCCATATTAATTGTTGTACAAGGTATGGATGCCAGTGGAAAAGATGGGCTAACAAGAGACGTATTTACAAGCATGAATCCGCAAGGAGTAAATGTTAATTCATTTAAGGAGCCTACACCTGAAGAACTATCGCACGACTTTTTATGGCGTATTCACCAACATGCTCCGTCAAAAGGTATGATTGAGGTATTTAATCGCTCGCATTATGAAGATGTATTGATTACAAGAGTGCACAAAATGATAGATGATCGCACTGCGAAAAAACGTATGCAGGCTATAAACGATTTTGAGAAGATACTCACCGAACACAATGACACAACTATTCTTAAATTCTACTTACATGTTACGCACCAGGAACAACTGAAAAGATTAAAAGAACGTATGGAACTACCACAAAAAATGTGGAAATACAACGCTTCCGACTTTATTGAATCCGAAATGTGGAAGAAATATATGAAGTGCTATGAAGATGCTATTGAAAATTGTAACCATATCCCATGGCATATTATTCCCTCAGACCAGAATTGGTATAAATCCTACCTCGTAGCAACTATTCTACTCAAAACGCTAAAGGGTTTTAAAATGAAATATCCAGGTATGAAGAAATAAGAGAAGCGTTTAGTTGTTCTTTAAAAACTCAAGAATATATTTGTTCACCTCTTCCGCTTTCTCCCATTGTGCAAAATGTCCGCAATAAGGTATTATTTCTAATGTAGCCGCCCGCATTTTGTTAGTGGCTTCTTCTGCAAGTTGTTGTGTACTGATATGATGTATTAATTTGTTAGGTATAAATGCATCCTGCTCTCCGTATATGATAAGTGTTGGCTGTAAAATATGATGCAGTTGTTCATGAACAGGTTCGTTTACCATGCCAAGTATGCAATCCTCAATCATTTTACGGTACTCTTTAAGCGGGTGCGTGCGCATTATGGCAATAAGGTCTTTTATCATTTCTTCAGCTTGCGTTTGGTTTTGATAAAAGCTGTTTTCTGTTACTTGTCTCAAACTACTTTCATCAGATGTGAACATACTAGCCATGTGTAATGTAGTTTGATACATAGTTTTTTCAAATACTGAAAATTTTTCAAATCCTGCAGAGGCGCATAATATTAATTCTTCTGCACAGTTAGCGTGATTGAGTATTGCTGTCATGGCTATTTGGCCGCCCATAGAATGCCCAACCAGGCACACATCTTGCAATTGTAGCTTTTCTATTAATTCATAAACAGTTTCCGCAAAGAACTGTATGCTGTATGTCCTATTTGTACGGTCAGATAAACCGTTCCCGGGTAGGTCTATTGCTATGCAACGATAATGTTGTCGTAGCACATCAATATTCTTCTTCCAGCTAAGGGCATAACCCGCCAATCCATGAATAAATAACAATGTTTTAGGCCCACTGCCTTCATCTATATATGTAATGCTGCTT
>JABDFN010000115.1 GCA_013286485.1 Bacteroidota bacterium
GTTTATTGTCGAAGCGTTGCTTGTTCAGAAAGAGATAGGCTTTCACAATATTTATTTCCGTCTCCACTGCTACCGTATTTTCATCCGTATGCTCCAGCGAATAGCGAAACACTTTGGACATTTGCTCTACAAAGCTCACAGCCAATTGGGGTTCGCGGGGTATCATTACAGTAAGTGTGTTCAACGAATTAAACAAGAAATGCGGGTTTACCTGGTTCTTCAATGTTTCATACTGGCCACGTATCATTTCCTGTTTCAGGTGTTCGTTGTCTTCTATGCTTTTCTTGAGCGATACGAGGGATTGTTGCGCGGTAATGATGAGACCAATAACCATGCTGATGAGTGCAGAAGGGATGGTGCTACCAATATAGTTGGAAGTGGATTGCTCCCGGAAACCTAAGAACCAAACCATAGACTTCATAGCGAGGATAACAAATAACGCCCCGAGGGCTCCGTATAAAACGGCCATGAGTATGATCTTGAACCTGGGCCTATTGAGCCAGTTCATTTTTCTAAATACCAGGTAGTACATACCCCCAAAGAAGAGGAAACAAAGGGTAGTTGCTCCCAATGTAAAGAAGACACTAAAGCGCCAATCATTACCCGCAGCATAATAGCCCCAGTTGGCTGCTATATTAACAATCAGGATCATAGCATAGGAGAACAAAACAACCGGTACTATTTTTTTGAAATTTCTCATAAACCGATCTTTAAAGGTTTATTGTTTTATTAGTTTTTCTGCCTTAATAATACTACCATTTTTATCGCTTAGTTGCAAATAATAGATACCCGATGCGAGTGTAGCAATATTTACCATATGCTGAGCTACTGAGCTATATACCTGTTGGCCCAAAGCATTTAATATATCTATTTTATACACGTCGCCGTCTATATGCAACAAATTAGTAGCAGGGTTGGGATAAATTTTATAATACCCGGTTTCAGGAGTAATAATACCTGTCGTTTCTACAGTTATATCATCTACGTAGAGTGTGCTGCTATCCTGTGGGTTGGTCATGCTACCAGGTGTAATAATTACCTGTATAAAGTCCGGTACCATGGAAGCATTTACATAAGTAATGGGAATATCCATTTTAGTATAAGTGCTGATGTTACTATACATGATGGCCTGCCCTTTGCCAATAAGGGAGTCTGCACCACCTGCTCCAATACCAGCCTTCATTGCGAGCACATAAATGCCGGCGGTATCGTTACCTATGGGAGAATATTTAACCCATGCGCTCATAGCAGGTATACGTGTAGTGACCGGGGTACCACCTACCAGTTTAATACCGGGAAGACTGGTGCCTGGCGTAACCGTTGACATGTCTAATTCTATATCAGCATTTGTTAGCAGCGCAGGCAATGTTCCAAAAATATCTTCTTTTAAGGTAATAAGTTTTGCAGCAAAACTGCCGGAATGTGCATCGGTAGTTTTAAATACCTGTTGTGCAAAAACAGCAGAGGGGTAGACAGCTTTGGCATAGAACACCAAAGAGTCTGCCGCATGCCAGCCGGCCGGCGACTGCAATGTGACGGATGGTGCTGTAACAACCGAGTAGTTTCTCCATGATTCGAAACTGCCATAGAAGTTTTGTGAATAAGCTGATATGGTAAACAGCATTAATAATAGAACGATGATCTTTTTCATAAATATTTTTTTGTTGGGACAAATTTGCAGCGAGTTTACAGCGAGCCAAAGCTGTTTCGGGCGAACTGCATAATTTGAGGGGTGAACAGAAACATTTATTCTACCTGACAAATAACCCTTTCAGCGACTTATTTTTTAGATGGATGGGGGTATTAGCTTTTCTAACCTGCTAAACGATGATAGATGGCATGATTATTACAAGTACCTATAACATAAGCTAAAAACAATTAAAATATGAAAAAGTACATTTTGTTTGCCTTTATAACAATGGGCATTTTTTTCACCGGCACTTCTTTCGGTCAACAGGTTATTACTCCTAAAGCTGAAAAAAAGGAACAAAAAGAGGATAAGAAAGCTACCAAGAGCACCCAAAAGGAACTGCAGGGTAAACGTGAAAAAGCTTTGAAGAAAAAAGAAAAAGCTATAAAAAAAGATGATAAGGGTGATTTGAAAGAAGAGGAGAAAAAATAAAATATGCCGGGTTGATATAGCCTCTATAAAATATGGGGGCTATTTCTACCAGTTGCATTTAATAAAAGACGGGTATAGTTTTTCTTTTGCTGATGCGTATATGAATAAGAAATGAAAAGCAAACTTATAAAGATCACAATAAGTTCACTCCTGATAGTATTGATATTGGGCTGCATAGTTTCATACTGGCTATCACAACATTATGTCAAAGTAATCAAAGCAAATCTCTCCGGCTGGATCGAAACAGCAACCAATGGCGTATATCATGCATCTGTAGAAAATGTGAAAGTAGGTATATGGACCAGACATATAAGCGCAAGCGGTATTAAAATATGGCCCGATACGAACCGTATCAACCAGCTTATAAAAGAAGGCCACCCGCCTACTACCAACTTTACTGTTTATGTTATAAGTGTAGAGATAACAGGCGTAAGGTTCCTTAAGATACTAACAGAAAAAGAGCTGAGTTGCGGCCGACTCCTAATAAACAAACCCATTGCCTTTATTTTATCTGAAGAGCGGCTACAGGATTCGCTTAAAAAAGAAACACCCAGCCTGCTTGAAATAAATAAAGAGAATAAGTCGCCGGCTATAAAAAGTCTTCGTGCTGATTGTATAGAAGTAAATGAGCCCAATGTAACTTATGAATTTGCCGGAAAGACTGATAGTGTCTATTGCTATATGAAAAACGGGAAGGCCGTTTTACATGACTGGACATTTGATCATAATACACAACAGGACACAAACCGGTTTTTGTACGCCGGCAGTAGTAATATAAACATTGGCAGTATATTCCTCATTACCCATAAAAGCACTGGTTGGGTATATACTTCAGCTGCAAATGAAATAAGTTTTTCTACTGAGAAAAATTATTTAGTGCTTAAGAATACGAGCCTGTCTGCTTCATTAAGAAAGTTTGATACAAGCAAACAAAAACATTATTTAAAAGAAAAAGACAGTTTTTATACCTCTGCGTTGGAGTTGGTAAATTTTGACTGGAAGGCGCTTATGAATAACAAACAGTTATTGGCAGCTAGTATGAGTTTAATGGCCCCTGTAGTTGACTGTTATTATGATCGCCGGCCTTCGCACAGTACAACAAGATTAAAATACCCCCAGCAGTTTTTTCAAAAATTAAGCCTGGAAACTAATATCAGCAACATAACAATTGAAAATGGCTTAGTAAGGTATACAGAGCTAAACCCTGAAACTAATTTAACAGGCGAGATCGTGTTCAACAATGTGCATGGTTGCCTGGAAAATGTAACTAATATTGATACCAATATTGCTCAAAAGCCGAATTGCGTGGCAAAGCTCTCAGGAAAATTTAAAGAAAAGAGCGACATAACAGCAACTTTCAATTTATTACTCTCAGACAGCACCGGCAGGTTTTCAGTAGATGCTATTGCTAAAAATATTGATGCAGAACAAATAAGCAAAGATGCCGCTGCATTATCACTTATCGCAATAAAATCCTGCTATGTAACAAGGGCAGATATACATTTGAAAGGCAATGAGGATAGTTGCTTAGGCAGTTTAACATTACTCTATCATAATCTTGATATAGAACTTGAAAGAACCAATATTCATAAACAAGTAAAAGATCGCCCCATGGTATCTTTTATAGCTAACAAAGCTTTTCTTTTTACAGAGAACCCCATACAAGGAAAAGAGGTAAGACATGCCAATATGTTTGTAGATCGCGGAACAAAGTCTTTTTTCAACCTGATATGGGCAACGATTTTAGAAGGGGCACAAAAAACCGCGATAAGGGGAGAAAT
>JABDFN010000116.1 GCA_013286485.1 Bacteroidota bacterium
GTTTCTGCCAGCCATATGTAAAACCTGCTTTCAGACGGTTCTAAAACTATAAGTTGCTCTATAACAGCAGCACTGCTATCAGCATTATTTATTTTTGCAAATATCTGTTGCTTACGTACAAGGGCTTCTTCATCAGGGCCATAACCAAGCACTCTATTCAGATCGGATAACGCTTCCTGGTATTTGCCTGCGCGCTGATATAATATAGATGCATTGAGCCAATAATCTTTTTTTTCTATCTTCTTTGCGGGCTATATTGTCCAGTACAGCCCCTGCATCTGCAAAATCATTACGATTGATCAATACAGCGGCATACTGTTCGCGATACCATTTATTATCACTATCTAGTTTTATCGCCTGTTTTATATAATCTTCTGATTTATCCGGCTTATTCAAGTCGAAATTTATCTTCGATAATTCATAATAAGCGGCAGGTTCGTTTGGTTTTATTTTTAAGAATTGCAGGAAATCATCTTCGGCTGTACTGCTCTTACCCTGTATTAATTGCCTGACACCCTCATAAAATATCTCGTCCGCTTTTTGCTGGCTCGTAGCATCGTAGACAGTAGACGCATTTACTTCGCGCTGTGCCCAAACAGAGCAGGCACAGAAGGAAAAAAACAGTACCGCGCTTATAAAGGCTTTACCCGTTGCTTTCATGATTGCGTAGAGAAATCACCAAGACTTAATTCCCTTGGCTTTTCAGTGTAATTTACATTTTTCCCTAATAAGGAATTCTGTATCAGTGCATCTTTAACAATACTATCTGCCTGTAAAATGCTATTCCTGATACGAGAGTCGCTGATAGTAACACTATGTTCTACAGATACATGTGGTCCGATAACAGAATTGCTGATAACTACATTCTCACCTATATAACACGGTTGTATAATTACTGAGTTTTGCAGTTTTGCAGATGCGGCCATTAATTTTTCAGTATTCTTTTTTATTTCCAGCACGCGCTGATTGGTATATACGGTAGCATCTTTATTGCCACAATCCAGCCATTCATCTACCTGCCCTGTATAAAATTTTATGCCCTGCTTCAACATATGATCCATTGCATCAGTTATCTGGTATTCGCCTTTTTGCTGTATGCCTTCATCTATTAAACGCTGTAATTGTTTCTTCAAGCCCACTCCATCTTTAAAATAATATACGCCTATTATTGCAAGGTCTGAAACAAACTGCCTGGGTTTTTCCACAAATGCTTCTATCTCATTATTGGCATTCAATTTTACAACACCAAACTGCGAAGGTTCCTCTACTTTTTGAGTCCAAACAATAGCATCTTTGTTAGTATCAATACTAAAAGTTGCCCTGAACAAAGTATCAGCAAATGCAATAAATACGTTACCACTCAGTTGTTCTGATGCACATAAAATAGCATGCGCGGTACCTAGTGGTTCTTTTTGATAAGCAATTACTCCTTTTGCACCGAGATTTTTTGCTACTTCCACCAAATGCGTTTCTACTTTCTTACCAAAGTCGGGGGAAATGATGAATGCAATTTCCTCTACCTTTTCATTACAGGTAGCCAAAATATCTTCCACCAAACGCTGCACGATTGATTTACCTGCAATAGGTATCAACGGTTTTGGTGTTGTAAGTGTATGCGGGCGCATGCGCTTACCCATGCCGGCCATAGGAATAATGATGTTCATATTTTGCTCTTATCGTTTTTACTTTTTATAACTATATCTCTACACTCATTTTAATGTGTTCCCGAATGTCCGAATCCACCTGCCCCACGCACAGTTTCTTCCAGCTCATGTACCTGTAGCCATTCTACCCTTTCATATTTTGCTATTACCATCTGGGCTATTCGTTCACCATCTGTTATTTCCTGCGCCTCAGCCGACAGATTTATCACCGCTACCATTATCTCACCCCTGTAATCGCTATCTATTGTGCCGGGCGTATTTACCATCGTCAGCCCCCGCTTTATAGCTAACCCACTTCTTGGTCGTATTTGCGCTTCATAACCATCAGGCAATGCTATATATAAACCTGTAGGTATTAATTTCCTTTCCATGGGTTGCAAGGTAACAGGCTCCTGCAACCATGCCCTGATATCCATACCTGCCGAACCTGCTGTCTGGTATACGGGTGTGCTATGATGTGACTTGTTGACTATCTGCACTTGTATGCTTTGCATGGGACGCAAAGGTAAGCAAGCACTTATAAAAATGCACTAAAAGAGCACGTAATCACGCATTAATAATTGAAAAATTTAACTGTTCTTGGCATGCATGTTTCATAAAAAATAAGGAGGAATACTTATTTTTGTATACGTTTGCAACCTGCTTTAGCAAGCTGACTTATAAATAAAGAACCCGGCTAATTTAATATTAAAAGGAAATCTAGAGATGGCGTTATTGGGTAATATTATAGCTCGATCATTACAACTTCGTAAACAGTTCAGGCTGCCTGTAGCCTCACCAATCACTTACCAAAGGCATACGTTAAGGCACTTATTAGAACAAGGACAATATACCACATTTGGCAAACATTACGGTTTTGCACATATACTCGGCACTGATTTCGATTTTGTATCCGCTTTCAGGCAAAGAGTACCAGTATATACTTATAGCGAAATGTATAAACAGTGGTGGTATCGCTGCCAGGATGGGGAAGAAAATGTAAGCTGGCCGGGGAAAGTAAAATATTTTGCACTCAGCTCCGGCACTTCTGACGCCGCCAGTAAACACATACCTGTAACACAGGATATGATAAAATCTATCAAAAAGGTTGGTTTTAAGCAATTGTACAGCATGGCCAATTTTAATATACCGTCTGTAGCTTTTGGAAAAGGAATATTAATGCTGGGTGGCACTACATCATTATTCGAGAAGGGTGATTATTATGAGGGAGATATGAGTGGTATCAGCGCCATCAATATGCCACGTTGGGTATCTACTTTGCTTTATAAACCCGGGCAAAAAATATCTAAGCGTCCTCACTGGGAAGAACGCATAAAATTAATAGTGGAAAACGCCAAACAGTGGGATGTGGGAACTGTATGCGGCGTACCTGCCTGGGTGCAAATAGTGCTTGAAAAGGTGATCAATTATCACGGCGTGTCTAACATACACGAGATATGGCCCAACCTGAATATTTACATTCACGGAGGCGTTTCTTTTGAGCCATACCGCGAGAGCTTTAAAAAGCTACTAGGCAAGCCTATTACTTTTATAGAAACCTACATGGCTTCAGAAGGTTCTTTTGGTTTCCAGGCAAAACCCAAAGCAGGCATAAAACTGGTGCTAAATGCAGGTATATTCTACGAATTTGTTCCATTCAATGCAGATAATTTTGATGAAGAGGGTAATCCCAAATCAAATGCGAATAGTGTATTGATCAATGAAGTAAAAGAAGGTATAGACTATGCTGTAATGCTGAGTACATGCGCAGGGGCCTGGAGATATATAATAGGTGATGTGATCCGATTTACAGACGCAAATGAATACGAGATCGCTATTGTAGGACGCACCAAACAATTTTTAAGCCTTTGTGGTGAACATATGTCTATAGACAATATGAACAAAGCAATTGATGTTGTATCTAAAAAACTGGGTATCACCATAAAAGAATTTACTGTAGCAGGATTTTTATACGAGAATTTATTTGCTCACCGTTGGTATATCGGGTGCGATGATGCAAATATTGATGCTGCTGAAGTAAAACAAATATTAGACGAAACTCTTTGTGAGATCAATGACGATTATGCAGTAGAGCGTACCTCTGCCCTAAAAGAAGTAT
>JABDFN010000117.1 GCA_013286485.1 Bacteroidota bacterium
TGCTACTACCTGCTTCTGGAACTTCCCGACCTTGCAGGGTAAGCCACTGCCGGGTGCTAATAAATATAAATTCAACATTATTGATACTCCGGGCCACGTGGATTTTACCATTGAGGTAGAACGTTCGCTGCGTGTACTGGATGGTTTGGTTGCTTTGTTCAGTGCGGTAGATGGTGTAGAACCACAGAGTGAAACTGTATGGCGCCAGGCTAACCGTTATAAAGTGCCACGCATTGGCTTTGTAAATAAAATGGACCGTGTGGGTGCAGACTTTTTGATGGTGGTGCAACAGGTACGTGATATGCTGGGTGCAAAATCGGTGCCGCTGCAATTGCCTATCGGTGCTGAAGACAATTTTACAGGCGTAGTAGACCTGATACAAATGAAATCTATCATCTGGGATGATAGCACACAGGGTATGACCTATACTGAAGGTGCTGTGCCTGCAGAGATGATGGAGGAAGTGGAGTATTGGCGCGGACAGCTGGTAGAAGCTGTAGCTGACTATGACGACAAGCTGCTTGAAAAATATTTTGAAGACCATAACAGCATTACCCCTGAAGAAATACATGAAGCTGTGCGCAAGGCTTGTATAGACCTGAGCATAGTGCCTATGATATGCGGCAGTGCTTATAAGAATAAAGGTGTGCAGGCTGCATTGGATTGCGTGATACGCTACCTGCCGAGCCCAATGGATATTGAATCTATTAAAGGCACCGACCCCGATACAGGCGAAGAAATAGTGCGCCACCCGGATGCAAAAGAACCATTTGCAGCTTTGGCTTTCAAGATCATGACCGATCCGTTTGTGGGTAGGTTGGCGTTCTTCCGTTGTTACAGCGGCCATCTGGATTCAGGTTCTTATGTTAAGAACATGCGCACAGGCAAGAACGAACGTATCAGCCGTATTATGCAGATGCACGCTAATAAACAAAACCCGATAGACTTTATAGAGGCTGGTGATATTGGTGCTGCTGTAGGTTTTAAAGATATTAAGACGGGCGATACACTTTGTGCAGAAGATAAGGAAATAGTATTGGAGAATATGTTTATACCGGAACCGGTTATATCTCTCGCTGTTGAGCCTAAAACACAGGCTGACGTAGATAAAATGGGTATGGCAATAGCCAAGCTGGTAGAAGAAGATCCCACATTGCGTGTAAAGACAGATGAAGATACCGGGCAAACGATATTGAGCGGTATGGGTGAATTGCATCTTGAAATTATCGTAGACCGTATGCGTCGCGAGTTTAAGGTTGAGATCAACCAGGGTGCTCCGCAGGTGGCTTATAAAGAAGCATTTACCGCTATGGTAACACACCGCGAAATATATAAGAAACAAACGGGTGGCCGCGGTAAGTTCGCAGACATACAGTTTGAAATAGGCCCTGCTGATCCGGAATTTCTGGCTGAAGGCAAAGGCACTTACCAGTTCATCAATGAAATATTCGGAGGATCGATACCACGTGAATTCATACCTGCTATACAGAAGGGTTTTGAATCTGCAATGACTACGGGTGTGTTAGCCGGCTTCCCGCTGGAGAATATGCGTATTAAGATATTTGACGGTTCTTTCCACCAGGTGGATTCTGATTCTATGTCATTTGAATTGTGTGCTAAATCAGGTTATCGCGAAGCAGGTAAAAAAGCTAAGCCGATAGTACTCGAGCCGATCATGAAGATAGAAGTAATTACTCCTGACCAATACATGGGTGATGTAACAGGTGATCTGAACCGCCGCCGTGCTATACTGGAAGGTATGGATAGCCGTAACAACCTGCAAGTGATAAAAGCTAAAGTGCCGCTGAGCGAAATGTTCGGTTATGTTACACAGCTTCGTTCATTATCATCAGGCCGTGCCACCAGCACCATGGAGTTCAGCCACTATGCACCTGCACCACGCAATATTGAAGAAGAAGTGGTAGCAAAAGCGAGAGGCAAGAAGGTGAGTGCATAGACCAACCCCTAAAGGGAGTATAATGAGTTAATTAAGTTGACTGGTAATATTTGTCCCTCTGAATTTTCAGAGGGACTTTTTTTATACCCTATAGCAAACAGCGTTAATATTCATACCCGCACCTACAGATGCGAAGAGAATGATATCGCCTTTATTCAGTTGATGGTTGTCGAGTTGGCCTGTTTTTACCAGGTACAGCAGGGTAGGGATCGTTGCTACAGAACTATTGCCCAGCTTGTGTATGCTCATAGGCATGATGTGCTCCGGCACATCGGTGATACCATATAATTTATAGAGCTGTTGAAATGATTACTAATCTTATAAATAGGAATTTAAAATGGGTCCCCGAATACCTAGCACTAGGTAACTCACCTAGTCTTTACCCAAAACACTTTATTAAAAAAATAAAATGATATTTTCACAAGCACGTATCAAGGTTATTAAAAACTACACTTCTTTTTCTCCAATCAAAAGTTATTACAGTAATACCCATTTTAGCCAAATCTGAAACTAATACCTTTTCAATAGTATTTGGACATATAAAAATGCGTTTAGGTTTACCCACAATGTTATAACTGTTCAAAAAAAGTTGTCCAATAGCTGTATAAACAACTTGCCTACTAAGAGATGTTTTTATTTCAAAGACTCTGTCAATTTTTTGTCGATTATTGTGAGTATAAAGATCAATGAAATTAAAATAATTATATGCCTTGATCTTACGTCTACTCAATTCATTTACTAGCTCGCTAACTACCAGACCATGATTACAGTTAGCGGTTATCTTCTCAGGTAGTCTATATTCCTTTTTCCCGAAGAATTCTGGTGAATAAAATGACTTAATACCCTTGGGACTTCTTTTATTTAGCTTTCTCGCAATGGTCTTTATTCTATATATTTCTTTGGTAAAAGACGCTACCTGTTCTCCTAATTTGTCTGATCCCAATTGAGCAACCAAAGCATATTCCCTAATACGCCCCTGTATTTCAACTTCAATTTTTTCTCCTCTAAATTCTCTTTCAAAAAGACCTTTCCCTACTCCTTTTGTTCCCCCACCTATTTTGCCGCTATGGAGTAGAAAAGTATTTCCATTTAAATCTTTTGCCCATAAGCCAGCTGTTCGAAAATTAATACCGCTTACGGGCATGTTTATTTCACAAACAATATTTACATTTTGTTTTACTTCGGGATTGTCTATCCCAAATATATTCCAAAATCGATTGCTATCCTTGCCCGCATAATTAGTATACCACCAAATCCCCAATACGTTTGAATAACTAATTCTAAAAATATCGTCTTTGCTACTTTGCGGATAAATAATAAGCCTTTCATCTAAAAAAGTACGGTAAGCTGACAATTCCTTGAAGAAAAACCTATTAATTTTTTCTATTTTTTTTGTGTCTGTTAAAGCAAAGAGCATATAATACTTGTTGACTTTTATTACTAACATTCTTACAAAAAAACCTCATGTAAATAGGTTAACTAAGATACATCTTAATTAGTCTCCTCCCATTATTAGAGTCCGATATTACAAATGTTTTAGTAATAGCCATACCATATTTTTGCGCATAGTGATTTCTAAGGTCGTTTTTGGATATTAATATTACGTTGCCGCTCAATCGATTTATTGAGTCTTTGCATGCAAACGCTAT
>JABDFN010000118.1 GCA_013286485.1 Bacteroidota bacterium
CTATAATTGTAATAATAGCCCCCGAATTTGTTTTATGCGACAACTTATACCAGATGGCCATATTATAGTACACACCAAGGCATATATTGGCTATCAGCAATATGGGCACCACTCCTAATCCGGCCCACATATGCTTATTCCTGATAAATTCTTTCCAGATATCAATATATAAAGCAACCAGCAGGAACATTCCACATACTGTTATCACAAAAAACTTCATCACGCGTGCATATGTTTTAGGTGCATCTTCGCCCCTTGACTGTTGAAAAAAGAATGGCTCTGCACCCATTCTGAAGGCTTGTACAAACATGGTTATCAGCAGCGATAATTTATAACAGGCTGAATAAATGCCTACCTGTTCTATTTTTTCTTTTTCCGTAGCTACCGGCGCCCACCATCCCAGCATAATGCGGTCAAACGTTTCATTTATCATTCCTGCAAATCCTGCCACCATCAATGGCAATGAGTAGATGATCATTTCTTTCCACAAATGGCTGCTCCATTCTATTTTTATAGACAGGAATTCGCGTAGCAGTAAAATAAAGGTTATACCCGAAGCAACAATATTGGCGATGATATAATACCCGGCCCCTAAATTAGGATCATACCATTTTGCAAATATTGAATTACTGTCTTTTGCCAACCCTGGTAGTATACTGTAAAAGAAATATACACATCCTATGTTTATCAGTATGTTCAACACACGTATAGATGCATATTTTGCCGGCCTGTTATCATTTCTTAGTTTGGCAAATGGTAAAGTGGTAAGTGTATCTAATGCAATTACATATGCCGACCATACAATAAATTCAGGATGCTCCTTTATACTCAGCAAAGTGGCTATAGGCCCTTTGAACAAAAGCAAAGCCCCTGTCAGGAAGATGGTAGAACATATCAACGATATACTACCGGTACTAAATACATGTTTATCATCCGTTCCTTTATTGCTAAACCGGAAATAGGCGGTTTCCATACCGTAAGTAAAAACCACATTCAGGAAAGGAATAGCAGCATAAACAATGCTTTGCTCTCCATAGGCTTCTGCCGTAAGCTTGTAAGTTAAGTAAGGAGTAAGAAGATAATTGATGAACCGTGCAGCAATAGAGCTTATGCCATACCACGCTGTTTGTTCCGCAAGTTTTTTTAAGGAAGCCAATGTATCAGTTAACAGTGTACAACGTACAGTTAAAATTATGTCATTTCATTAAGCAATTGAGCCGTTGCGTAATTGAGCATTTATTCGATCACCCATGTCTCACTGCCCCGCAGCAATTTATCCAGGTTGCCTTTGCCTTTTTTAGCAATCGTTTCTTCTATTTGCATTTTCAAACCATCCTCATAAGTGCCCCTCGTTGTTTCATAGAATACACCAAATGGCCTTGGGAAATGTCCCGTCGTTTGCGGATTATCAAACAGGCGGCTTAATATCTGTGCTTTAAAGAAATCACTTTCATCATGTATCCATAGATCATCTGCACTAAAACCATCTGCAAGGCTTACTACTTTCGGTTTGTGTCCGTCAAGCCTTATCCCTTTTTCTTTATTAGCGCCGAATAGCAATGGTTTCCCCTGCTCAAGTAACAATGTTTCTTCCAATTTCGTTCCTTTCTCTGTATATACTTCAAATGCACCATCATTGAAAATATTGCAGTTCTGGTATATTTCTAACAGGGAAGCGCCATGATGTCCGTTCGCACGCAACAGCATTTGTTGCAAATGTTTTGGGTCACGGTCCATGCTGCGTGCAAAAAAACTGGCGTCAGCGCCCAATGCTAATGCAGCAGGATTGAATGGGTGGTCAATACTACCCATCGGTGTGCTCTTGGTAATTTTATTTTCTTCCGATGTAGGTGAATATTGTCCTTTGGTAAGTCCGTATATCTGGTTGTTGAACAATAAAATGTTTACATCAAAATTGCGGCGCAATAAATGTATGGTATGGTTCCCGCCTATACTCAACCCGTCTCCATCTCCCGTTACGATCCATACACTCAATTCAGGCCTTGTTGCTTTTAATCCCGATGCAATAGCAGTGGCGCGTCCGTGAATAGAGTGCATGCCGAAAGTGTTCATATAATATGGAAAACGCGAACTGCATCCTATACCCGAAATAATAACAATATTCTCTCTGGGCACACCTATCTGCGGCAATACGGTTTGCACTTGTTTCAGAATAGAATAGTCTCCGCAACCCGGGCACCACCTCACTTCCTGGTCCGTAGCAAAATCTTTCGCTGATAATGGGGCAATATTGGTGAGCTTGGTTTCACCATTGGTAGGCTTTATATCTGCTTCACTCATAAATTAAAACATATCTAACAAAGTTAGGTTTTTAGAACGACTAAGTAAAGGTATCAGAAACTTTAAGATAATATTGGTAATTTAACCTTTCTGTGGGGTTATGCATACTTTAAAAATACTCCTGGGTTTGGCTATTTTTCTCTCCTCCTTAGGGGGAGTCGGGGGTGGTCTTTTTGCCCAAACCGGCACTATTTCCGGCAAGCTGAAACAGGATGACGGACAACCAGCCATTGGCGCCCGCATTTTTGTGTATACTACTAACGGGGAAGAAATAGTAGGCGATGCCAATACAGCAGACGACAACGAAAACATGGGTAAATTTAAAACCAACGCCATACCCGTTGGTGTATATGATTTGCATATCAAATATGAAGGCTACAAAAGAATGATAATTAAAAACGTACCTGTAGAGACCGATAAAAGTACTGAGATCAACTTAAGGCTGGAACTTATAGAGCCCAACGAACCCGAAGAGATCATTAATTCTTACAAGGTGCTTTTCCCTAAAATAGTGCAACCATCACTTTTACCGACACCTGCTGAAGAACCTAAAAAAAGTAGAGAAAAATAACATCTCCCCCTTTAGGGGTCGGGGGCTTATGTTTTAATTCTGCACAAACAACTGCCTCGTCATTGCATCACGCGCATCCTGCCATAAAAAATACACATTGCCATTATGTATTTTCACATCTTCTGCAAACGGCCTGTTGATCATTTGTTTACCAAACAATTCCCCGGTTTGCATATTCAACCCCTCTATAGTATAACTATCTGTATTTACACGTCGGCACACATATAGCCGCTCAGTAGCATCATCCTGCAATATCTTCATACGTTCTATAGCACCCATATCAAAAGCAATGTCCTGTTCTTTCAGCAGTGTGCCCTGCAAGCTGTAATATTCAATTCTCTTTTTGTTCAGGTCAAATATAATAATGCTGTCGCCCTTTGCTAAAAGATGCACGCTCATCTGCATATACATACCGCGATTTATTAATCGTC
>JABDFN010000119.1:0-2619 GCA_013286485.1 Bacteroidota bacterium
CTCTTCTTTTTTTCCAATTGTATTAATATCCGTAGTTATTATCTTCAGGCTTGCAGCACTTGATGTATCAAAGCACCCACCATTATTTTGTATGCAACGATATCGGTAACCATTCATCGCTTTTGTTACTGGATCTACAAATAAATTCTGTGTGTTAACTCCATAATATGGTGCTGCATTACTTAAATTCATAAATCCAAAACCTCGGTTTAGCTGCCATTGGCCTACACCCCCTCCGGTAGACGCTATAGAAAATGCCCCAATTCCTCCCGGTAATACTGTATCATTTATAGGGTTGGCTGTTATAGACGATACCCGCCCTCCTAAGTAAAGGCTATGAAGTTCACAGGAAGATAATGCCCTGTCCCATATCCCGACATCATCAATTTTACCCGCAAAATATCTTGGGCAAGCATAATGCCCCTTACCAATCAGAAAATTACTGAGGTTACCGGTGTTTACAGTAATGGGCGATGAAAAAACAACAGTACTTGTCGTCTTAAAAGCGCCATCAACATATATTTTGATTGAATCATAATCCGGGCCAAATGAGGTATCATATAATGCAGCAAAAAAATGCCAGCCATTCGTTAATGTATCTGCAATTTGCGTTGCACCTGTAGCCACACACACACCATCTACGCGGGCTTTAGGCGGAGAACCAGTATAGTCTATTTCTAAAGAAAAATTCATCGCAACCTGAAAACAGCCTGCACTACTGGCACCATACCCTGCTATTACTAAGTCAGTATTACATGAAGCAGGAAGCGAATTATATTGAAACCAACATGTTATAGTACGCGCAGCATTACCTGTAGGTGGTAATAATGATGTTGAAATATTAGAAGTCATCCCATCGAACAGGTAAGCACTGTTAGTATTGCCAAATCTATCAGTTGTCAATACAGCACCATTATTAGTACCATCATGTCCATGTCCGCTACTATCAATAGTATTACCTGAAAATGGATACCAGGCTATAAGATTAGATATCGGCACATACGAAGGTATTTGTGCATCAACTACACTACTAATAGCAACTAAGAAAAAGAGAATGGAATATTTTTTCATACTAATAGTATTTAGTTTATATAATAAAATTAATATTAATTCAATTAAATTTCCATATCACATCATTAATACTCAAAACTCAGTGTCTGTTTCAGATCAGGATGCAAACTCATAGCCACAGGGCATGTATGTGCAACACGTTCCATGATCGTTTTTTCCTTATCACTATAATTTTCAGTCTTAGGAAACACCATGTGTATTTTTATTTCGGCTATTCTTCTCGGGTCCGTGGTCATTATTTTTTGCACCTCACATGTTAGCCCATTTATATTCACGTGCATATCCCTTGTTTTTATACCTATAGTGGTTACAATGCAAGTAGCCAATGCCGTAGCTACCAGGTCAGTAGGAGAAAACCTTTCTCCCTTACCATGATTATCAGTAGGTGCATCCGTTTCAATCGTGCTGCCCGAGTGTAGATGTGTGCATACAGTTCTCAGGTTTCCCGTATATATCACTTTAGCTGTCATTTTTCTTATTTTATCCTTAAAGTTACAACCTCTCGTCTTTCTTATTCCGAATTATCGTAACTTAACATAGTAATATAGATGTCATATAAGAATGCGCTATATTTGTGTTCGTGTAGCATGAAAAAACTAAAAGAAATAATTTTATTTACACTATCCCTCAGCGTTTGTAACATTATAAATGCTCAAAGCGTTGTATCATCTGATACTGTAAAAACCACTGTTGCTTCCACACCTATACATCATTATATCAAGCCTATAATTAAAAGGCCAAAACCTATCAAAACAGAAGTCAGCGGCGGCATACGTTTAAACACAGATGGATGGAGCATTTTTGTTGATCGCGGAAAAGTAAAATCAGAAGACGAGCGACATAGCGATATGTTTCACGATATTTTGCTTTGGCAATTCGAATTAAGCGAAAAGAAAAATCCAAAAGAATACAAGTCTACCAATAGCAATCTCGATCCATATTCAGGTTCCAAGCCTACTCCTTTTATTTTCGGTAAGATCAATAATTTTTATGCACTCAAATTAGGTATTGGCAAAAGAAAAATGATAGCTGGCAAACCAGATCCCGGCACAGTATCTATACACTGGGTATATGCAGGCGGCCTTTCTATTGGCATGCTCAAACCCTATTATATAAAAGTGTACAACGAACCCAACCCCATTAAATATACCGACAATAACAGGGACGAGTTTTTATCCCAAAGCACTATTATAGGAGCAGCAGGTTTCAAAGAAGGTTTGCATGAGATCACATTTATTCCCGGTTTACAGGCAAAAACAGCATTACACTTCGATTTTGCCGCCAATCGCAAAACAGTCTTAGCTATAGAAACAGGTGTAAATGCTGAGATATATTCCCAGGCAATTCCTTTAATGGTGAATCAGAAAGCTACCCCCTATTTCCTCGATCTGTATGCTTCTTTCCAATTTGGCAAACGCTGGTAATATAAACTATGTGTCATTGCGAACGCAGTGAATATAACATTTTTTTATACTACTCATAATCTAATTAGATATAGCAAAACAAATATTTGTTTCTGCCTTCCCCGTAATAGTACCTTTGTAGCAA
>JABDFN010000119.1:2629-3223 GCA_013286485.1 Bacteroidota bacterium
CTATCATTTATGATTTCATTTATTAATTTAATTCATTTTATTCAGTCCCGCCTTCGAAAGAGGTGTGCGCCACAGTCGAGCGGAGGAAGATGTTACCATTTCACCTACTATCTTCCGCTTCCGCTTTTTTATTTGTAAGCGGAAGAAGTACTTAAAACCCGCTCCCATAGCTCATATAATATATTTCCTTAGCGGAAGTAAAGCGGAAGTAGCCACCCCGACTATCCAAACATCCGAAAATTAGGATCAGATCTGGATGGAAATTCACATTACTAAAACACTGCATGTAATGTCCTTAAAAAATACCTTAAATTTGCTTCTCATATGCAGGAATTACCCATCGTAAACTCCGTAGTTGATAATAAAGAGCAGCGCGTCAAAAAACCTGATTGGCTTCGAGTAAAGCTCCCCATTGGTCCCGAATATCGGCATGTTCGTAGCCTCGTCAATACACATAAATTGCATACTATATGCGAAAGCGGCAATTGCCCTAATATGGGCGAGTGCTGGGGCGAAGGCACTGCTACTTTTATGATATTGGGTAACATTTGCACACGCTCTTGCGGTTTTTGTGCGGTAGCTACCGGCAGGCCC
>JABDFN010000120.1 GCA_013286485.1 Bacteroidota bacterium
ATTGGCAAGTAGTTAACAATATGTGTAAAACTACAGTACGATAGCTAAAATAATATTTCTGCTACACTTTCTTCGTACATTTATTGTAGGAAATAATAGGCGGTAAATGTTAATATATACGTATAGTTAAACACAATAATTTACTACTCAGTTTATCGTTAACTTTACTATTAAAACAAGGAACTAGTTACATGGATTCTAATTTTTCGCCAAAAGTAAAAGAGATCATTTCCTATAGCAGGGAAGAAGCACTTCGCCTGGGGAATGATTTTATTGGCACCGAACACCTGCTGCTTGGTCTTATTCGCGAGGGTGATGGCATGGCAGTAAAAGTGCTTCAAAGCATGCAGGTAGATTTATTTGAGCTTCGCAAAGAACTGGAAATGGCCATCAGAGATAAAAATACCAAGCCGCTTGCTAACATCAACAGCCTGCCACTTACCAAACAAGCTGAAAAAGTGATACGCATAACCGTGCTGGAGGCAAAAGCCTTAAAAAGTACTACTGTAGAAACAGAACACCTAATGCTGTCTATTTTGAAAAATAAAGAGAATGTAGCCACACAAATATTAAGTCATTATGATGTGGACTATGATCGTTTTAAAAATGAACTGAGCATATTGCAGGGTGAAGCACCAAGAGGAGAATATGGAAATGACCCTGGGGCTGAAGAATTTGAAGATGACGATGAACGGAGACAATATCAGCAGCAACGCAGACAGGCAGGCAACAGCAAATCAAAAACACCGGTACTCGATAATTTTGGACGCGATATTACAAAGCTGGCGGAAATGGGCAACCTTGATCCGATAGTAGGGCGCGAGGAAGAAATAGAAAGAGTATCCCAGATACTTTCACGCCGTAAAAAGAACAATCCTATTCTGATCGGTGAACCCGGAGTGGGTAAAACAGCTATAGTAGAAGGTTTGGCATTGCGTATCGTGCAACGTAAAGTATCGCGTGTATTATTTGATAAGCGTGTCATCAGCCTTGACCTTGCCGCACTGGTAGCAGGTACAAAATATCGTGGCCAGTTTGAAGAAAGGATGAAGGCTATCATGAATGAACTGGAAAAGAACCGTGATGTAATATTGTTCATAGACGAGATACATACTATAGTGGGTGCTGGTGGTGCTTCGGGGTCGCTGGATGCATCTAATATATTTAAACCGGCATTGGCACGCGGTGACCTGCAATGTATAGGCGCCTCTACCTTGGATGAATATCGTATGTATATTGAAAAAGATGGTGCATTGGACCGCCGTTTTCAAAAAGTAATGGTAGACCCACCAAGCGTCGAAGAAACCATAACTATACTAACCAATATCAAATCTAAATACGAAGATTTTCATAACGTAGCTTATGATACAGATGCAATTGAAGCGTGTGTGAAACTAAGCGACCGCTACATGACAGACCGATTGCTGCCAGATAAAGCAATTGACGTACTTGACGAAGTAGGTGCACGTGTGCACTTAAAAAAATATCAATGTTCCGCAAAATATATTGGAGCTTGAAAAGAAGATAGAAGATATAAAACAGGAAAAGAATAAAGTGGTGAAGAGCCAACGCTTTGAAGAAGCTGCTGCATTGCGCGACAGGGAAAAACGCCTGGGTGAAGAACTGGATCGGGCAAAAGCGGAATGGGAAGAAGAATCGAAAAACAAACGTTTCCCAATACATGAAGAAGATATAGCGGAAGTGGTGAGCATGATGACAGGAATACCTGTAATGCGTATGGTTGAAGCCGAAAGCGACAAATTGCGCAGAATGGGTGAAGACCTTCAAAACGCTGTGGTAGGTCAGGAAGATGCAATAGGGAAAGTAGTGAAAGCGATACAACGTAATCGTGTTGGACTGAAAGATCCGCGCAAACCAATAGGCTCTTTTATATTCTTAGGGCCTACCGGCGTTGGAAAAACTGAGTTGGCAAGGGCACTTGCGCGTTATATGTTTGACAGCGATGAAGCACTGATACGCGTAGATATGAGTGAGTACATGGAGAAGTTCTCGCTGAGCCGTTTGATAGGTGCACCTCCGGGATATGTGGGTTATGAAGAAGGCGGGCAGCTTACTGAAAAAGTGCGTCGCAAACCTTATTCTGTAGTATTACTGGACGAGATTGAAAAAGCACACCCGGATATTTTCAACATATTATTACAAGTATTGGATGACGGGCAGCTTACTGATGGCCTTGGCCGTAAAGTAGATTTCAAAAATACACTCATCATCATGACATCTAATATTGGTGTGCGCCAATTAAAAGATTTTGGTGCAGGTGTAGGTTTTACAACTGCGGCAAAAGTTACTAATACTGACGACGCTACACGTGGTGTTATTGAGAAAGCGCTTAAGCGTACCTTCTCTCCTGAATTTCTCAATCGTATTGACGATGTGATCATCTTTAATGCGCTTACAGAAGAGGATATCAATAAGATCATTGACATTATCATGAAAGATGTGCTGAAACGTCTGGATACACTCGGCTTTACACTGCAGCTTACAGCTAATGCTAAAAAATTTATTTCTGAAAAAGGTTACGATGTCCAGTTCGGCGCACGTCCGCTGCACCGCGCTATTCAAAAATATCTCGAAGATCCGCTTGCCGAGGAAATTTTAAATCATCGCATTAAACAAGGCGACCTTGTACAGGCTGATTACAGCGAGGAAGAAAAGAAGATCGTTTTTACGATCGATCACAGTCCTGCTAAGAAAGAAGCTAAGCAGGCAGAATAAATAGAAATGGTTATAAATTCTAGCGACGGGCATTCTTACTCGTCGCTTTTTTATGCCTTTTAAAATAGTGATCAAGGTATAATGTAGGAAGCGCTTATTGTTCCGGAGTCACTTTGAGATGTTGTAACTTTTATCTGGTCAACATATATATTAGCTACAACATGGTGGCCGGAATCTGAATGAATAGACAGTTTTGCAGGGAAACCACTTTGGTTAGATATTGTAAATACTTCTGTCCAACCATTATTGACAGAATCAATTGTTATACTATTCTTATCTACGTCTGTATAGGTAACCCCAAAATTAAAAGTATCCGCACTTGCT
This sequence comes from Bacteroidota bacterium, assembly GCA_013286485.1. Taxonomy (GTDB): domain Bacteria; phylum Bacteroidota; class Bacteroidia; order Chitinophagales; family Chitinophagaceae; genus JABDFN01. Next base: position 3,061 of record JABDFN010000120.1, read on the forward strand.
ATATATTTAACTTCATGCGATACAGGAACGGATTTTTTACTGCAAGCACTTATATATATTCCAAA
>JABDFN010000121.1 GCA_013286485.1 Bacteroidota bacterium
GCTTCCGGCTATATACTCAGCCACTACATCTGGTACGAGATAACGTATTGATCTGCTGGCTTTTACCTGATCGCGTATATAAGTGGCTGATATTTCGAGCACAGGGGCGTTGAGGCGTGTAATTTTAGCGCCATATGTTTCAGTAATATCAAATCCCTTTCTGTTGTATACAATAAACGAATATTGACGGGTTAATTGCTCATAATTTTTCCAACGATTGATATTCTGAAAACCATCGGAACCCATTATTACAGAAAATTTTTCTAAAGGGAACTTTTCGGTAAGATAGGTGAGTGTATCTATGGTGTAGGATGGCTTAGGTAATTGAAACTCAATATTACTCGCCCTGAATTTTGGGTTATTTTCAATAGCCAGGTTGATAAGATGCAGGCGGTCGAATTCATTTAATAAGGTATCGGAATCTTTGAGCGGATTATGTGGAGAAACCACAAACCATATTTTATCTACATCAGTATATTCAATTACGTGATTTGCAATTATTAAATGCCCGGTATGAATGGGATTGAAACTACCGAAATACAAACCTATATGCATGGGGCAAAACTAATTAATCGCGAGGTAAGTTAATAGGTAAACAGGTTAATAAGTTGATAAGTTAATAGGTTGATAAGGTAATGAGTTAAAGTATTATACATTAGACAATGTTACCCAAATCTTATCAGCATCAGCTTTCCTGATACTTAAATAATATCCTGCGATTTGTATCGCCATCGGGTCGCCAAGCGGTGCGATCATTTCTATCCAAACAGGTTCGCCGGGAATACAACCCATTTCCATTAATGTCAGTTGAAAATCGCTATCCTCATGCCTTTGTATAACTGCCTTTCTGCCTGCAGGTAATTGGGATAACCGCAGCAGCTTTTCTTCAGTTGCATTCATTTACGCAAAGGTACAAACTAAAGGTCATTGCAAAAATCTTGCAAACTTGGCGCATATTTGCAGTATGCCTGCAAGGTTTTATGAGCAAAATATATCATCCAAACTGACCCATAAGCGCAAACTCTCTGCTTTTTTGGATATGTTTTTAAATAAGCATATAAAAAAACTAAAAAAGATTGATGTTGCGTATGTGTTTTGTGATGATGCTTACCTGCACCAAATGAATAAAGAATTTCTCAGCCACGATACGTTTACTGATATTATCACATTCGACCTGAGTGCTAATAACTATGAACTGGAAGCAGAGATCTATATCAGCATTGAGAGGGTGAAAGAAAATGCGGCAGCATATGAAGTAAGTTATATAGAAGAGCTGCATCGTGTTATATTTCATGGAGCTTTGCATTTGTGCGGATATAAAGACAAAACAGCAACAGATAAAAAGAAGATGCGTGCTATGGAAGAAAAATGTTTAAAGGAATACAATCAATAAAATGCAATTGGACATATTATTTGAGGATAAGGATATTATTGCGATCAATAAACCTGCGGGTTTGCTGGTAATACCAGACAGGTTCGATGCTACGCTTCCATCTTTGGTGAAGATGTTGGAGGCTAAATTTGGGCAAAAAATATTTATAGTGCACCGTATAGATCGTGATACAAGCGGGGTAATATTATTTGCAAAAAATGAGCAAGCTCACAAATATCTTTCAGGATTGTTTGAAGGACGCCTGATAAATAAATATTACATAGGGCTGGTACAAGGAAGGGTAATACCTGAAAAGGGAACCATAGATAAACCCATTGGTGAACACCCGGCTGTAAATGGCAAGATGATAGTAGTAAAAAAGGGTAAACCATCAATAACTGATTACGAAGTAATAGAACAATGGCCATTATATTCCCTGTTGCGGTTTCAGATACATACAGGGCGTACACACCAGATACGTGTACATATGCAAAATGCAGGACACCCTATTGTGTGTGATGAGTTATATGGAGATGGCTCTCCTTTTCTTTTGTCTGCCATAAAACGCAAATACAAGTTATCTGATAAAGAAGAGGTAGAACGACCTTTGTTAAGCAGGTTAGCTCTGCACGCTGCCGGTATTGATCTTAAAAAGGAGGGTGGTTCGGAGGTGCATATAGAGGCACCTTTGCCTAAAGACATAGCTGCCTGCGTGAAACAATTGAACAAATGGATGAAATAAATAATTAAGTTGATTTGTTGAATAGTTGATTGGTTAATAAGTTTTCAATTACTTTTGCGGCTAAATATTGAATTAAAAAAGATGCAATCACAAATACATATTAATGTAGAGCTGGACGAGGAAAAAATGCCCGATAGCATACATTGGAGCGCTCCGGATGGTGGTGTTGATAACCCACAGGAGGCAAAGGCTATATTATTAGGATTATGGGATGGGCAGGAAAAATCTGCGCTGCGCATAGACTTGTGGACAAAGAAAATGATGGTAGACGAAATGAATGATCTTTTTTTACCAGACATTTTTTGGAATGGCAGATACGTATGTGCGTGCTACTAAGAACAGCACCCTGGCTGAAGAAATTAAGTCTTTTGCAAAAACCTTTCATAAGAAAGCTACGGAAGCACTGGAAGCAAGCGAGAAGAATAGTTGATTAGATTGAGTTGAAATATTTTGACTTTTAAATTTGAACATATGTCACTGGAACAAAAAGTAATGGACGAGTTAAAGAACGCCATGCGTGCTAAAGATGAAGCTGCATTGCGTACACTCAGAGCCATTAAAGCTGCAATACTGATTGAAAAAACATCTGAAGGTGGAAAGGATACCATTGCTGAAGTGGATGAAATGAAGATGTTGCAAAAGCTGGCCAAGCAGCGCAAAGATTCTTTAGAGATATTTGAAAAACAGAACCGGGAAGATCTCGCTAAGAAAGAAAGAGAGGAGCTCGCGATCATAGAAAAATTTTTACCTCAACAAATGTCAGCAGATGAATTAAAAGCAGAGCTACAATCCATAATAACACAAGTTGGCGCAAAATCGGCTGCGGATATGGGCAAAGTAATGGGCATGGCTACTAAACAACTTGCAGGCAAAGCGGATGGGAAAGCTATTTCTGAAACAGTGAAACAATTACTATCGCAAGGATAATGTTATGGCCTTAGATATTATAGGCATTATATTGATCA
>JABDFN010000122.1 GCA_013286485.1 Bacteroidota bacterium
AATAGCAGCATTTTTTTGAGAAATCAATATCTTCTTTTGTGCAGCATGAATGGCATATGCTATGTTATTGCTGTCTGCAACAGGCTTACTAAACGCAGCAATTGATAGGGTTGTATTTGCAATGATCTTATTTTCCTCCTGTACATAACTGCGATTAAGCCAAAAGCCCAATGCTACGCCTGACATCAATGCAATAATGATAAATAAAGTAAGGCGGTTAGTTTTTGCAGGTGCTGTCATAATTTGCAAAATACAGCTTAGACTCGAGGTTTAATACTCCATTAATTCCTGTATGGAATTATTCCCTTGTAACCCACCCGTGTGTATACATAGAATTTTAGCATTGGGTGGAAAAAAATGCTGCGGCAGCAGGTCTTCTACACCATACATCATTTTAGCAGTGTATACAAAATCAAGGGGGATATTATTGAGCACATAAAAATTATTCATAAAAGCTAATAACTTCTCGTTCCATTTGCCAAACCCGCCAAAGTGCCAGTTATCAAATAATTCCCATGGTTTGTATCCTTTTATCAGCGGCATAATTTCATCTTCTATATACTGTCCCTGCTTCATAGGTACAAAGCCAAGAATTTCCTGTTGTGCAGGCAGTGCATTTCTCAATCCTATAAATGTAGTTCCGGTGCCAACTGCAATACAAATATGTGTGTATTCGGGCGAAATAAATTCCGCTATCTCTTCAGCGCCTTCCCTCCCCTTTTCATTGGCTCCACCTTCCGGAATAATATACGCACGTGGATGCCTGTCTAGTAACTTCTTCAGCCAATCATCATTATCTTTTTTAGCATATTCTTCTCTCGAAATAAATTCTAATTGCATACCATTGCTGATACATTCAAGCAATGTTGGCGATAACTCCTCTTCTGGATAAATGCCACGTACCACACCAATGCTTTTCAGGTCATATTCTTTTACAGCTGCAGCTGTTGCCAGTAAATGATTAGAGTACGCTCCACCAAAAGTGAGGATGGTATCAAATCCCTTAGCAAGGGCATCATTCAAATTATGCTTCAGCTTAAACCATTTATTTCCGGAGATAACAGGATGCAGCATATCTAACCGCAGCATATCTATCTTCTCTACATAAGGAAGATACCATATAGGGTTCAATGGCTGAATAAATGCCTGCTCTTTTTTAATGGTAGCCATATTCTTTCAGGTAATTCTCATTATCACGCCACTTGGGGCGCACTTTTACAAACAATTCTAAATGCACTTTTTTTTGCAAAAACTCTTCTATTGCTTTCCTTGCATTAATGCCCAGTTGTTTTATCATGCTTCCGTTCTTTCCTATTATAATTATCTTCTGGGTTTCGCGGCTTACAATAATGTCTGCTTTTATTACATCCAGGGTTGTCTTCTCTTCAAACGATTGAACCAGCACTGCTGCATGATAGGGTATTTCTTCATGAAACAACTCAAACACCTGTTGCCTGATCAATTCACCTACAAAAAACTTTACTGGCCTGTCAGATATTCCTTCATCAGGGTAATAAGGTGGTGATAGTGGCAAATGCACCAACACCAGTGGTATTATTTTATCAATGTTCTTTTTAGATTTTGCCGATACTTCTATTACTTGCCAGTTCTTAAATTTCTCTTTATACGTTTCTTTTATTTTTTGAATACTGTTTTTGTCTTTTATCAAGTCAGCTTTGTTCAGCAATAATATACAAGGTACTTTCAGTTCCAGTTTATTTACTATCGTTTCCAATTCTTCAACGGGCAATGTTATATCATGTACCAATATCGCAACATCAGCATCTTCAACAGCATTTTTTACCTGCTGCATCATTTTTTTATGCAGGTTGTATTGCGGATCAATAATACCCGGCGTATCTGAAAAAATGATTTGATATTCTGGCTCTGTCAATATACCTAATATCCTATGCCTTGTTGTCTGTACTTTATGCGATGTAATCACCAAATTCTCACCCAGCAAGGCGTTTAACAAGGTTGATTTACCCGCATTAGGCGCCCCGAATATGTTTACAAATCCTGATTTATAATGTTCTGTCATTAGCCATAAAAATACACGCAATCAACTACATGTACCCTTTATTTAAATAAAACATTAGTTTGTTTATTCTATCTCTAACTGCTATCTTCGCATCCGCATCGCGAGGTAGAGCAGCGGTAGCTCGTCGGGCTCATAACCCGAAGGTCACAGGTTCGATCCCTGTCCTCGCTACTTAGCCGTTGTAGTTATAAAACTGCAACGGTTTTTTTATTTCATAGAAGGAAATATACTTGGTAAAAATAAAGAATATTCTAATTTATTATCCTTTCACAATATATTGATAACAATAAAACTAATCATAAATAATTGATTATCAATAAATTAAAAATCATTTAATGATTTTTTATCATAGCTTGTATTCTTAATTTCAAAAGGTTATTTTTGCACGCAAACATGCACAACCTTATAAAAAAATACAGTTTTTTTTTATTTGTTGCAATTATTGTGGCGTGCATGTCCATTACAGGCTGTGATCTGCAACAAAAAGCTAATAAGCCAAATTACTCGTACAGGCATTCTAAGAATCCAAAATTCATGAATGACATTACTATGGGCGGCAATCATCGCAATGCTATCAACCTTGACGACGTGGTTCAGGAAAATGATGAAGACGATAACACAAAAGATATTGCTGAAGCAGACGATATTAAACCGACTATTGTACAGCCTTTAAATAATAACCTTACTGCTACTTCATCACCGCATAGGAAAAGCAATATTAAAGTCACTTACGAAGATGCTGAACCTGTTGGATTAAAGCAACCTACGGCTACTACCCTTACCAAAACGGTAACTACTGCTGTAACAGCTGTTACAAAATCTGTTACCGGTTCAATCTCTGATTTACAACAGAAATACGCATATATGCTCGGCGTGTTCCCCGAAGCCTTACAAAATTTATGTTTGTATCAATTCATTGAAGAATGGTATGGTGTACGCTATCATTTTGGAGGATGCGACAAAAACGGCATTGACTGTTCTGCTTTTGTGCAAAAAGTATATGAGCATGTGTTTGGTACGAACTTGTTGCGTACAGCA
>JABDFN010000123.1 GCA_013286485.1 Bacteroidota bacterium
TAGGGTGCGCACAGTAAGGGCAAAAGCTGAAATGATAATGATAGTAAAAACTATAGATGCTATGATCATCCAAACCATATTATGCAATAGTGCATTCTTGTCTTCTTTTACAAACAGGTACAATGTCTCTTTAAGTTCCGAACCATCAGGAGTCAGGCGTATAAAATAGCAGTTATTCAGGTTCTGCATCGGAAAATGGTCGGAACTGGCTATGGGGAAATCAAAAATATTAAAAACACAAAATTCGTAGGGCTGTTTAATATTATACCGTTTCAGGGAGTTGTCCAGTATTTCTTCTATATCCTCTTTGTCAAATTTCTGTATACTAAACCCCTTTGCCAGGTAATAATCCTTATCGTCCTGTTTAAATATCTTTTGCCCGGTCATTAAAAGATAGTGGCTATACATCGATTCCCTTGCATAGTTCAGGGAGTATTGCACCTCTTTCTGAAACTGGCTTTGCTTCAACGATATCGCGTTTCTTATCCACGACAGTTGAATAAACATTATTCCTAATACAGAAAGGGTGATCAGCAGTACTATGAGCGGAAGAACCTTCTTCATTATGGAACAAACCTACATGAAAAATGTATATATACACAACGGCAGCCTTAGAATTCCTTGTTAAAACTGCTAATTATCAGCCTTTTAAGGGCTATCTGTTTTTTGATAAATCCTGTTTTTTTCACTTTTCACTTTTGACTTTTCACTTTATTGTTTAGCTTTAAGGACTAATTTGTGCTGGTTTACTTATGAAATATTTTTTGCTATCTCTTACAGTTGTTTTCATTGCATTCCTGTCATGCAATAAAACTACCGACAATGTGCCCGACCTGGAAAACATGCTTCGCAATGGTAAATGGAAATTGGTGGACATGTCTTATACTTATTTGCTTTTTCCTTCCGGCAAGGTAGCATACGATACAACTATACATGATACGTTAAAAACTTGCAATCAGGACGATTACCTGGTATTCGGTCCCGGTTTTGCGGGCACCATTAACACGGGCACTGTAAAATGCGACTTTGCAGAACCAGACCAGGTGGGTTTTAGATGGCTTACACAGAATAACGATACTACTATCATTTTCTATGGCGCTTCCGCTTATGGGTCTTCTACTACCGATACATCAGTACATTATTTTTCTGCAGTGCCGGGTACTGTACATGGCTCAGCACCCGTATTCCCAAGTGAATATACGGCTACGTTTAAACAGTTCAGCCAAAGCAGTATGGTATTGCGTGTTATCAATACATACAGTGATCCCGGTGATAATAAAAAAGTAGACACCACTTTCTGGGATTATACTTTCGTTAATTTCTAAGAGAGTATAAATCTTTTATCAGGGTTGTTGATTATGCCTATGGGCATATTGTTAATTTATATGATTGTTTTGTATAGTCATATGTACCTTTACTTTTCACCATTCTACAGGTTCATTTTTAAAAGATATAATTATGAGTAACCAAAACATGTTTGTAAAAATAGCAATCGATAATTGGCAGTCACAGGTAAATGCTTTTAATAGCATGCTCGATAAGTTGTCTGACGAGCAATTATTGGAAGAAATTGCACCTTCAAAAAACAGGGGTATTTATTTATTAGGTCACTTGATTGCAGTACACGACCGCATGCTGCCCTTATTACGTTTTGAAGATGCAAAATACCCCGGTCTGAAGCCCCTCTTTATTGATGCGCCCGATAAAACAATACAAGACATTCCTGCTACAAGTCAATTAAGGGCACAATGGAAAGAAGTAAATGAAAAATTGTCGGCTCATTATAAAACCTTGTCTCCCGACCAGTGGTTAGAGCGTCATGCAAGTGTTTCCCCCGAGGATTTTGAAAAAGAACCTAACAGGAACAGGTTGAATGTTTTAGTGGGGCGTACCAACCATTTAAGCTATCATGGTGGGCAATTAGCCTTATTAGTTAAGAAAAATTGATGGCCATACAAATATTCTATATCAAATAGGTAATTACTATAATTTCAAGGTGTACATACTAATGAATAAATGTCTTTCAGTAGCCACTATTGTCCGGAATTGTGAATCAGGATATTTTAAATGAGTACTAAGATTGAAAAATGTAAAAAGCCACTCTGAGAGTGGTTTTTTACATTTCTGTAGGCTAGGTAGTAAAAAAATTTCAAAAAAATTTGCGTAGTTAAATAACTACATGTATATTTGTAGTCAAATAGCTACGCAATGAATCTAAGAAGAGACGTTTTTCAGGCCATAGCAGACCCTACAAGAAGGGCTATACTGCTCTTGGTTGCTTCACAATCAATGACAGCAGGCGCAATAGCTGCCAACTTTGACACAGCCAGGCCCACAGTTTCAAAACACTTGCAAATACTCACCGAATGCGAATTACTCGAACAACAACAAAACGGCAGAGAAATTTATTATCACTTAAATCCAAACAAAATGAAAGAGATCGCAGATTTTATAGAACCATTCCGAAAAAAATGGGATGAAAGATTTAACAAGATAGAAGCCATAATGAAAAACTACAAATCAAAAAAATAGAACAATATGGAACAAAAAACAAAAGTCAATGCCGAAGCAGGCAAACAGGATTTGGTGATAACAAGGGAATTTGATCTGCCTGTAGAATTAGCTTTTAGAGCTCATGCAGACCCGGATATTATCGAGCAATGGATGTCCAATCCAAATACAACTGCCAAAGTGCTGAAATTTGAGAGTAAAAAACATGGCAGTTATCAGATCGAATCAACTGATGCACAAGGAAATATAGTATTCCAGGCCAATGGAGTGATACATGAATTTACCCCTAACCGTAAGATAGTACGCACTTTCGAAATGGATAATGCATCATTAGGCGTTCAGTTGGAGGTATATGAATTTGAACAACTTAGTGATACAACCAGCAAACTCACTATGCACGTAATATATGAATCCGCTGCGCTGAGAGACCAATTGCTGCAGTGGCCATTTGCTCAAGGCCTAAATATGGCACATGACAGAATACAAGAA
>JABDFN010000124.1:0-1322 GCA_013286485.1 Bacteroidota bacterium
CAAATGGGCAGGTTTCTTGTTTGTCAGGTGCTTCAGGTGCTTCTCAGAATTTATTTAGTGTTGTTAATGGCGGTAGAATAACAGCAGAAGGTATGTGGTATGAAGGTGACCCTACTACCCGCACGAGTGGATTAATAGACCTTGAAAATTGTTCAGGAAAAATTTCGCTCGTGGCAATGGCCTGGTATTTGGACAATAGTACTTCTTATCCCATTGTACATACCAAAAATTTTAGTGGCACTCTAACTATGTTGCTCAACCATTTTAACCAGGTACCTCAAACTACTTGTTTGATGGAAGGTTCGGGCACTAATTATAATGTTCTAAGTGCTTATAATGATTGGGGGCAAGCAAATACCATTGGCGGAACGGCAGACTCTATATGGCTTGATCAAACATCACCCAATGCAAACGCTGCTTTTTTCAGGAGTACAGCGACAACCAACCTTCATTTTGTAGATGATGTAGTTGATAAGATACATAATGTTTTACCCGATACTAGTTCAGTTTTGAATGACCTTACTCAAATGCGTGCTGTTCGTACAGATCCCCCTATGGATAGGGCATCTGGTGTTACTGATGTAAAGCTGTTCAGGGTAAATGTAGCAGGTACGGGTAAAAATGCTTCGGCACATTTTATTGGTATTCCTACTATTGCTTCCGTTCCTAATATTGTGCCCGGTAGTAAAACAGATTTTGTTAAGCTATACCCAACACTTGTTCAACAAAGCTATACTGTGCAATATGATCTTCCTGTAGCCGGAGCAGTATATTTTACTGTTTATGATATCTATGGCCGAATCATCAGCATGAGTAATACGAAAGAAACAGAAGGGTTGCACCAATCTGTTTTTTCTGTTGCCGGTTTGAGTAACGGAATGTATTATATGAAATTGCAGTCAGGTTTCATTTCAGAAACTAAGAGGTTTATTGTTGTACATTAGAAAAGAATTATCATAATTTGGTTTCTAAATCGACTTATGAAAAAGCTATTCCTTGTTTGTATCTGCATGTATTCTTTTCAAACTGCATTTTGTCAAACCAAAGACGAACTAGCCATCCGCAATATGTTGTCAGCACAGGCGGTGCAATGGAATGCAGGCAATATACCCGGCTTTATGAAAGGATATTGGGAGAATGACAGTCTTGTATTTATTGGTAAAAACGGACCGACTTACGGATACCAACCTACATTAGAACGATATAAGAAATCTTACCCTGATGCTGCGCATATGGGCAAACTCACTTCTACGATTGTCAGCATGAAAAAACTTTCTGCTGAATACTATTTTGTTATTGGTAAATGGGCATTAAAACGGGAT
>JABDFN010000124.1:1332-2940 GCA_013286485.1 Bacteroidota bacterium
ACGGGATGCGGGCGATGTGGGCGGTTCTTATACTTTATTGATAAGAAAGATAAAAGGGGAGTGGGTTATTGTTTGTGATCATAGTTCATAAAAAAAGCAACCACAAAGGTGGTTGCTATATTAATATTAGTTAGTAAGTCTTATTTGTTCATGGTAGCCAGGAACTCTTCGTTGCTCTTGGTACCTTTCATTTGCTGCAATAAGAAATTCATAGCTTCATCGGTATTCATGTCTGCAATATGATTGCGGAGCAACCACATTTTGTTTTGAACGTCTTTATCCAGCAGTAAGTCGTCACGGCGGGTAGATGAAGAAGTAATATCAATAGCAGGAAATACGCGCTTATTAGATAACTTACGATCGAGCTGCAATTCCATATTACCGGTACCTTTAAATTCTTCAAAGATCACTTCGTCCATTTTAGAGCCTGTGTCGATCAAAGCTGTTGCCAGTATAGTCAGCGAACCACCATTTTCTATTTTACGCGCAGCACCAAAGAATTGTTTTGGTTTTTGCATAGCGTTTGCTTCCACACCACCACTTAATACTTTACCGCTTGCAGGTGCTACGGTATTGTGAGCGCGAGCCAAACGAGTAATAGAGTCGAGTAGGATAACCACATCGTGACCTACTTCTACCAGGCGTTTTGCTTTTTGCAATGCAATTGTTGAAACTTTTACGTGTTTTTCTGCAGGTTCGTCGAATGTAGATGCTATTACTTCTGCACGTACACTACGTTGCATATCTGTTACCTCTTCCGGGCGCTCATCCACCAATACAATCATCAGGTAACATTCCGGGTGATTTTTTGCGATAGCGTTTGCTACTTCTTTCAGCAGCATGGTTTTACCCGTTTTGGGTTGTGCCACTATCAATCCGCGCTGCCCCTTGCCTATTGGTGTAAACAGGTCAATGATACGAGTACTTAAATTGGTGCTGGTAGTATAAAGGTTTAATTTCTCAAAAGGGAACAAAGGTGTCAGGTAGTCGAATGGTACGCGATCGCGTATCTCATCGGGCATTTTACCATTAATGGTTTCTACCTTTAATAAGGCAAAATACTTTTCGCCTTCTTTTGGCGGACGCACTGTACCAGTAACTGTATCGCCTGTTTTAAGGCCAAATAATTTTATTTGTGAAGGAGATACATAAATATCATCCGGGGAACTTAAATAATTGTAATCGCTGCTGCGTAAGAAACCATAACCATCAGGCATCATTTCCAGTACGCCTTCGCTTACTACTGCGCCGTCAAAATCTATATTGAAATTGGCAGATAATTGCTCCCGGCGTTGATTGCCCGGCCTGTTTAGTTGTTTATCACTTTCAACAGGTTGTGCTGCAAATGGAGATTGTACTGTTTCTTCGGCAGCCGGCATAGTAATACCATCCTCAGATGTATTTTCAGTGTGTTGATTGCCGTTGCTATCCTCTTCCTGTGTTTTTCTACCACGCGCTCTTTTATCTTCAGGCTCTTCATCTTTTGCTGCAGGTTTTTCTTCCTCAGCATTATCAGGAGCATTTTCAGTGCGGGGTTTGCGCAGGCGGCGCTTTTTCTGGTCGCCATTATCTTCTGTTTTTACAGTGGCAGCATCAGTTTTAAGGGCC
>JABDFN010000125.1 GCA_013286485.1 Bacteroidota bacterium
ACCTGCCTTACACAATTTATACCAGGGAGAATGTTCATCACCGTTAGCCAGCAGGTCCAGGCGTTCATCCATATGCGCGCTGCGCTGTTCATAATCTTTTTTATCGCCATTTAGTAATAGCGATAAATAATCATCATAATCAGCCAGGTAGGTATTCATCAGGTTATAAGGATTGCGTATAATGCTTTGCCTTAGAATAGCATCAGCTTCAGATATATGTAAAGACATATATTGCTCATAGGCCTTTGCACATTCGCTATTATATTGGTATGTGTAAGTGGTACGACCAATACTGCGATTACAGCAAGGCAACAAAAAAAGTAATAGCCACCACCTCTTGTATTGCTTTATGAAATATATGCCTGCCATACCTTACAATATTAACCATTCATTTTCAGAATATTATAAAAACAACCCTATCGAAACAGCCTGCAGCGCTATTTTATTTGCAATATTAGCTACACCACTTTATCTTTGGCAAGTAATTTGTTATTGTTTAATCTAAAAACGAATATTATGAGATCATTTCGCCAAATCACAAGCGCTGCAATCGTTACACTCGGTATTTTTAGTGCTGTAACATATACAGCCTGCTCTAAGACCACTGCTGATGCTAATGCCCAATTTCTGGGAACTTATACAGCAAATGAAAGCTGTAACCCAACTGTTACAGGTTCAGGTTGGACTAGTGCAATAACAGCTTCAAGTGCTGGCGCTAACTCAATTGTTATCTCAAATTTTGGCGGTTCCAGCCAAAGTGTTACAGCTACTGTTACTAGTAACGGCACCCTTACAATCCCAACGAGTACAATAACATCCGGCACAACAGTCAGTACCGTTTCAGGTTCTGGTAGTATTTCAAACAATACGATAACTATTGTTTACACGTTGACAAATACATCATATTCCGGTACTTGTACCCAAACGCTGATCAAACAATAATTAAATAATTCTTTTAAAATAAAAAGGCTGCAATTGCAGCCTTTTTATTTTTTACAAATATAACCTTAATGCCCCCATTTAGATTGTGAGCTGGGTTGTTGTTGCTGTGTGTTAGTAGCTGGTTGCTGATTACTATTTCCTCCCCACTTACTTTGCGAAGTTGTTGGTGGTGGAGGTGGTGGCGTATTATCTGTTTTTGCATTGCTTGTTCTATGTTTCGCAGTCATTTTAGAATCCTTATCTTTTTGGTTCAATGCGCCTTTCAATGAATCTGCTTCAGCCTGTGCTTTTGCTTTGTCAGCATTGGCAGCATTCATAATAGAATCTTTTTCTGCTTGTTGTTTTGTAGCGTCAGCTGCAACAGCCTTATTCATAGAATCTACCTGTGCAGGCGTAGGACCTGCAGGCTGGTTACTACCACCGCCCGAATTACATGCAGCCACAGCTATCATACCGCAGGCGGCAAAAAATAAAAATTGCTTTTTCATTGAGTTTTGATTTAGTACGTCAAAAATAATATAGTTTGTTGTAAATCGCTAAGTAATTGAATGAGATTCTACCTATTAGAAAATTATAGCTCTATTTCTTCATGCTCTTCAATATAGAATCTGCTTTTTGAAGTGCCATATTATTTATCAGGGAATCATTTTTAGCCTTCATTTGGGCTTTCAGAATTTCAGTTTTTGCATTTACAATAGAGTCTATTTTTACCTGTATAACATCTATATTATCAGGGGCCTGGTTGCATGAAATGAATAACCAGCTAAAAGACAATAAAAAGAATATTTTTTTCATACATAACCCGTTTATATAAAAATAAATAGCATAAACAAAAATGGTCCGCTGTGCGGACCATTTTGCGGACCGGACGGGACTCGAACCCGCGACCTCCGCCGTGACAGGGCGGCATTCTAACCAGCTGAACTACCGATCCTTTTTTTCAGTGGGCTGCAAAGATAATCTCAATTTTCCGAATTCTGCAAATGTTCTTTAGTATCTACCCCCTTGCGCTGGCACAATTTTTTTATTTATTTAGTATTCACGTTATAAAGACTGGTATTTTCTACAAATCGGAATAGTCAAAAAGCTATATTTTTCGTAGTCCTATGTTTTATATTCTTAATAATACCATTTAACAGACCATTTCAAACCATTTTATGAGTGTAAGAACCCACCATTCCGCCAATTCTACAAATGGGGCTGAAACTGTAGAATTTGACCAAAAAAAAAGTACTGCCAGGGAAGTTGAGGTCATCAGCAAGCCGCCTGCAAAAAAAAATAAAAAAAACGCTGCCCCCTCGTTAGTAGATGACTACTACGAGCAAACGGATACACTTGACAAAAAATTACTGCAAGTGCTTACCGATGTTCGCAATGGTAATTTCAGCGTGCGAATGCCCATAGACCAGGTAGGTATTAATGGTAAGATCTGCGACGCGTTGAATGACATCATTGCCATGAACGAGAAAATGACGCAGGAGTTCACACGTGCCAGTAATACCATTGGTAAGCAGGGAAAACTGATACACCGTATAGAAGTGCCTTTCGCAAAAGGCTCATGGAGCGCAGGTGTTGATTCTCTGAATACACTTATTGCAGACCTCGTGCATCCCACAATAGAAATAGCACGGGTAATTAGTTCGGTTGCCAAAGGTAATTTGTCAGAGCAGATGCCTACACAAATAGGCGATCATATTTTACAGGGAGAATTTGCTCGCATTGCAAAAGAAGTGAACGACATGGTGGCGCAGCTTAACCTGTTCTCTATGGAAGTAACACGTGTGGCGCTCGAAGTGGGTACAGAAGGTAAGCTCGGCGGGCAGGCAAAAGTAAAGGGCGTAGGTGGTGTGTGGAAAGACCTGACTGATTCTGTGAACCAGATGGCATCAAATTTAACTGCACAGGTGCGCAATATTGCTGAGGTAACAACAGCGGTAGCAAAAGGTGACCTGTCGCGTAAAATAACAGTGGA
>JABDFN010000126.1 GCA_013286485.1 Bacteroidota bacterium
ACAAAACACATGTTCGCAAGGTTGCAAAAGACCAATTGTTTGAAACAAAATCATCTGACTAACTATCTTTATTTATTAATTTTCAGTATTGAGTAATAATTCTCTCGGGCGAATAGGTATAATTGGCAACGGTAGCTGGGGCACGGCAATTGCCAAGATATTAACAGATAATGGCAACACCATTCATTGGTGGGTAAGGAATGCTGAATCCGTAAAATACCTGCGCGAAAGAAATCACAACCCACACTACCTTACTTCAGTTCGTTTTTTGCCGCACACCATACATCCCGATGACAACCTGGAAATAGTACTGAATAATTCTGACACGGTGATCATGTGTGTTCCATCAGCATATGCGCAGGGAGTAATTGAAAGTGTAGACAAAAAGCATTGGCAGCATAAAAAGATTGTTTCTGCTATAAAAGGCATACTGCCAGATACTAATCTTTTGCTGAACGATTACCTCGTAAGGGATTTTAATTACGACCTCAATAATTATGCAGCTATTACTGGGCCCTGCCACGCAGAAGAAATTGCTGACGAACGGCTCTCCTACCTCACCTTCTCTGGCCTGAATGATACACTTACTTCATCAATAGCAAACAGCTTTAGCAACACCTATTTGAATACAACCCACAACCACGACATATGGGGAGCACAATTCGCAGCGGTACTTAAAAACATTTATGCTATTGGCGCAGGCATGGCACGTGCATTGGATTATGGCGACAACTTTTTAAGCGTATATATTACTAACTGCTACCGGGAAATGTATCATTTCTTAAATATGCATTTCGAAAAAGTACACCCTTCAAACGAACGCCCCGATTTTCATACAAGTGCATACTTAGGCGACCTGCTGGTAACCTGCTATTCTTTATACAGCCGCAATCGCACGCTGGGTACTATGTTGGGCAAAGGTTATTCTGTAAAGAATGCCATATTGGAAATGAGCATGGTGGCTGAAGGATATTATGCAGCAAGGGGCATGCAAGCCATATCCGCGTCCTTTGCTATAGACATCCCCATTGCGAATCATTTATACAAAGTTCTTTGGCAGAATGCCGGTGCTGCAGAAACATTCTTACAATTAGAAAAGCTCCTTTCTTAAATGAACAAGGCTCTTTGCAGAGCCTTGTTAAATCAGGTATTAATCGCGCACTTCCATTTCATCTACCAGGTTCCTTGCATGGCCCCATTTGTCTATCACAAATAAAATGTAGCGTATATCACAAACGATGGTTCTTTTATATTTCTTATCAAATGCTATATCACCACTCATAGCTTCCCAGTTGCCGTCAAATGCAGCGCCTATCAGCTCTCCATCTGCATTCATTACCGGGCTTCCGGAATTGCCGCCGGTTATATCATTGTTGGTAATAAAGCAGGTATGCAATGATCCGTCCTCATCAGCATATCTTCCAAAATCTTTTTTCTTGCACAATTCTATAAAATCCTTAGGTGCATCAAATTCATCATCATTGGGTTTATATTTTGCCACCAAACCATCTGCTGTTGTATAGTAAGTATATTTTACAGCATCCTGAGGTTCATAGCTCAATACCGAACCATAGGTAATGCGCATAGTAGAGTTCGCATCAGGATAGAACAATTTATCTTCTTTCCATTTCATTAACCCCTTTATATATTGTTTAGCAAGCTCCTTCTTCTGATTTGCAAAGCTGGTAATCTTAGGCAAGAAATTGCTGGTATAATTATGATAGAAACTCAACGCGTATTCTGCACCGGCATCTTTGTCTATTTTTTCAATACTCGGAGCATCACAAAAAGCATTGAATTTATTACTGTCAATAAAGAATGTATTCAAGAAAACATAGGTAGCGTATTTGTTGTAGGTCTGCTCATCATTGTACTTACCAAACTTAGGAAATATAACTTTCTGGTAAATATCAGGGTGCTGCACCTTTGGCACTTCATCATAAAACATCTTAGCTGTTTGGGCAAGCATGTCTCTTTCAGTAGCCTCATCAAACTCTTTCATTACATTTTTCCGTGCAGACTTAATACTGGTAATATACTTTTTAATAGAATCAGCATTATCCTCTTTCTTACTCAAATACTTATACAATGGCTCTAAAGAAGCACCCATTCTTGCAATACCAGATGCGTAAAAACATTCTGAATAATAAACAGCATGTTTTGCATAAGGGGTGTAGTCTGCATATATTTTAGAATACTTATCCATTAACCCGGCATCACAACCATTTGCTCCTGCCCATTGAACATACTTTACTTCTTGTTTTCTTTTCTTATCAATCACATCCAGCCTTTTCAATTGTTCGGTCTGCCCTATATAGTATTTCCAATAATTAGCAATACGCGCATACTGAGATGTGAGTTTCAGGTAAATGCTCTTATCAATGGCCATATGTTGGCGCATAATAGCAAGGCGCTTATCACGTATACTAACAATAGATGGGTTGGTAACATTTATTGCCAGATCTATACCATAAGACACTTCATAACGATTTGTACGTCCGGGATAACCGTATATCATGGCAAAGTCCCCTTCTTTTTCTCCTTTAATAGATACGGGCAAATGCCACTTGGGATGATATGGAACATTGTCAGGAGAATATGGTGCCGGTTGATTATCCTTATTAGCATATACTCGGAACATGGAAAAATCGCAGGTATGACGTGGCCACATCCAGTTGTCAGTATCGCCGCCAAACTTACCGAGAGATTTAGGTGGCGCACCAACAAACCTTATGTCCGTATACTTTTTATAAACAAGCATCAGTATTTGGTTACCGTTAAAAAATTCTCTCACATTCACAACATACTTACCTTTTTTAGATTCTCTTTCTTCGATCTGTTTGGCTATGACATCAAATTTTTTAGTGTATTCTTCTCCGGTGGCATTACCTACCGCTTTCATTACTTCGTTTGT
>JABDFN010000127.1 GCA_013286485.1 Bacteroidota bacterium
TGGGTAAGAATGGATATACCAACCAACGGAAGTGCAACAACTTTTAAAGACTATGCGTGCAATAAAAGTGCGGGGCAATCTATCAAGGCTGGTCAAATTTCTGCCACAGGCTTAAATAATATTGAAAGCCAAGATTCATTGCTTATTTACCCTAATCCTGCAAAAAACCTGTTAATTGAGTACAAAATTAGGTGTAAATGCCTGGTAGTAAATCTGCGAATATCCATTAAGACCCGCAACGATCACGATAAGAGATAAAAGAGTTTTTTTCATATTCTTTGTTTAAGCGTTCTTAAAAATTTAGTTTATTTTTTTACTATGATGATTTCTTTTGTTCCGCTATTTCTTATATGTACTATGTATATGCCCTGCGCCATGTTCTGGGTATTGAGTGTCTCTTTTTCTTTTGTAATAATGCCATGATATACCACCTGCCCCATAATATTTTGGACGCTAAAATCTGAACCTATCTCAGCGTCTTCTATTACAAGCAGATATTTCATTGGATTTGGATAGATCATTACCGATTGTTGTTTTTCAAAACTGCTTATATCTGTTCCAACAGTTTGCCCGGCCTTGATTGAACTATCGGCAACTTCGTTTACCGCATAATCCTTAACAATGATCTTTGAAACGTCAGAAGGAATCGTTAATCTTATCCAGCCATAGTACCAATGCCCGCCAAGCTGTATTCTAAGCCCTACATATTTGTCCGATTTACCCGCCCAATTTGCGTTCATAACTAGCGCAGAACTAAATGAAGCGCCTGCATAATCAACCCAGGTAGATTGACTGGAACTTATATTATCCCCTGCATTTAAGGCAAAAGGTACAGTACCTGTATCAACTAAAACTTCACCCGCTTGCCCTATTTGTGTATAGAATTCTGCTTGCTGGGTAGTTGTATCCGGATGAAAATGCTTTATATAAAAATCAATGGTCCCGTCATTATTCAGATCAAGGTCATACCTGTCAAAAACCATTGAAACAGTAGCTGATATTGTTACATTAGGAGTAACCTGGGTATATTTTATGTGTGCATCCAGTTTGTTGAATAACAATAGAAAAAAGGATAACAATAGTAATTTTGAATTCATAAGCTGTTGTTTATTCAAGTTAAACTATCAGACGATGAAATGAATTGTAGGGGAGAAGAATTATTGATAAACACATCAATATTATGACAAAGGGCGTTTGTCAATAGTTGCTGCATATTAAAAAGCAGTACTTTTCAGTATAAATTAAGACTGTGGTCAAAAAGATTGTCGATAATTTCTATCTCAGGAACCTTGCGGTATTACTCATTTTTTTAAGCCCTGAAATATTGCAGAGCATTGCAAAAAATAACGGCTTCAATGTGACTGATGTTGCAACGAAAATTGTAAATTATACAGAATTCTTTCTTTATTTCATTTTTCACAATCGGGTACTCTATGAGAAATTTTTGCGGAAGAGAAAATATTTTTTATATATTATTTTATTACTCCCTACTATGTTTATCTGGCGGGAATCTACCAACTATCTATACTGGTTAGCTACAAGGTCTCCTATTGAACATATATATCAAATAAGAGAACTTAAAAAATACAATGTAGCATTATGGATATTTGTTTACTGGGCAGATGTTGTTGATATCTATATTTCCCTTGGTGTTTATCTTGCCTTTATTTATTTTAAGAAAACCGAGCATTTTCTTGCAATAGAAAATGAAAAAAAAGAATTAGAGTTAAAGCAATTAAAACAACAATTGAGTCCGCATTTTCTGTTTAATGCGTTAAATAATATTTATAGTTATAGCCTGGAACACAATAATCATTCAAGTGAATTGCTTTTAAAACTGAGTGAGCTGATACGTTTTATTGTCGCTAATTCTGCAAAACAGGAAATAACAATAAAAGAAGAAGTAGATTTTATTGATAACTACATCACTTTTGAAAAAGAACGGTTAGGGCAACGATGTGTTGTAAATTACCATAAAAACATAAGCAATCAAAATATTAAAATAGCCCCGTTTATTTTATTTGTGTTTATAGAAAATGCATTTAAACATGGTACTACTGCAATTAATAGGTCTGTCATTGATATAAGCATTGATGCAACCGAACAAAACATACACCTTGTTATTTGCAATCCCGTGCACAGCGTAAAAAATACCGGTTCTACAAACATTGGCCTTGCTAATACACGGCGCAGGTTAGAGCTTTTATATCCTGGCAACTATATTCTGCATATTATTGAAGAGAATAAACAATATAAAACCGACTTTTTATTAAAACTGAATCAATAAATATAACTTGTGTCATTATTGACGATGAACCACGTGCTCATATTGTTCTGAACAATTATGCCTCCAGGTTAAGTTATATTTCGGTGGCAGCTAATTATCATAATGCCATCGAAGCATATGAGTATTTAAGAGAAAACAGGATTGATCTATTGCTCCTTGATATCAATATGCCTGAAATAAGCGGGTTTTCATTGCTTGATATGCTTTCTTATAAGCCGATGGTCATTATTACTACTGCCCATACTGATTTTGCACTAAAAAGTTATGAATATAATGCTGTTGATTACTTGCACAAACCAATACGATTTGAGCGTTTTGTATCTGCAATTGAAAAAGTCTGCAAATGGAAACAATCTGTGGCAAATACGAATGATGTAAAATATATTGAGGTTAGGGTGGGTGGCAGAACGCAACAAGTATTGGCAGAAGATATTCTTTACATCGAGAGCCTTGGCAATTATGTAAAACTCATTTGCAAAAAACAGGTTTTTGTTACACTCACAAGCACTAAAGAATTGGAAGAAAAATTACCACGTAAATATTTTGTACGCATCCATAAATCCTATATTGTCAATATCAGGCATATAGATGAAATTAAAGATGGATT
>JABDFN010000128.1 GCA_013286485.1 Bacteroidota bacterium
CGTGCATCAAAAAGCGATGTTTTATGAGGAAGAGGGGTTACTTTGTTTCGTCCTTTGGGCGACCGAATAAAAAGCTGTTGTGGCACTGTCCAGTTTCCTGCGTGCAGGGAGAGAGATTGCTCGGGAGATAAACACCATTCATCGCCAAACCGTTTGTTAAGATACGCAGAACAAAAATTCCAAAATGATGCATACCACGCAGTGCTTTCTCCTGCTGACTCATCTTGCCGAGAGGGGATATACCATCCTTTCATAACTTCCTGTAAAAAGCCGTTTTTGAGTAAGCGTTCCCTATGCGTGCGCGATAGATCGCTTGCTTGAATAGCAATAATGCCACCCTCCTGAAGCTTACTCAGGGCTTCAAGCGATTCAGCCAATTTTTCAGATGGAGAGGCCATAGTTATCTCACAAAATCTGTAGGATCATCTTGTATTGTACATAGCTTATTGTGTTGTGTCATATATAGCTTATTATGTTGTGTTGTATATAGCTTATTGTGCTGTGCTAAATATAGCTGATTTTGCTGTCCAATTTATAGCCAATATTATGGGAGAATACGAACAATTGGGCTTGCCCGACATAAATATTCTGTTCCTGATCCTGTTCCTGTTCCTGATTTCGAAACGGTTTCAAAAGAGTTTCTAAACACATACGAAACTCTTATTTAGTATCAAATAAAATGCACATTATTTATTAATATAATTGGAATTTACACTATTCATATAATCAATAAGATCATTGGATTGAATTTTTGATGATTTTGATAAGGCAGTTGTATACGCAAAAGAAGAGCATCAAAAAAAGAACGGAAAAACTATCCTAATTATCGATTACCAAGCGAACCCTAAGAAAATAGTCGAGATGGTTCAGTAGGGTAATCTTTAGTTGCACCCTGAGACAAGAATAACAAAAGTGGCAAAATCTAAAACTAGCTGATTTTACTGGTCGGGGTGACAGGATTTGAACCTGCGACATCTGCCTCCCGAAGGCAGCGCTCTACCAGGCTGAGCCACACCCCGAAAAATTTAATAAGTTCGATTGACCACAAAATCACTCAAATCTTCTAACGCTTTTCGGTATGGGGATAAAGCGATGTAAGATAAGGCTTGTTTTGCCTGCATTGCGTGATGTTTAGCTGTGTCGGCAGTGTACTTTATCGCATCTGTAGATTCAATAATCCCAAGAATACGTTGAAGGTGAGTATCTGAACCCGTTTTTATTGCATCGCAAAGTAATTTAAGATCTGCGCCTTTGCTTTTGCGCATTGCATGGATGAGAGGTAAGGTTGTCTTTCCTTCGGAAATATCTTGGCCCACATTTTTGCCCGTTTCTTCCGGAGATCGGTTGTAATCCAATGCATCATCGATTAATTGATAAGCTAAACCAAGATGTAAGCCATAATCACGTAAAGCTAAAACTTCTTGATCAACCTGGGACGAAAGAGTAGCACCTAATTGTGCGGCAATTTCAAATAACTTAGCGGTTTTGCGTCGTATAATTTCGAAATAAAATTCCTCGCTTGTGTCAGGATTATTGCAATTGGTAAGTTGCAATATTTCTCCTTCGGCAATATAAGGCGTTGCTCTTGCGAAAATGTCTAATACCGCTGCATGTTTTAAATCAACTACGATTTGAAATGCACGAGAATAAAGAAAATCACCAACAAGGACGCTGGTATCACTTCCCCAAATTGTGTGGGCAGTTTTATGACCACGACGAAGTGTAGATCGATCAACCACATCATCGTGCAATAATGTAGCAGTGTGGATTAATTCGATGACAGCTGCGAGATCAATATGTTTTTTGCTTTGGTTAGTTAATGCACGAGCAGAAAGTAGCAAAACTAAAGGACGAACACGTTTACCACCGCAACTTAAGACATATTCGATAATTTGTTTGATAAGTGGAATATTGGATTCAAGCTGGGAAATAATGAATTGATCGGTGGATACTAAATCCTCTCTAATCAAATTACGGATGGACTCTAATGGCATGCGGTTGTCTCATTTTGTATCTTGCATGGAGCATCCTATTAATCCCCTGGAACACTGTCAAGATTCTTATGAATTAGTTGTCAGTATTCTATGCAAATTAAAGTGAGGATGAGTGATCCCCGCATAAAAGATGTGTTAAATTATACCGTTTATCGACTGGACAGATTGACGGAGAAAATATGCCATCTTTTGATATTGTTTCTAATATTGATAATCATGAAATTACGAATGCTGTTGATCAAGCAAATCGTGAAGTGTCGACACGATTTGATTTTAAAGATACCAATGCACGCCTAGAATTTAATAAAAATAAAATTACAATCATTGCTCCTACGGATTTTCAACTCAAACAAGTCGATGAAATCCTACACAAAGTATTATAGTCATATGCATCCGTCTTTTCCTCGAGTTTGTTTCGTAACTTGGTGAGCGCTTGATAATTCTGTAAGTTGATTCCTTGTTCTTTATCCGATAATGCAAGGTCACTATGATAGCTTTGATCATTCGTTACTACTGTAAAGAAATAATTTATAGCTTTATGATCAATCTTACCTTCAGCCGCTTTTGCTAACAAATCTTCATAGACTAATTCAATATCTTTTAGATAAAGTTTAAAAGAATCGGAATCAGAAGAAGCTTCTTTAGAAGCCTTTTTATACACGCTTATTCGGTTCTCTGCTCGCGTAGGATCATAAGGGGATTTTTCTTCTTCCTCTCTTTGACTGAATAGACGATCGTAGGCTTGTTGAAGTTCGTTTTCTCTAGTATTCATATTTTAAGTATAGGTGATTGTTTTCTAAATAGTATTAAAATATTCTTAATTTATTTTCTCATTATAAAAAATAACTATCATATCGATTAAAAAAATAAATTATATTTATTTTTCAATT
>JABDFN010000129.1 GCA_013286485.1 Bacteroidota bacterium
TGCACAATAAAGAAATGGCCGGTATTTTGGGTATCAGTACAGACGCTGTGCGAATGAACAGGCACCGGTTGCGTAAAAAATTAGAGTTACCCGAAGAGGACAGCCTTGAAAACCTTATAGAAACTATATAATAAAAACCCCGCAACTATTTGCGGGGCTATATTAGAAAGGGACAGAGAGAAACTACCTGGTGATGGTGAGGGGCTGTGCAGCATTTCCTTCCTCCGTATTTACTGAAACTATATAGTTGCCCGGTGCGAAACCTGAAATGGAGATTGCGTGAACCGAAGTACCGGCTTCAAAATTTTGCTTATCGGAATTATATACTACATGACCAATTGCGTCTGTTATAGATATTGTACCTGCTGTAGCATTGCTAACTATTATTTTGATGTTGGCTTTGTCTGTTGCAGGATTAGGGTATACTGAAACCGTATTTATGTTGCTCTGTGTAGTGGGCACATAAGTAGGGTCGGGTGAGGTTGCAGTTGCTACTTCATTAGCATTAACATAAGTGTACGTGCCACCGGTTTTCTGGAACAATACTACTATCACTTTAAGTTTTGTAACATCCCATGTAGGGTCTGTAACTGTGTATGTAAAGCTTTTATTAAAAAATTGCCATGCTTTTACACTACCATTTACAATTTCGTCACCCCAGCTATTTCCGTCCATAGAAGCACGCATTACATAACGCATAGTATCAATACCTAATGGTACTCCCCCATAAGCAGTTTGTTCATGTACAACACTGTCTTCGAGTATATAAGCACCAACATAGTAATCACCAGATGCATTTTGCCAGAATTTAGTACGGGTAGTAACGCTAATGGTATTGCCCGTACGTTTAAAAGTAAAGCCCGTGCTTGCAACAGTAGCTATAGCTGAAAATGAATCCCTGGCACTCATCAATGCATTATATATCTCTGTGCCATAAGTGTACATAACAGAATGGTCTATAAAATTCAGACTAAAAGTTGGGAAGAAGCCCCATGGATCTACCTCTGTAGCCCAGTCATCGCATACTTTACTAAAAAGTGTATAGTTTTCACTATTTGAATCTTTTGCTGTGTACCAGCTGGGATGCATTGATACAAAGATTGTTTTGTTGCTGGAGTAAGGGTCACTAATCATAGCTTCATAAAATGGAGCTCCATTCTGACCACATGGGCCGCACCATGCTGCGCTTGATTCTATTAACAATGATTTATTTGTCTGTACAGGTGTTTGCGCATAGGAGTTAAACCCGAGTGCGAGTATTAGAATAAGAGAGAATAACTGTTTCATAATCTTTGTTTTTTAGTGTTTGTAAATGGTGAATGACGATGCAAACATACCTCGGCCAATAGCCCTCCTCCAAATATTTGCCGTAACGAAAACGTAACAATTTAAAATGTTGATTATCAATTGTTTATGAATAGAAAAGGGGCCGTTAAAAACCGTATTTATTTACTTGTTCGTTACGCCAAAAATTTGCATAGGGGGTATGCAAGTTGCATCTTTGCCTGAAACATAAATAATAAAGAAATGACAGTCATAAAACAACCCAAGCGTCGCAGCGTACTCATAATAACGGTTGTACTGCTTACAATAGCATCGCTGATAACTGTGTGGGTATGGGACACAAAAGAAAAACAATGTTTAGAAAGAGAATATCATGAAATGTTGAATAAGAACAAATAGCCTGGCGAACCATGAAACGAACCAAGCATATAATAAGAGTACATCTGCAAATGATAGTAGTAATGACCATATTAATAATAGCAAATGGCGTGATCATATATTATAGCGCGAACTCTTTATATCATTATTTATATAAATAATATTCACCAAAAATCACCGATATGCAAACGAAACAAATACTACAAAAAGCAGTTATATGGATAGTGGTTTTACTATCACTGCAGGCAAAAGGCCAAAATGTCTTATTACAAAAAGTGCAAAATGCTGAAAATGGAGGTGTGGCATTTGTACCGGTAAACCTATTTAGTGCTACTACAGGTAATACTCATGATGATGTGGTGGGTGTAGCTATCTTATTAAAATCTGATGTATTGGCAACATCATCTTTATATCAATCAAGGCCTGGCGCTATACAATTAACTATAACCACCATTACAGGTAAATCTTATACATTAAAAATGCTGCAATCACATCCGTTGGCAGGGAATGCTGATATTGGATATATTGATAGAGGCGGACGTCACCAATGTGCATATGATGAGGGGCTGCATTATCAGGGTGTGGTGAGTGGACCAGAAAAGTCGATGGCAGCAGTGAGCATTTTTGCAGATGGTACCATAATGGGTTTGTTCGGGAATGACGAAGGCAATTTTGTAATTGGAAAACTAACAGATGGCAGCGGTAATTATATATTATATAATGACAGGGACCTGAAAGTACAATCTAAAGCGCAGTGCCATGTGTTTGATACGAAGCAAACCACTGCTGTAAATGATATGGCACGTACTACGGGAGTGAACATTTGTAATAAAGTAAAAGTGTATTGGGAATGTGATTATGATATGAATGTGTTTCAAGGCGGCATTAGCGCAACGCAAACTTATCTTACAGGCCTCTTCAACCAGGTGCAAACATTATATGCAAATGAGAGTATCGCTGTAGAACTTGTATCTATGTATATATGGACAGTACATGATACTTACAATAGCTCAATGGGAGCAAGCCAGGTATATCCTTTTATGGCGTACTGGAACGGGAGAGGAAATTCTTTTACAGGCGATGTTGCTATGTTCATCACACACGATGGAGGTGGTGGAATAGCTGCTATAAATGGAATCAAT
>JABDFN010000130.1 GCA_013286485.1 Bacteroidota bacterium
GAAGCCAATGCTGTATAAGCAAAATACATTGGCCATTTGTTTCGGTGTTTCTACTTGAAAATCCTTTGTAAGCGCTCCTCCAATTAAAAACTTTAAAGGAAACATATAGATCAATATCAGAAACATGAGTAAACTATTTAATGATATTGTTACACTATCGTGCAGCCCATATCGCCTGAAAAAAAGATTTTGCTGGTACCAAATGCTCATTGTAATTGCGAAACAAATTCCAAATGGAAGAGCAAGACGCATGGATCTCATTAGCTCTGTATAGCTCTTAGGTACTTCCAGGGACATAATGAGCAAGGTAACTGCAAAAGCAAATACGGCATCGCTAAAAGCTTCTATACGGGTTATTTCATGTCCGCGCCATTTAATAGGGTCTTTTAGTTTTGTTTTTTCAGATACGAGTTTTTTGCGAAACATATGTGTATATACCTTTCTACTAATGTACAATTTGTTATATGAAATTGAATAGATCATGGCTGTTAGTTGCTTTTGTTCGTAACAATTACTTAATGGTTACATAATGTATAATCATATTGAAAGCATATTGTTACAGCTACTTTCGCTAGTTAAAATTTGATCTTGTGAAATATTATATATTCTTTTTACTTGCATTATTTGTGATAAGTCCTTCTTATGCCCAAACATTGCCAAAGCCTAAGCACCTTGTTGTGATCATGCTCGAGAACAGGGACTATACTGATATTGTAGGCAGTTCGTTAGCGCCTTATATCAATTCGCTGTTAAGCGATACAGACGCTGCTGTATTTTCACAAGCATATGGCAGTGTATCAGGCAGCGAGCCTAATTATCTGTATTTGTTTTCCGGTTCGTCGCAAGGTATCTCTGGCGATAGTATTACTGCTGTTCAATTTACTACCTGTAACCTGGGAGCTTCTTTGATAGCCAACGGTTATAGTTTTGCAGGCTATTCAGAAGACCTGCCTTCAGTAGGTTATTTAGGAACCAGCTATGCCAATTATGCGCGTAAGCATAATTCATGGTCTGATTGGCAGGGAAACGGTACTAACCAATTACCAACCACCACCAATCTGCCTTTTACTTATTTCCCAACCAATTATGATTCGCTACCTACTGTTGCATTTGTAGTGCCTAATGAAATGGATAATATGCATACCCCATCAAGCTCTGCCGGCATTACGCCCGGTGATAGTTGGTTTCACAATCATATGGACGGATATATACAATGGGCCAAAACAAACAATAGTATGCTGCTGTTTACCTACGATGAATCGTCATCATCTACTGTACAGCATATACTGGTCTTCTTTATAGGGCAAGGTGTAAAGGGTGGTAGCTATTCGGAGACAATAGGTTTTGATGATCTGCTGCGTACTATTGAAGCTATGTATTCATTGCCTTATTGTGCAGGAAGTTCTACAGCAAAGACAATTATCGACGTTTGGAAAAATTCATCGAGTGGTATAAATGAAATAAATGAAGTAGTTAACAGTATACAATTATGGCCAATGCCGGCTACAGGAATTGTGCATGTAGCGGTTAATTCTACTATTACAGACAATATTCATATTCTTATTACTGATGTTGCAGGAAAAACTTTGCAGGAAACGAATGTGAATATAATAGCTGGTAAAAATGATATAATACAGCACATTGATCATATACCTGCGGGAATGTATTTTCTGAGAGTAGCAGGTAAGAATACAAATAGTTGTCAAAAGCTGGTTGTTGAATAAAGGCCTTTGATATATGGCTTAATTATAGGATAATCATTTAAATGCGGAAAGATGATATAAATACTGTATCTTTGCGTTTTATTAATTAAATTAAAATAAGTAATGCAAGAAGGAACAGTAAAATTCTTCAATGAAACTAAAGGATTTGGTTTCATCACACCGTCAGCTGGCGGTCAGGACATTTTCGTACACGTATCGGGTCTTATGGACGAAATTCGTGAAAACGACAAAGTGTCTTATGAAGTACAAAATGGTAAAAAAGGTTTGAATGCAGTTAACGTAAAAGTTATCTAATACATACTTACATCATTTTACAAGCATCCGCCACGGCGGGTGCTTTTTGTTTTTAGAGATTATTTCTTTTCCCTGATGTTTCTCCAAAGCGTATGCAGCCTTTCCATGAAAGTGGTATAGGAGCTTAATGAATCGTACTTGATGTCTAAGGCGTAGAACGAGCCTTTCTCTGTTAAAGAATAAGATATTTTTTCACCTTTCACACTCTCAATATGCGATTTTACAATATCTATCGGAAACGTTTTTAATAGTTGTACCTGGTGTTGCATGGTTACTAAAGGTAACGAATAAATCCCATATACTATCTCATGAAGCTAACTTATTCAAAATCACTAGTTTTATATTGTACCTAATATAGTATTATCTACAAAAAAACACAGGCATCCCTGTGTTTTTTAAAATACATTAAAACTGAGTTTTTACATTTCCATCTTCTGTATAGGCCTTACTTCCAGTTTGCCATCCTCATTAAAAATGGGGCAGCCTTTTGAAATTTCTACAGCTTCGTTTATGTCTTTTGCATTTACTATTACATAACCGCCTACCATTTCTTTGGCTTCTACATACGGACCATCTGTTACAACCTTAGCTTTGCCGTTTACGAGCTTGCCTGTTGGCAGCAATGGATCTGAGGCTACAAGTGTGTTCCTGCCTGAGCAAGACCCTGCATCCATGTCATCCATGCCTGCATGTTATCTTTTGCTGCCTGAGATTCATTTGCATTATGGGCATGGTTTA
>JABDFN010000131.1 GCA_013286485.1 Bacteroidota bacterium
GTATAACCTATATTTGCACCTATATCATATATCTTTTCATGATTTTGTGATAATGCATAAAACCAAGCATCATCTTTATCGACTTTCTCAATTACTGTACCATCATATACAAACAACTCTTTGCCCAGCAAGTTGGTTTTTATTAACTTTAAATGATGCCCAAAGAGTTTTATTTTATATGCAGAAAGTATTTTCCTAATTTTCATATTTTATACGTTTTTGATTTAGACAAAACATAATTAATTCCCTTCGTTAAATTTTTCTTCAATTAAGGATTGTAAAAATGCAACAGGTTTCTGCACAAAATATTTTTTTACCCATGCTTGCGCTTCTTCACCCATTCTCTTTACTAAATCAGGGTTTGATATAGCAGTAATGATTGCATTTTCTATTTGTTCCGGATCACTTGCATTAAACAAAGGGTATAATGAAGGATACTTGTCTGTATATAAAGAATCGTCCCTGTAATGTATTACTGGTTTC
The DNA here is from genome assembly GCA_013286485.1 of Bacteroidota bacterium. GTDB lineage: Bacteria > Bacteroidota > Bacteroidia > Chitinophagales > Chitinophagaceae > JABDFN01. The sequence continues at coordinate 484 of JABDFN010000131.1, forward strand.
TTCATCTGCATAGCCTCAATTATCGTTCCAAATGTTAAATAACTACGGCCAAATTCCCCACAGCATACATCTGCATTTTTTATCAGGAACATGAGGTCTTTACGGTACATTTTAGGCATCCAGTGTACATGTTTAGTAATACCTAACTCTTCGATGAGTAACTTAGAATTTTCTACATCATTACCATATTCTATCATTACTAATGATGCTTTTGCTGAAGGATTCTTCTTTATATAATTAGCAAAACCTATCATTACATAATGCATATTCTTTAGCGTAAATTCATTGTAATAAGTTTTCCATTCCTGCCTGCCATGATACAATAATATAAAATCGTTTTTTTGTCTTATCTTATTAACAATTGATCTCCAATGCACATCAGCATTTCCCCAATCTTGTACACTTTCATATTCTTTTAAGTAAATAAATGGCATTGGAACATGCTTATACTGACCCTTATAATTAAGCCCATTTAGTTTATTCTCAAAATCTTCATTTGTGTACTCTGCAAGTATATTATTGGCATTTACTATTGCACCTCTTATATATTTACTGATGGGTCCTTTTTTTAATTGCTCCCTGGTAATTTTAAATTTACCTCTTCTTAAAGGATAGGTTATTTTCGCTTTAAGAGAATACCCTTGTGGTAAATACGAATATTTATATACATCAGAGCCATATGGATAATATACATCCATATTGAATCCACAACTATATGCTACCGCAGCATCATCACCCTGGCCAATATAAAAGTTCAAACCTAATACTGCAAACAATATTCGACAAGAATACAATATTCCTGAAAATCTCTTTCTTGTTGTTTGTATTGCGCAACTTGTAAGAGTAAAAGATCAGGCTACATTAATAAAAGCGATTGCAAAGACCGAAGGAACATATTTAATATTAGCTGGTGCACAAAAAGATGAAATATATTTAAATGAACTACAGCACTTAGTATTAAAACTTAGCTTGACTGACAGAGTGCAAATGCCTGGGGACATTTCAAATGTGAATGGGTTATTAAATGCATGTGATACTTTTGTGCTACCTACTTCCATGTTTGGCGGCCATGAGGAAGGTTGCCCGGTTGCTCTGCTAGAAGCAATGGCTGCAGGTGCACCTTGTATTGCTAGTAATGTTGCTGGTAGCAGAGATTTGATTATTCCTGATGATACAGGATTAATATTTACGCCAGGCGATGAAGATGATCTTGCAGTTTGTATTAAAAAGTATCAGGCTGATGGAGGGTATGCAGAAAAACTTGTGTCAAAAGCTGTTCAAGTCGTTCACGAGAAACATAGTTTAGAAGCAGAAGCAGAACGTTTTGCAAGAGTATATAAGAAAATGACAGGTATTGCATGAGTGCCTTTTACGATTTATGGATAGGAACACAAGAACCGCAGAAAGCGAGATTGAATAATACAGCATGGCAAAAAAATATTGATGGCAAATATTATTTGAGCCTTCCTCAGAATGATATAATATTTCTTTGTGAAAAGCAAAGTAGCACTCACACGCTTGTTATTCTAGGCCAATTTTATGAGCCGGTTGATCACCAAAAGTTATTGAAAAACTGTGTTGACTATGTAGCAGGAGCTACTAGTATATTTGATGACCCTGCAGGTCACTACATTCTGTTTCTGTTTGATAAACTAAATCTATATACTCATATCTTTACAAATAGACTCGGTACTTACCATGCATATTATAGAACAGGTAAAAATAGTAATGCAATAATACCATTAACATTTTCTGCATTAAACGCTTGGACAATTACTGTATAACCTTTTGACAATATCTCTTCGTATAACGTACCTCCTGGTTTTGAAATAACTATAACAGGTTCGAAGATATTTTTATCTAGTCGCTCAATAATATTAAACATCTCACGCCCGCTACCCGCAGTAATAAAATTCGGTATGCTAAATAATAACTTTACCTTTTTCAAAAACAAGTCATTTTTAGGAATCTAAGCAGGTAGTGATGCTCCTTCCTTTATATCCTTAATATACAATGGATATTCTTTGCCTTGGGGTATTAAAAGTAAATGGCACTTGCCCCGATGCGCTATCATTTCAGCGGAATCCATACGACAATGCTCTTTTAAATAATAAGAAGCATAATTATGTAATTTACACCAGTCGAGTATTAATCCGGCATTTTTAATCATAGGCATTTCTGCAGGCGCATGCATC
>JABDFN010000132.1 GCA_013286485.1 Bacteroidota bacterium
TCTACGGGAGAATACCAGATAGCTCGCGAAGCTGCTACCGAAAGATCGTATACCGGTGCGTACTGGGATAATCATAAAGCAGGTGTTTATTATTGTGCTTGTTGCGGGCATCTATTATTTTCTTCTGATACCAAATTTGACAGCGGAACGGGTTGGCCCAGCTTTTATAAACCAGCTACACCAAACAGTGTGAAAGAGAAACCTGATCCGGATGGGGACCGCACCGAAGTGGTATGCGCGAGATGCGGCGGACATTTAGGGCATGTATTTAATGACGGGCCTCAGCCAACAGGCCTAAGATATTGTATGAATTCTGCTGTATTGGATTTTGTGGCTAATAAGTAAAATGAAAAGAAAATACCTATTTATTTCATCAATCACCATAATGCTTATAAGTATAGTGGTGATATGTTTTGTCCACTTGAGAAGTATCGCACAACCTCAAGGATCGACCAATAGCAGATCAGTAATAGAATTGTTTACTTCTGAAGGTTGCTCCAGTTGCCCTGCGGCTGATAAACTTGTAGCAGAGATACAGCAAAACCATACTGATGTACTGGTACTTTGCTATCATGTAGATTATTGGAACCATTTAGGTTGGAAGGACACATATAGCTCTGCTAAAAATACAGCCAGGCAAAGGTATTATACAGGCATTTTTAAGCTGGATGGTGCTTATACACCGCAAGCCGTAATAAACGGAGAACAGGAATGCGTGGGGTCTGATAAAGGCACATTGTTACATGCTATTAACAATAAGGCATTATCTGCAACTTCTGACTTACGTATAAATGCTATAATCAAAGGAAAAAGTATAGAAGTAAACTGCACAGCTGAAAAAACTGACAATAACATTGTTGTCTGCCTGGTACAGAAACAAGCTAGTACTCATGTAAAAAATGGGGAGAATGAAGGAAGAATATTAAACCATATCAATCTTGTAAGGGACTTCAAAATAGCCACAGGCAAGCAAATAAGCTTTGAGCTACCAGAAGGCGTTGATAAAAGCAATATTTTTGTTGCAGCTTTATTGCAGGATAAAAAGACGGGGAACATCTCCGGATATAATACTTCTGAAATAAAATAACAAAAATGCCACTCGATTGAGTGGCATTTTTTATTTCAAGCTTGTACTTAACTATTCTTCTTCGTCAAACTGAAGGACATCTTTGTTGGCCATCAGTAATTCGAATTCTTCTTTAGAACCTACTACGATATCATCGTAATCGCGCATACCAGTACCTGCCGGGATGAGGTTACCTGTAATTACGTTTTCTTTCAAGCCAAGCAAGTCATCGGTCTTACCATTGATTGAGGCTTGTGACAATACTTTCGTAGTTTCCTGGAAGGACGCAGCAGAAATCCAGCTATGTGTACCTAATGAAGCTTTAGTAATACCTAACAACAGCGGAGCTGATGTAGCAGGATTAGCATCACGGTATTCAACCAGTTTTTTATCTGCACGGCGCAATACGCTATTTTCTTCACGTATCTCGCGCAGTGTTACTATCTGGCCTGCATGCATCTTTTCAGAAGCACCGCCTTCAGTAACTACTTTCTTATCAAATATCCAGTCGTTCTCTTCCATGAATTCAAACTTATCAGCTGTATCTTCTTCCAGGAATTTTGTATCTCCCGGATCGACGATAGTCACTTTACGCATCATCTGGCGAACAATCACTTCAATATGTTTATCATTGATCTTCACACCCTGCAAACGATATACTTCCTGTATTTCGTTTACCAGGTATTCCTGTACAGCGAACGGTCCTTTAATAGCGAGGATATCGCCTGGCGTTGTTGCACCATCAGATAATGAAGTACCTGCTTTCACAAAGTCTCCATCCTGCACCATAATATGACGTGTAAGAGGAACGAGGTATTTTTTCACTAATCCTTCGCGGCTTTCGACGATGATCTCACGGTTACCGCGTTTTACGCTACCAAAAGATACTACACCATCAATTTCTGCAACGATAGCAGGGTTGCTTGGATTACGTGCTTCAAACAATTCAGTTACACGTGGCAGACCGCCCGTAATGTCACGGCTACGACCCATTACACGTGGTATCTTCACTATAACCTGACCATTGTGTACATCTTCTTCAGCATCTACTACTATATGAGAACCAACAGGTAAGTTGTATGATTTTTCTTCCTTGGCGCCTTTTACTATAATAGAAGGTATCTTGGTTTTATCTTTCGTTTCAATTACCACTTTTTCGCGGTGGCCTGTTTGTTCATCTGCTTCTTCACGGAAAGTAACACCTTCAATTACATTTTCAAAATGTATTTTACCGGTTATTTCAGAGATGATAACCGCATTGAACGGATCCCATGTACAGATCACATCTCCCTTGGCTATTTTTTTACCGTTAGCCACTTTTAGTGTAGAACCATAAGGAATGTTGTTAGTTATCAGTAAGCGATCGTTAGCAACATCCACTATACGCATTTCACCTGTACGGCCTATTACTGCTATTTGTTCTTCACCTTCAGCGTCTGTATATTTTGTTGTACGTAAACCATCAAACTGGATATTACCATCGAACTTAGCTACTAATTGAGATTCAATAGCAGAAGAACCAGCCACACCACCTACGTGGAAAGTACGAA